>DATEMK010000397.1:0-4462 GCA_035275625.1 Bacteroidia bacterium
CGCAGCTTTTCCACCGCCTTCACATAAACGTCTTCGGGGTTGACACCGGTATTAAGTTCAATATCCGCACACACACCGATTTCTTTTTTACACAAAATATGCAGGTCAATAAAATCTTCGCAAAGATTTCGGTGCGACAGCAACCTGGATTTTATTTTATCAATAAGTTTTTCGTACTCTTCTTTCTCTTTGTCAATCCTTAAATTATAATTATTTTCCAGCTCGATGTACACATGGTATAAACCATTGTAACAATCAGAGCAAGCAGTTTCTTTTCTGCCAGGATTTGTGTTTTTGGAATCGTTGCAGTCATAAAACGAATTTTCGAGCCATGCATTTTTGACACCAGCAATATCAATGAGCATTTTTCTGAAATCCATAATGGTGACCGGGTTGCATGCAAGAATTTGGGATGGTGTGAAAAAATTATTGTCTTTTGCTGATGTGTCGTCATCGGGTTTACGTGCAAAAATATCAGCATCAGGAAGGTTGGTGCGATATCCCAAATCCATGATGGCATAACAAAGCATTTCCAAAATGGTAATGCCCGGATCATGGGTGTTATGATCCGTCCATAATTTACCAGAGAATTTTCCGAGGTAATCCCTTCCTTCATCACGCAGCTTTTCCCAATCAAGATATTCAGGAAATACCTTGTTTGCTTTACTAATGAATTTATTTACTTCATCCCCGTCAGCCATTATTTGATCAATATGTGACTATTTTGTTGCAATAATTATTAATTTTTTCAGGCTCATGGTCACAAGGAGCGTCACTCTTTGACCATTCTTCGCAGCTATCAGGTTCAATGGATACGTCAATATCCCCTGCCACTAAAATGGAGCGCGGAGTTTCCGGAATTACCTCGGATGGAATCAATTCGGGGGCTGTTTCGAAACCCTTTGTTTTTTCATGGCGCATATTGAGCTCGATAAGGAAATCAATATAATCACGGGTTTCAAGGAATTGAATGATTTCACCGCGTCTCACATGCTGCGCAAACGTAAGCTTACCGTATTCGCCAACCGCCCAGGGAGCAAGAAACTCGCGAAGATCTTCTTTAAGTTTTTCTTTGTAATAGTTTTCATCTTTGCCTAAAATCAATTTCAGCTTCAGGCAGAAATGAACTTTTTCGTAACGGGGATTCATTGCGCGGAAGCGTACAAATGTTGAATTGCATTTTCGCATATACTCTTCAATTTTTTCCAAAATGCTCACAGGAACTTTCGGCTCAAAAGAATTACCGGCTTTCAGTTTAGTCAGGTCCGGAATGACTGCAAGCAGCACATAACCGGGTGCATAAGGAAAATCATTCGTATATTGGTGAGCGTTCAAAGCAAAACTGTGGCTGATGCATTTTACTTTGAACAATTGCGGAAATGCATCCATGGCAATCCGCTCATAATCGAATTTCTGAATGGCCCTTCCCTTATGACGAAGCAATTCACTTATACGGACATAAAACAATCCTTCGCTTTCAGGAACCCGGCCATCAAATGATTCGTACAGCTGTGCGACTTTTTTAACCGAGGCATCTGCTGTATTGAGCTTTGAAATTTGTTCTGCAGCTAACGGGGCGCTTAGCCGCAATTTGTCATTTGTTTCCGTATTGGTAAAAGTGGAGCGAATCGCCTGGGTGTGTATACCTGCAGTTTCACTTACTGATTTGCTGTTTTGCGGAAGAGCGGCTTTTATCCAGTGCAGATTTTTCGGCATGATGGTATTATCCTTTGTCATGTTTTCAGGCAAAGCAAATTTTACAATGCCCGACATGGTAAGGTTTTCTGTTGCATCATCCAGCACTTCAAAACCGGAGCGTAATGATTTCCAAACGTTGTTATCAAGATAATACCAATTCACTTCTTCTTTTTCTGATTCAGAATCTGCTGTGGCTTCAGCCAACTGAAAAAGAATATTAAGATTATTTCCCGGCACTAAATTTTCCAAACCGATAAATAATGTTCCTTCATCGCAGAAGGTCGGGAACAATGCCGGCTCGAGTTGAATTTCTTCCTGCTTGCAGGTTCCATCATAGGGATAGAGGTGGATGAGAGTGATATCATTAATATCAGCTTTGGCATGATAATCAATAGAAATAACTTTTATCGCTGGAGTATAGGGTTCAGGCGGTGTGCCGTTCTTTAAACTTTCATCCGGTTTGAGCAGTTCTTTTATTTTATTAATATTTGTTATAAAAACATTGAGCATACCCGTTCCGGAAGCAGTAAGAGAATTTAATGAATCCAATACGTTACTAACATCCGTTTTTATACTTGTCAAAGCATTTATTGACGCAGTCATATGACTGGTAATTGAAGTCAGGGCAGGTTGTATATTATCCAGTTGAGTTTGAATTGAAGAAACGTCACTGATAATCCCATTTATTTTCTCTCCAATCTTCACAACCTTTGTTTTTATTACAGGCATAAGGGTTTTTGCATGATTAATGCTGGCCGTTGTTCCGGTTGCAAGATCATCTATGACATCATTTATGACCGGAATTAATTGGTCAGTTAATTCCTTTATGCCACCACCACTCCCTGCCTTAAGTTGGATGTCATCAATTTTATCACGAATTGCATTTACCGGTGCATCGAGGCCGCTGATCTCCGATTTGATCGCTGTTAAATCAGTAACAACTTGTGTTATTTTATTTTTTATTGCATTTATATTTCCGATATTAAGTACAATCAAGTCCCGAATTTTCCCTGCTAAATCAACAACATCCCCAATCAGCTTTTTTGCATCGTTAATTTTTATCGGATCACTTAACCCTGCAAGTTTCATCATGTACCGGGCAAGCACAAAGGGGAAACGATGATGCTGGAAACTAACACCTCCTAATGTGAGTCTTAGAAATCCATAATACGAATTAACATTATATTGAAGTAAATCAGTTAAGTCACTGCTTTTTGGCTTATATAAATAACCGGGAAAATTGTCCCTGCTATAGTTATATACATCCAGGTTATCATTTGGTTCGGGGGGAACACGATTGCAAAATGAAGCCGCTGTCGAACTGCTATCGTTAAATAAATTTTTTTTTACATCTCCTTTCCATTGACTTTGATCCAGCACTGCTCCGCTGACTTTAAAACTAGATTCAAGTATTTTGATAGTGCCATCTTCATATTTTTCAGACTCCAGGGAGTAATAATTATAGTGATCTTCAAAATTGGCCGGTTTGTCTTTCCATTCTGCATTTATCCATAGTTCCTGCCAGTTTTTAGAAAATATTTCTTTGTTTCCAATATAAAATGAGGCGCCTACTTTAGGCCTGTTGCCAAATGGGAGTATCGGAGCATTTACATCCTGCACACTCTCATCATTCTGCACAATGATATTTTTGACCCCGCATACCTGAACATCAATTTTGGTTTCGCCTTCTACTTTTACATTTCTGAAAAAATGGTAAAGAGAAATGGGGATTTTATCATGTTCAAACTTTAGATTTTTGTTCAGGCAGCAGCCGTCACCGTCATATTTATATCTTATTTCTATTTTATATTTATCATCCAGCTCAATTTTTACCAATGGTAAGATGGTATTAAAATCTTCCTTCAGGTTTTCTTTGTTATAAAAAGTTACCGCGTCTTTGCCTGAATCTAAGGTTGCTTTTATTTCCAATGTAAACTGATCGGAATGCCCGGTTGGAGTAATATTAAAAGAAGTAACAGGCTCTTCACTCGGCTCAATCCATTCTTTTTCTCCGCTGAATGAAAGTTTTAACGGTTTACGTTTTTTAAATAATTGGGTGATTACTTCTAAATTAACATCCACTGCGTTTTCAAAAACACCGGGTAAAACTATGGTGTCAAATTTTTTTATTTCAGCCGGGGAATAACAATATTCCTTCAGACCGGTATCCGGATCAGGTCCTTTAGGTGTGACCAAAAATTTTCTGAGATTTTCTGCTGTTGCTGCATCAATTCCTTTTTTAACTGCTGTTGCAATAAGCTCTTCGCTTACATAATAATATTGGGTTTTTAAAGCTTCTGCAACTTGCTCATACAATGAATCCAACGGATAAAATTCAGGATAAATTTTTTTTTCACCAGTATCATTACATATTGCAGCATCTAATTTGCATTGCAAAGTCATTGTAACCATTCTCGTACCTTCATTCAACAACAAAACCGGTGAAGCGAGGATAAATCCCAACCGTGCATTCGGATAAGGTTTAAAAACATTCATTTCGGGCAAAACATATTTGCTTTCTTTATTTCCAACCGTATAAAAATTTTTCAGATCGGTTTGGAATTCTTTATCAACTCCATCCGCTTTGGTGGCATCAGGAGCCATATAAACACCTTCGAGCAATGCAAGTTCTTCTTCACCACCTGTTTTTCCAGGCATTTTTATAATTTGATTATTCAAAAACAGCGTACGGGTGTCTTTCACCTGCGCTTTATTTATTACAATGTCATCATCCAGCGAAAAAAGAATTTCCTGCTTATTGACA
>DATEMK010000398.1:0-8788 GCA_035275625.1 Bacteroidia bacterium
AAGGGCGGCACTTCAAACCTTCACTGCATACAACTCCTTCAATTTCTCCACCACAAAATCAATTTCCGCTTTCGTATTGTACTTGCTGAAAGAAAAACGCACAGCAGGCCGGTTGGGGTCTGCTCCTATTCCGTTTAAAACATGCGAACCCACATTGCTTCCTGAAGAACAGGCGCTGCCGCCAGAAGCTGCAATACCGGCAATGTCCAGGTTAAATAATAACATTTCTGAAAAATCACTGGGGGGAAAAGAAACATTGAGCACGGTATATAAACTGTCTTTTTCTGTTTCAGAATTAAAATCAATTTCAGGAATTTCGTTTTTCAGTTTGTCAATCATGTAAGATCGTAATCCTGCAATATGTTTGAGGTCATGCTCCATATCGCGGTAAGCAATTTCCAATGCTTTGGCTAAACCTGCAATGCCGTAAACATTTTCAGTTCCGCCACGCATATTGCGTTCCTGGGCTCCTCCTGTAATAAACGGGTGAATCTTTACACGGTTGTTGATATAAAGAAAACCAACGCCTTTAGGCCCGTGAAATTTATGCGCTGCACACGTAATAAAATCAACAGGAATTTTTTTCAGGTCATGCACATAATGTCCCATTGTCTGTACGGTATCAGAATGAAAAACCGCATCATATTTTCTGCACAATTCTCCTGTTTTTTCAAGGGGTGTTAAAGTTCCCAATTCATTATTTGCATGCATCAGAGAAACGAGGGATTTTTCATTGCTCTTTAAAAGCTCTTCCAGATCATGGAGGTCAATATTCCCTTTTTTGTCAATATTGATATAAGAAAGCTTGATGGATTCTTTCTTGCAGATTTCGGCAAGCGTATGTTCAACAGCATGATGTTCGATTTTTGTTGAAATGCAATGTTTGATCCCCAGGTCATTTATACTGCACCGGATGGCAGTGTTGTTAGCTTCCGTTCCGCCTGACGTAAAAAAAATTTCGGAAGGAGAAGCATTGAGTAAATTCGCAACTGTTTTTCTTGCTTTTTCAATAATGGTTCTTGTTTCCCTGCCAAACGAATGAATGGAAGACGGATTTCCAAATTGCTTTTGCATAATCGGGAGCATCACTTCTAAAACTTCCGGATCAAGTGGTGTTGTAGCTGCGTTGTCTAAGTAAACGTTCATTGAATAATCCTTAATCCTGTAAAATTATGAAAAACCTCTTAAACCGTAAAATTCTGTTTATTTTAATGGAAAATTCGGTAGTGGGTCAGTTTGAATTTTTTTGGGTTTGAATACCTTGTGCCCCCCGACCTACAACTGTCCGACTTTCAAAATGATTGCAGCCCCTGTCCCGTAGGGACATAAGCTTGGTAAATATAGTGCCTCTTCCACTGTTCCGTGCCGTAGGTACGGAACATTTTTGTTGCGTCCCTACAGGGACGCTGTTTTCCTTTGTATATTTTTTTCTACCAAGCTTATGTCCCTTCGGGACTAAATACATTACCTGTTGACCTCTTCAAAGAATTATAAATTGACTCACTACTGAAAAAACTAAAAAAGCCGCTATGAAGCGGCTTTTTTTCGATGAAATAAAAGAGGAATTTCCTTCTTTATTCTTTCACAAATTTTGAAACAACAGTTGATTCATTTCCTGTAACAGTAAGGAAATATACGCCTGCGCTTTGATTAGCAAGATCAAGCATCAGATTATTTTCTCCGAAAACAGTTGTGAATTGTTTTGCAAGAACTTCTTTTCCAAGAAAATCTTTTACTGAAACTACAACAGATCCGTTTTCATTTGAATTAAGAACAAAATTCAATTTGTCTTTCGCAGGAACAGGATAAATGTTTTTAATTGCAAATGAATTATCATTAGATTGTTCAGTGATTGCCGTTATGCACGTGGGATCACCCTGGACACGAAGTTCAACCATTACAGAAATACCGGTATTTGTACAAGTAGGATCGAGGGTTAAGGCGGTGACATTACCGGTACCGGTTGCATTTCCATAAACAACAGGAGTGAAGTAATATGTTCCGGGAGGGAAAATTGTTCCGTCATTTATTAATACTGTAGGAGGCGGGGGGCCGATAATAATCCCTGTTCCACCCACGATAACACCCGAATTTAAAGGATCATTGTTTCCACTTATATCACCTGATGAAACAAGAATGCTGAACCCATGTGTTGCACCATCTGTCGGAGCCACCACACCTGTTGTGGTTACGATAAGTGTGTCAAAAAAACAAATTTGCGGGGAATTCACGGTGGTAGTTCCGGGTGAAATCTGCGCAGAACCACAAGGTACTGAGACTGGCAAACCTGTAAATTTCCATGCTCCTCCCGGTCCGCCAGAAGGAATAAATTCTCCCGACCAGCCTGTAGTTGCATCAAAAAAATCAAGCGCTGTGTGTGACGCACCAGCATCAATATCCGTCCATGTAAGTCCGTTATCAGTGCTGAATGACGTTCCAAAACCGAATGTGGCATTTGAACCTGCAGAAACAAAAGTACCGGCACCGGGAATAGCATCAAGATCATTTACATAGAATGTGCCTGAAGGTGCAATAGTATTCCATGTCAAACCGCCATCTGTTGTTTGCGCAAGCAAATAACCGATAGCATTTACTTGTAAAGCCAAACCATTCATAGCATCAGAAAAAGAAATATCTGCAATATCCTGTCTTCCCCCACCTGCTACGGTATAAGGCGGCAAACCTGTTGCAGCTTTTGTCCAGGTAGTGCCTCCGTCAGTAGAACGGTAAACATCACCATAAGTGGTCCCAAACCACACACTACCACCAGCATGGCTGAAAAGATTAGTAATTCCATATTCCGCAGAATTCGTCAAGGCAGGTAAATTAGCACCAGGTACAAGCGTCCAGGTAGCGCCTGCATCAAAAGTTTGATAGATTTCGTACTTCAGCGGGCTTCCGATTGGATCTCCCATTGCTATTCCGGTTTGAGCATCCGTGAAATAAACGAAATCGGGAAAAGAAGTTGCAGATGTAAACATATTTGTTCCAACTTCCGTCCAGCTTGCACCGGCATTTGTTGTTTTAAAAACACCGCCTGTAGCTGCTGTGGTTCCATACATGGATACATAACAAGTATCGCCATCAATTGGCCAGATATTGGCAATCAACGATGAAGCAGGAGAACCCACAATGTTGCCGAAAGACCAGTTATTTCCACCGTCAATTGTTCGCACAAAATTTTGCGTATATTGAGTGGTTGCACCCACAGTACCGTCCTGGGGATTACCCCAAACAACATTTGCATTAACCACCTCGATGTCGTAGAGATAACTGTCAGTTCCGATGGGCGGAAGACTTTGGTTTAACCATTGTGAATGAGCCATGCACGTTGTAAGTGCAGTAATTGCAGTAAGTAAAATTTTTTTCATGTTTTTTTTAATTTTAAATGTTAGAAAGTTGTTCTTTAAATTATAATTTGGCTAAATTACTTCAAGGATGAGAAAAAACAAAAATGGATGAATTAAGGTTTGATGAATTTCGTTTTTGCAAAAGTAAGTATGAAATTTGTATTTAAGCCTATTCTACAGGTAATTTTTGAAATGTTAGTGTAATTTTTTTTCAGAAAGATTGCATGCGCTAACCAAAACCGGATGTGAAAAAATTATTTCGGGAGGAAATAAAACGATTTCATTTTATTAAAGTGACGGTGCCTCTTCGTTTTACTTCTTTTCCATTGTTATCAAGGTATCGGAGCAGGTACACATACACACCGGCAGGCACATAATTGCCCTTATAATCACCTGTCCATCCTTGTTTAGGGTCATTGGTTTCAAATATTTTTTCTCCCCACCGGCTAAATACCACAAATGAATAATTAGCTAAATCAACAAAAACATTTACGGGATAAAAAACCGAATTATGTCCGTAAGGAGAAAATGCATTGGGTATGAAGGTGACCGGAATTTGCCAATTACAGCTTTCATTTGAAAAGGAAGAATCACGGAAGCCATAGCTGTTCAAAATTCTTTCAACTGCTTCCACGCTGTAGCAGAATTGTCCGGGGGTATCATAAAAAGCGATTACATCATCGCGATACTCATGAACATTGCCTGCAACTGAAGCAAGATAAACCGAAGGCGATTCCGGAGTCAGCCTTCTGTAAATATTGAAGTACCCGGTTCCGTTTCCCCAGCCTTCATAATCATCCCAGGTAATAAGATTGATAAAATTATTTTCGGCAGCAGATTTTGCAAGAATGGTTTTTGCAACATTGCTTTTGGATACTGAATTGCCGCACGAATCCAATGTTTCTACCTGGTAATAATAACTCTGATCCGCGGTTTTAACGGAAGGGTCACTTACCACAAAACCGGAAACTCCATTAAAAGGAACTGTTGTAATCGAATCAAAGGGTCCAGCAGAATTTAAACTTCTGAGCAAGTTAAATGAAACAATTTCTGCTGTTGAATCCATATAACACAATACATTTACTTCTGTTGAACTGACGACTGTCGCTGTCCGAATATACGTGAATAACGGTTCCTTAAAAATATCTGCTGCCAGGCAGCTTTTATTGGAAGAAGATGTTTTTGAAGAAATGTTTCCTATTGCCTGAACAAAAAAACAATAGGTGGAATCAGCTTCCGGGGGTAAGTAGTCGTATGAATTTTCTTCGCCACTTACCGAACCTGTATATTGAAACAATCCCGAATTTTTGCTGACGAAAATTTTATAGCTGTTCACTCCCCCGCTAAGGTTCAAATAAGCATTCCAGTCAAGCCTGATTTTACTTTCACATTTGTTCAAAGAAGTTTTCAGAAAAATCGTTGAATGATTAATGCTGAACCCTGTTGAATTATTACAACTGTCAATAGTTGAAATGGCATATTTCTCTGAAACATTGCCCGCATTGGATAAAAGGTTCGTGTAACCGGTATTATTATAACCATAAACAGTGCTGATGGAGTCCCATGACACACCATTGAATTTATAAATAATATAACCCCTGGTATCTTTGGTGAGATTTTTTTTCCAGCTTATTGAGGCGATTCCGGTATAAGGGTTCACACTAACAGTATCTATCACTGTAAGTGAAGTCGGAATCAGGTCATGAAAAATATTTCCGTCAATTGATGAAACAGAAACCCAGCCGGATGCGTCCCGCAACTCTACCCTGTAATTGACCTGCGAATTACAGGCGGTTGTAGTATCAAGGAAATTAAGATTTTGTGTTGAATCAATAAGAGAATAAGGTAATGGGACATATTGATTGTAGATCAGGTACCATGGAGAAGAAGTAGAAAGTTTGGGAGCATGAATTGCATTCCACGACAGGAAAGCAATACCGTTCCCGGTGTTGGTCACATTTAGTTTCATAGAGCTTAAAGTATCAGAGGGGGGCGACAGGAGAACGCAGCAATCCGACCTGGTAATAATGAAATAATAAAATTTCACAATGTTTGCGTTAACCGAAAGGTCTGTGTATGAATTTTGAGCATAATTAAATATGCTGTCAATTTTCGTAAACGGACCTGCCGCAGCACTGCTTCTGTAAAGCAAATAGCTATGAAAGTTTGTTCCGGTATCTGAAGGCGGTATCCAATATAATTTAACCGTTCCCGCAGCATTCACAACAGTAGAACGCAAAGACGGTGCTGAAGGTGAAGATAAGGAATGAAATGCAGCAAGCAATAAAAAACATTGCAGAAACAGGATATGTTTAAGGGGTTGCATTAATTAACTTCTAAGCTGAATTTATTAACGAAAATAAAAACAATAGATTTTAATCAATTAAAATAAAATTATGCAACGCTGCCTGAACAGGATTTAACCTGTAATAAAAATTATCTTACAAGTGCAACAGTACCCTGGTACTCAAAAGGCTTCCCGGTTTTAGTAACAACCTTGATTGAATAAACATAGGTTCCTGCCGGTGACGGGTTGTGGTTTCTATCCAAACCATTCCAGAAATGATGATAGTCATTATTTTCAAACACCTTTTGCCCCCACCTGTTAAATATCCTCATATCATAAGAAGCCACATCCAAAACATATCCTGAACTAAAGAATACATCGTTCATGCCGTCTGCATTGGGTGTAAATGCATTCGGAACATAGAATGGAGTGATTAATACAAGTTCATTATATTCCGATACACAACCTGCAATATTTGTTACAATCAGTTTCACATTGAACTTTCCGATTTCATCATAATAATGTTTTGGGTTCTGAACATCTGCCTTTCGACCGTCACCAAATGTCCAGTTCCAGGTAATAGCATTTTGAGACTCATCCGCGAAATTAACTGTGGAATTGAAAACGCTTGCAACCGTTGGTTCAGCCTTGAAGTCAGCTACCGGCAAAGGATAGAACATTATATCCACATCCTGAATTAAAGTGTCTGCACATCCTTCCTGCGTTGTAATGATCAGTGAAATGGGATAAGTTCCGGGCATGTTGAAAATATGAGAAGGATTTTCTACCGAAGAAACTGCATTATCGCCAAACTCCCAATGAAATACAGACCCCGCAGGGAACACTGATGTATTAAAGAAATTGATATTTGGAATTTCACAGGTAAGGCTTGTATCATTTGAAAAACTTGCAACCGGTGTTTGATGAACCACCAGATTTTGCGCAGCAGAACTAACACAACCGTAATTATCAGTAACAATTACTGAATAAACCCCGGCAGTGGTCAAGGTAACTGATGAAGTAGTTTCCGAAGTTGACCATAAGTAATTCGAATAACTCACCGCAGTAGTAAATACGGTAGAATAGCCATCACAAATCACATTGGTTCCGGTAATTGCAGGTGTCGGCAAATTATGAACGGTAACGAGCGCTGTACCTGAAACACTTCCCTGGCAATGTAAATCATTCAGGTAAATCAATGAATATGTTTTTGTAATTAAAGGCGCCACAGTGACATTTTGCGGATTGTTAGAAGTTGTAAAAGGGCCAAATGTTGTTGTACCATCTGAATATTTATAAACAAACGGAGGTGTTCCGGTAAATGTAATGGTAAAAGTTGTTGATGCGCCATAACATATTTCTGAATTATTACTGATCACAGCATTCGGCAAATTATATACTGTCACTGTTGCAGCGTTACCTGTAACATTTCCAGGGCAATTGGCATCACTGATGCTTGTCAGAGAATACACAGTGGTAACTGCCGGCTGAACTGAAATAATTTCAGGATCATTGGAAGTTGTAAAGGGACCAAATATATTTGTTCCATCACTGTAATAATAAGTATAAGGAGCAGTACCATTAAAGTTAATGCTCAGATTTGTTGAGTTTCCTTTACAGATTCCTGCAGTACCTGTAACCTGTGCAGTGGGCAACTGATTTACAGTTACCAATGCCTGGCCTGATACGGCCCCGGTACAATTGTTATCAGAAACATTGGTCAATGTATAAGTTGTGGTGACCGTTGGGGAAACCGTAATTGTTGCACTTAAGTTGCTCGTATTAAAAGGGCCGAATGTGGTTGATCCATTGCTGTAAGAATATGCAAACGGTGGGGCACCGGTAAATGATACCGTAAATGTGGTCGAACTGCCATTGCAAATTACAGGATTCCCTGCAATAACAGCAGTTGGCAATTGATTAACAGTAACGGATGCGTTACCCGAAGTTGTCCCGGTGCATCCTGCGCCTGTAACTGATGAGGTCAGATGATACGAAGTATTCGCAGTGGGTGAAACAGTGATTGTAGCAGGATTGCTTGAGGTAGTAAACGGACCATAAGTCGTTGTTCCTCCAACATAACTGTAAACAAAAGGTGCAGTGCCTGTGAAATTAACAGTGAGTGAAGCTAATTGTCCATTGCAAATAACAGGGTTTCCTGAAATTACAGCTGTGGGTAATTGATTTACAGTAACAACTACACTGCCGCTTGGGTTTCCAGTACAATTATCATCGCTTACAGCAGTTACAGAATAAGTTGTAGTAACCACTGGTGAAACCGGAATTGTTACACTGTTATTATTTGTAATAAACGGACCAAACGTAGTTGTTCCATTGCTGTAAGAATAAGAGAAAGGTCCTGTACCGGTAAATGCAATATTCAGATTTGTCTGGGCGCCTTTGCAAATAGTTGCTGTGCCTGTAATATTAGCAGTCGGAAGCGGATTGACAGTGACTATAGCAGACCCCTGGGTTATTCCTGTGCAATGAAGATCACTGATTAAGGTCAACGTATAGGTTTTAGTTGTAGCAGGAGAAACAGTAATGGTCTCCGGATTATTCGAGGTCACAATAGGCGCGGAAACAGTAGTTCCATCAGTATACCTGTAAGTATATGGTGCTGTTCCGACAAATGAAATGCTTATATCGGTTTGATCCCCGGCACAAATTGTCGGGATGCCCGAAATTGTTGCTGTCGGCAAAGGATGAACTGTTACCAGGGCATTTCCTGATGTGCCGCCTGTACAACCATTTCCGGTTACAGCAGGTGCAAGTGTATAATTCGTAGTGAGACCGGGTGAAACATGTATAATCGCAGGATTGCTTGATGTTGTAAAAGGTCCGTTTGACGTAGCTCCGGCATTATAGCTGTATGTAAAAGGAGCCTGGCCTGTAAATGAAACCTGCAGATTGGTTCCCTGGCCCAGGCAAATACCTGTGGTTCCTGAAATTGTTGCAGTCGGAATAGGTGTAACAAGAACAAGTGCTGACGTCCCGGTAACACTTCCCGGACAATTAACATTGCTGATACTGGTGATTGCGTATGTTGTATTTATGTTAGGGCTGACCGGAATGATGGTCGGATTGCTATTGGTATTTAAAGGACCGACAGGAATTCCATTGGCAGTATAAGTGTAAGTATACGGTCCGG
>DATEMK010000399.1:0-3241 GCA_035275625.1 Bacteroidia bacterium
GCCTCAAAAAAGATTCTTGGTCACGAATAGAAATAGGCACTCAAACAGTTGCAGTAAATACCCATAAAAATAAAAATAAAAATATTAAGGTATTATTTCCTTATAAGGACAATGATAGTTTGATAAAAACTGTAAGCAATAGAGATGCACTAAGAAAAAAAATAAATTTTATAACATCAAGAAACAGAGGTCTGATTATTAGTGGTCCAGAAAAAGTTATTAAATTATTGAAGACTATTTCAGATGGGAGGCCACTCAGGAAAGCATATAAAATGGAAAAATTATCAAAAATTGAAATATCTGAATTTTGTAAAATATTAGACACCATTTACATTTGAATATTATGGAAAATTATTTATTGCGTTTTCGTGACACTATTAATTTAGATACTATTCTAGAGCATCAGAATATAATTAATACATATGGATACACATGGTGGGGTTGGTGGAAGAAAATTAGCGAACCTGAAAAGGGGGATTTATTTAATGATATTAAAAAAAATCTATCTAATTCACGATTTTTTCTATTTGACCGTTCATCAAACCGATTTTTTGCAATCTTAGTCAGTGAAATATCCTTTTCAAAAAACGAGAAGATATTAAGCCCAGAAAAAGAGAAAACTCCTCATTATTATAACAACCAAAGCTGTAGCTTATGGTTAAAATTGACGCATTTTGAAAATATTTCAATGGAAAGATTTATTGAAATATTTGAAATTATTCCTAGTTATGATTATACTTTTTTTACACAAAACGATATACGTCAAGAGCTTTCGGTATTGAAAGGCAAGAATAAAAGGTTAAAATTAAATTCTGATTACATTTTGCATTTATCAGACATACATTTTGGAGCTGACTTTGGTTTTCCGTCTACTCCTGCTCCTAGTAAGCGTCCTTTGATTGAAATTTTAACGAATTATGTTAAGAACGAATTAAAGGAGAAAATAGGACTTTTAATCATTAGTGGCGATATTACCTCAAGAGGCAATGGAAATGTTCTTTTGAACCAGGGTTTAGTTTTTTTGAATAAATTATGCGAAAATTTAAAAATAAAGAAGGATTGTGTAATAATTATTCCCGGAAATCATGATATCCCTCTTCAAGAAACAAACTTTATCGACTATAATCATGAAAATGCATTCAGATTTTTTCTAGAAAAATTTTATGGTTCAATTAAAGAGCCATTCGGATTAGATTATTTTGAATTCCCATGTGGTAAAAAAGTGGATATTTTAAGAATTCATTCAGTTAAGCTTAGAAAAATAGAAGAAAGTAATTATGGATATGTGGATTGGTCACACTATGAAAATCTATTATCATCACATAACTTGGACGGTGATTTGAGAATAGCGATAATTCACCACCATCTTGTCACCATGCAAGTGGAGGAAATATTAGATCCGACATATCCATATGGAAGTATAAGCGTTACAATTGACTCAGGCAGGGTAATAGAAGGGCTTCAGAAAAATGGTTTTGATTTTGTACTTAATGGCCATCAGCACATTCCTGGCATTACTAAAATAACTAGGGGTGTGATAAATAATATTAATACAATAGATTTAAACGAAAGGAAAGATCTTACAATTTTATCAGCAGGAAGTGCTGGAGTGAAAGATGAGCGATTTAGCAATGAGATGAAATATAATTCCTTTTCAATATATCAAATCTGATCTAATTCGCTAGAAGTGGAAGTTAGTTATTTTAATCCCACCCTTAACCCGAAAAGATATTTTATTTCTAGTTTAAAAATTTAAAAGAATTTTAGTAATTAATGAAGCTCACCACCTGACAGGTCAGCGCAGCTTGTGTACTTTCCGAGTCTGCGTTTTCGGGACTCGGAAATTTCGAAGACCGAAAGTGAAATTATTTAATATTCTTAAAAAGTTTATTTTTATCCCCGGTTTCTTCAGGGTCTCCGTAGGAATTGGAAGACCATGAATATACAAAAAAATAAAATGAAAAAAAATCTATTAACACTCGTTTGCTTTATTGGCATATTGCAAATTGTAAAAGCCCAAAATACATGGTCACAAAAAACCAGCATGAGTGGCATGGCGAGGATGGGTGCAGTGGGGTTTTCAATTGGCACAAAAGGATATATAGGAACAGGAGGTAATTTTAACTCAAGTGAATATAATGATTTCTGGGAATATGATTCGGCAACTGACAGTTGGACTCAGAAAGCTGATTTTGGCGGAGCTCCGAGATACCGCGCCACAGGTTTTGCTGTTGCCTCAGAAGGCTACATTGGCACTGGCTCTGGAAGTGGTCAATATAATGATTTCTGGGTATACAATCCTGTAACAAACCTTTGGACTCAGAAAGCAAATTTGGGAGGCATGGGCAGGTTTGGCTCAGTGAGCTTTGTGATCGGCAATAAAGTTTATACAGGAACAGGAACTTCCAATTCCGGACTCACAACCGATTTTTGGGAATATGATCCGGGTTTAAATGCATGGACACAAATTGCAAATTTCGGAGGACTGGGAAAAATATATGCAACAGCATTTTCAATCGGGTCAAAGGGATATGCAGGAACCGGTGTGGAAGTTGGCACCGCTCCTTATGGCACGCAGGATTTTTGGGAATATGATACTACCGCAAATACCTGGCAGCAAAAAGCAAGCTTGCCCGGAATTGCACGAAGTGAAGCAATCGGATTTTCAATTGGAAATTATGGTTATATCGGGACCGGAACCAACGAGTATGGTTTTGGCGCTGTTGCGGATGTGTGGCAATACAATCCCACCACTGACAGCTGGCTTCAAATGGCAGATTTCGGTGGCGGTTTAAGAGAACATGCAGCAGGATTTGTAATAGGCTGTAAAGCATATTTCGGAACAGGTTTTATAAATGATGATGGCACTACTTTAGGAAATGATCTATGGGAATTTGACGCATGTCCGTCAGGCATGGAAGAATTAAGTCAATTGAACGTTTCGTTTTATCCAAACCCGGTAAAAGAAAATTTAATAATCATGACAAATGATGCGATTAAAAATTCAAGGGTAATAATTTACAATTCGGAGGGAAAAAAAGTTTTTGAAAAAAATATCAACCTTTCTTCACAAAAAGAAATCAATGTTAAAAGTATGGCTGCCGGAATGTATTTTGTAGAAGTTGAAAACGAAAAAAGAAAGTTCACTGAAAAAATAATTATTCAGTAAACATTATACCTTTCGTACGCGTTTGTATAGCGGATTGATAAACATGATTTCCAAGACCCAAATTGAAATTAT
>DATEMK010000400.1:0-38952 GCA_035275625.1 Bacteroidia bacterium
TGCAGCTTTGAAAATTATCATCTTGCAGAATTAAATCATTCGCAGAAAAAAGAATTGCTCAATGCATTGGTTACTTATTTCGAATTGCATCACACGCATGGAACCCATCTTAAATCACACCATGTACTACACGAAGTCATGAACTAAACTAAACTAAAAATTATATGAAAAAAAAATTATTTAATTATTTTACCCTGGTTATAATAAATGGCTTGTTACTGTTTGTGTTTGCATGTAACAATGAAAAGAAGAATGCAGCTGAAAGCGAAAGTAAAAATGAACCGGAACATGAGGAGATGGAAATGAAAACAGACACTACAAAACCAAAGGAGAATCCTTATAAAAACGCGCAGATTGACATAAAAATTTTTAATAATGACACCATAAAAAATTCAGGGCTCCAGGGTTTTGGTTATGATATTTATATGTACAGAAGTTTATATGTCCACCAGCCGGCTATTCCTGCAATTAATGGCAACAGGGGGTTTGATAATGAAGAAGACGCGCGCAAAACAGCAGAACTTGTTGTTTATAAACTTAAGAATAACATCATGCCGCCATCAGTAAAAGTAGAAGAATTAGACAGCCTTGGAGTATTGAAATAGCGGTTTAGAATTGGTAACTTTGATTCATAAATAAATTTTTCATGGCGCCTAAAAAAAATAAAAAGGAAACCCGGCTTGATTTTCAATCCGGCTGGACATATGCTCCCGCTCCCGAGAGTGCTGACCATGTACAGTTGAAATCAAAATATGATTTATTCATCAACGGAAAATTCGTTGAACCGCAAAGCGGAAAATATTTTGAAACAATCAATCCTGCCAAAGAAACAAAGATCGCAGACATCGCTGAGGCGAATGCTGATGATGTTGACAATGCAGTAAAGGCAGCGCGAAAAGCATACGATGAGGTATGGTCAAAAATGCCTGCAAAAGAAAGAGGAAAATATATATACCGCATAGCGCGCATCATACAGGAACGCGCACGGGAGCTGGCTGTAATTGAATCCATGAACGGGGGAAAGGCAATCCGCGAATCACGCGATGTGGATGTTCCTTTGGCGGCAGCACACTTTTTTTATTATGCAGGCTGGGCTGATAAATTGGACTATGCTTTTCCGGGCCGGGTAGCCAGGCCGTTAGGTGTGGCAGGACAAATCATTCCCTGGAATTTCCCTTTGCTGATGGCAGCATGGAAAATTGCTCCGGCTCTTGCGGCCGGAAATACCGTTGTATTGAAACCTGCTGAAACTACTCCATTGACTGCATTGAAGCTTGCTGAAATAATTCAGGATGCTGATTTGCCTCCGGGTGTTGTCAATATAATTACGGGGGCAGGAGCAACAGGAGCTGCAATTGTAAATCATCCCGGCATTGATAAAATTGCTTTCACCGGTTCAACGGATGTCGGAAAAATTATCCAGCGCGCGTTAGCCGGAACAAATAAAAAATATACACTTGAGCTGGGAGGCAAAGCCGCCAATATCATTTTTGCGGATGCAACGATTGACCAGGCAGTAGAAGGAATTATCAACGGAATATTTTTCAACCAGGGCCATGTCTGTTGTGCAGGTTCCCGTTTGTTTGTTCAGGAACCTGTTGCAGATATCGTGATTCGCAAATTAAAAGACCGGATCGAAACACTGATCATCGGAGATCCGCTGGATAAAAACACCGACATAGGGGCAATCAATTCAAAAGATCAATTAAATAAAATAAAAAAATTAGTGAAAATCGGCATTGATGAAGGCGGTACCTGTTATCAATCTTCCTGTGCAGTTCCTGCAAAAGGATTCTGGTTCCGTCCGACATTGTTTATGGATGTGGCACAATCAAGCAAAATTGTCCAGGAGGAAATTTTCGGCCCTGTGCTTTCCATTCAGACTTTCAGAACGGTGGAAGAAGTTATTGAAAAAGCAAACAATACTCCTTACGGATTATCAGGCGGAGTCTGGACTGATAAAGGCTCAAAGATTTTTAAAGTATCGTCAAAATTAAAAGCGGGAGTAGTTTGGGCAAATACATATAATAAGTTTGATCCCACCTCTCCATTTGGAGGATACAAAGAAAGCGGAATGGGTCGCGAGGGAGGATTGCATGGATTGCAGCCGTATGTGAAATTGAATTGAAAAAATTTGTTAAATGAAAACAGAAACACTCGCCAAAGAAAAAACATCCATGAACGGATATGATGAAACCATCAAAGGAAGGCTCGATGTTTTAAAAACTTACAAACTCTACATTGACGGAAAATTTCCCCGCACAGAATCCGGCAGGTATTTTAAGCTCATTGGCAGCAGCGGAAAAACTATTGCCAGCATTTGCCGCGCTTCCAGAAAAGATTTTCGTGATGCGGTGGTATCTTCCAGAAAAGCGCAGGCTGACTGGGCAAAGCGCAGCGCTTACAACCGCGGACAAATTCTTTACCGTATAGCCGAAACGTTAGAGGGACGAAAAGTGCAGTTCATGTCTGACCTTGCTTTATCAGGCGCAACAGAAGAAGAAGCAACAACCGAGGTAAATATAGCCATTGACCGTTGTGTTTATTATGCAGGATGGGCAGATAAATACCAGCAGGTTTTCAGCTCTGTAAATCCCACTGAAGGCAGCTATTTTAATTTTTCTTATCCTGAACCAACAGGAGTTGTTTCTGCATTTGCTCCTGAACAATTTGGACTGCTCGGATTAGTTTCGGTTATACTGCCTGTTATAATTGGCGGAAACTCCTGCATTATTCTTGCTGCGCAAAACCATTCTGTTACCGCAATTGATTTTGCCGAAGCGCTCCATGCTTCTGATGTTCCCGGAGGTGTTATTAATATTTTAACAGGCTATCGCAGCGAGTTGCTTTCCCATTTTTCATCACACATGGATGTGAACGCTGTTATTTATACTGCGGATAACAATGAAGAAATAAAAACACTGCAAACCAACAGCGCATTAAATGTAAAACGCGCTTTGCCCTGGAATCATTTTGACTGGATGGATACCTCTTCACAAAACCCCTATCTCATCATGGATTTGCAGGAAATTAAAACTACCTGGCACCCGGTGGGGATTTAAAACATTTATTCTTTACAAACTTCTTCACTTCACTTCCTGTTTTAATAAAATAAATACCTGGAGAAGGTGTTGAATGTAGAACTGTTCCTGCTTTCGAATAGTTCTTCGGGCCTGTATACTTATCCCGAATTTTGATTTGCTTTTTTAAATATAAAAAAAACCAAAAAAAAACGTCCCGGTGTGGTACCACACCGGGACGTTTTTTAAAGCAAGAATAAATTATTTGGTCAGCACCAAAGTTTTAGTATCAACTACTTTTCCGTCAACATTCAATGAATAAGTATAAGAACCTACTGAAAGCTCATTTGCATTCAGCGTTATTTGTCCTTTACCTGTTCCTGAAATTGTATAATTTCTTACTGATTTTCCATCAATTGAAGTGATGGTAATTTTTGCAGAATTATAATTAGCAGGAACTGAATAACGAATCTGGGTTGACTGGCTGAAGGGATTCGGAGTGTTCTGCTCAAGAGAAGCGTCAACAGTAGATGTTGAAGATAATTTGGCAGAAGAAGTTCCGGATACTTTTGCTTCCAGAGCAGTAAGGCGTGCATTTAAATCTGCAATCACAGCATCTTTAGCATCAACAATAGCTTTTTGTTCTTTGATAGCTTCAGCTAAAACAGGAATCAAACCCATGTAATTTACTGTTTTAACATTCTCAATCTGGTGATAAGTTGGTTTTCCTCTTGTATCTCTTGTTGCACCTGCAGGCAGGTCACCAGTTTTAATTAATTCAGGAAATACTTGCTCAACATTGTCAGCCATAAAGCCAATTTGTTTTCCGCCCGGCAATGCCATTCCCGGATATTTTGCATGATCGAAAGTGTAGGTAGACGCATTTAACTGGCTGATTTTAGCAAGTGCGCCTGAATAAGTCTCAACATTTTTTTTCAGCTTACGGTCAGAGGCCTGGAAAAATCTCCATCCGAAAACATCCCCAATTCCAACTAAAGCATAATCAGTACCGATTGCTGTATCCTGCTGATCACCGTAAACACCATAATTGTTGTTAGAGCCTGTGCAACTGCCGTAAACTCCAACGGATAAATCACCTCCGGTGCATAATCCCTGAACACCTGTAAGCTGAGTCAAATTTCCGTCTTCAATAGCTTCTCCGTCAACTCCAATTGTAGGGCTGATACCTGCAAGACCAAAGGTCCCGCCATTTCCGAATACACCAATAAAATTACCGAGGCCTTCCATACCAACTCCAAAACCCAGGGCAGGTTGTGATTCAGCATGAACACCCACTACATCAAAGTTGCCGGTTTTTTTAACAATTACATTTACTACCGGAACAGTATCAGCAGCTGTTGTTGCACCTAAAATGTCAAGTTTGCTTACAGGAGTAAAGTTTCCAAGCGCTACCTTGCCTTTGTTACTTATGATTACTCTGTTAGTGTTGTTTGTACGGATCTTTAACCCGAGATTATCCGTTGTGCCAAGAAAATTGGCTGACGCGCTTGTACCGGCATTTCCTGTAATATGCCAGTCAGTTTGGGCATTTGTTTTAACTACAGCAAACATCAGCGCTGCTGTAATCAGTCCTGAACAGATTAAATTTTTTTTCATAGATTTTTTTGTTTTTAAAGAGTTAATTGTTTAATTGATTTAATTGTTTTAAATTTTTTTTGGTGACGCAATTTATAAATTATTTTTCAAATAGCAAGAGTTCTTTTAAAAAAATATTCAGCAATATCCCGCAGGTATTACAACTTAGAGGCAAGCACAACAGGTTTTTTGAATTTTTTTACGGTTCCTTTTTCATTAAATATTTCTAAATAAGCTACATAAATACCAACTTTTGCTTTTTCATTTTCTTTGGTAATCCCATTCCAGGTAAATGTACCGGTTGTTCCAAGGAGTTCATTTTTTATAAGATGAATAATTTCTCTTCCTTTTGAATCAAAAATTTTAAGGTTGGCTATGTAACCGGGTTCTCCAAAATGATAATTGATGTTTACCACATCATTGTTTCCGTCATTATCGGGTGAAAAAATTTCGGGTTCAACTGAGACTTCGCTCCCGTCATCAACCACTTCAGCATGTTGAGAATTTTCATAAGCTGGTGTGGCGAAGCCAACTGTTTCAGCGGCTGAATGCCAATTGGTGCTGTCCTGGGTGGGGCGGTTAAAACTGATGCGTTCAAGAGAAACTCCTTCCGGATCATTTAATAAAGGAAATTGAAAATCGGTTGAATAATAAAATTGGTCAATACGGTTGGAGTTATCGTCAGTTATCAAAACTGTTGCATCATCTGTGTAAATAACATTTTCAAGATTCTCTACAGTAACAAAACCGGAGGGATTAGTCGTTTGGTATTGTAATTTTACAATGGCAGGTGATTTGGTTAACGCAAGATAATCCCCCGGGAAAAATAAAAACCCTTCGACAGCGATGGGGTATAAATAATTAATAGTATCTGTGTTTTCTCTTAAGTTTCCAATTTTTGTTTTTGATAAATCAAATATTTTATTGCTCCGGTTATAGATTTCCACAAATGAAACTCCGGCATCCTTAGCATTAAATAAAATTTCGTTGAGCAAAATATCAGAAACAGAAATTACAGAATCAGGAATAGCAAAACGTACTGTATTATTTCCGCTTAATGAATTTCCTGCACAATCAGTAATGGAAGACGAAACGGTAAGAGTATAAATAATTCCATTTTGAATAACGGATGAAAATGTTAATGTTACAGAAGTGAAGTCCGGAGCCGGAGACAGACTTGCGGGATTACCGAAACCATTATCCGCAGTATAAGAAGCAGCAGCAGAAAGAATGGCTGCATTCATCGGTTCATCAAAATATACATTAACTGAATTATTTCCGGCAACCGCAGCACGCAACAGCAAAGGAGGTTCTGTTTCTGAAAATGTTCCGTCAACACTGTTGGTTGTTCCGGGAGTGCCGCCTGCAGGATTTACAGAGGCTTTCCAGTTTAATGAATTATAACAAGTAAAATCAGGATTGATACGTTCAATACTCCATCCGCCATTTATTTTCGAAGGGTCCCGGAACCACAATTCATCATAGTGGATCTTATCAATGATTACCGAATTGTTATCAGAAATTACGATATCATCATTACCGCCACCTGAAGGATTATTAAATGTTGGAAAAGAAGAAACACCCAAAACATTTCCGAAAGAAGTAAACAAAGAAACAGTTGAAGTGCTGCATAGAATAAGATATGAATGAGGCAAAAGAATAAACGAGGTTAAATCATTCGGGCTGCCTGAATCAGAAATTTTCCATCCGTTTAAATCAAAAGTTTTATTACTTCGGTTATAAATTTCCACATATTCTGCGTTTGGTAAACCAATTGGAGGATCAGGATCAGCCATGAATTCAGTAATCACCACATCATATTTTGATGGGGCAACCGGTACACTATAGGTAAACTGGGCTGTACTTGCTACAGTAATCGGATTATTATTTAAATCTTTGACATTTAAAACGCTTAATGTATTTGTAACTCCGTTTGAAAAGTTTGTTGCGAAAGTAAGATGTACCGTATTCGATGAGGTGAGTGCTGCAGTAGTTGGATTGCCTATACTATTATCAACGGAATAATTTGATATTGTTTCGGCAGTTGTTTGATCAACAGCTTCAGAAAAAACTGCATCAATTGCGTTTTGAGTTACATTAGTAATTGAATTAACAGAAGGAGGGGTAATATCAATTACAATATTTCCAATTGACAAATCATCAAAAAAATATTTCTGGTTATTAGATGCTGAGTAAGTTACTTTGATTCCAAAAAAGGAACTTGCAGTTATCGTTGCATCATTAACCGTTCCCTGTAAAGAATAATTTGTTCCGGTTCCGGAAAAATCTGCCTCTAAAGTCCAGTCGCTGGTTGTAGTTCTTTTAACTCTTATTTTAGTAGGATTGTCTGAGGAACTTGCAATGGTTCCATCCTGCCCGTCAATAATTTTTGTTTCAACGGAAGCGATGCGTTTGAATAAACTCACTTCATCAGGAGTACCGCCTATCCTGACAAAATACCCGCTTGCATTCGTAACATCGGAAACATCGGAAATTAAATAAATGTCCATAAAATTTCCTGAACTGGTGGCACATTTAGGATTCACAAAAAAATCCCATTGCGCATCGGAAACAAATGTTGAAGGCAGACTCAGGTAAGTGGTGGTGGGAGTAACTGCCGGACCATTCGTAACAAGCTGCCCGCTTACTACCTGCCAGTTGGCAACATCTCCGCTCCACGAAGGATTATTTGTAAAATCCCCATCACTGAAATCATCAGTTATTTGTGCAGTTGTTAAGAACGGCAAAAGAAACACGAGTAAAAAAATATTTTTCATGCGGAATCAATTAATTGGGGCACTAAAAGTAGAAATTATTTTCATTAAAAAAACTATTTAAATAATCCGCTCCGTAATTCGGTTTCATAACCTGTGTCATGCAGGAGGTCTTTTCCCATGGCTGCTGCAACAGCCAATTCATCACACCGTTCGTTAAAAGGATGATCATTGTGTCCCTTTATCCAATGAAATTTTACGTGGTGCTCTTTGTAAATTTTAAGAAAGCGCATCCACAGATCCGCATTTTTTTTCCCTTTAAAATTTTTTTGCACCCACCCGAACACCCATTTTTTTTCAACCGAATCAATCACGTATTTTGAATCGGAATAAATTTCAACATTTTCACCTTTTCTTTTTAATGCTTCCAAACCGGCAATCACGCTCATTAATTCCATGCGGTTATTTGTTGTCAAACGATAACCCTGCGAAAGTTCTTTCCGGTGATTTCCGGAAATTAAAATTGTGCCATAACCGCCTGGTCCGGGGTTGCCGCGCGAAGAACCATCGGTGTAAATCGTAATAGAAGGCATTCGCGGAAGTTAAAGATGCAGGTTTGCTCTGAAAAGTTTCACTGCAATAGCCAATAAAATAAATCCAAAAACTTTTCTCAGAATACCAATCCCTGTCGGGCCTAAAAGCTTTTCTAAAAACCCTAAATTTTTAAGGCATAAATAAACAAGAATAAGATTCAAAATGATCCCGATTATTATTTCCTCAGTGGCATATTGCGAACGCAGTGATAAAAGTGTTGTCATCGTTCCGGCACCTGCAATTAATGGAAATGCAATAGGAACAATGGAGGCCGTTTCCGGCAATTCGTCTTTGTAAATTTTTATTCCCAAAATCATTTCCAATGAAATAAAAAATAAAACAAACGATCCTGCAATAGCAAAAGATGAAATATCAAGACCAATTAATTTTAAAATATTTTCTCCGAGAAAAAGAAAGACCAGCATAATAACAAGTGAAGTAAAAGTTGCTTTCTCAGAATGGATGCTTCCTGCTTTTCTTCTTATTTCAAGAATTACAGGAATGGAACCCACTATATCAATCACCGCAAAAAGAATCATGGAGATGGTGAAAATATTCTTGAAGCTAATTGTCATTCTTTTTGATTTGAAAATGAGATAATTTGAAGATTCGAAAATTAATAAGGAAAAATCAGCTTGCGTCCGAATTTTCAAATTATCTCATTTTCAAATTTTCAAATCATTCAGATTTATTTCAGTTTAAAAGTTTCCATAAACTTGGTTGTATAATTTCCTTTTCGGAAATCTGCATTTTGCATTAACTGCTGATGGAAGGGAATGGTAGTTTTTACTCCTTCAATTACAAACTCGCTTAATGCGCGTTCCATAGTGCGGATGGCTTCATCTCTTGTTTGAGCCATGGTGATAAGTTTTGCAACCATTGAATCGTAATTAGGAGGAATGGTATAGCCTGCATAAATATGAGAGTCCACTCTTACCCCATGTCCTCCGGGAATATGCAGGTTGGTTATCCTGCCGGGAGCCGGGCGGAAATTATTGTATGGGTCTTCTGCATTGATGCGGCACTCTATAGCGTGCATCACAGGAAAATAATCCTTACCCGAAATTTTGTGGCCCGCTGCAATTTTAATCTGCTCTTTTATTAAATCGTAATTAATCACTTCTTCGGTGATCGGATGTTCAACCTGGATGCGTGTATTCATTTCCATGAAATAAAAATTCCGGTTCTTATCAACCAGGAATTCTACTGTTCCCACACCTTCATATTTTACAGCAGATGCAGCTTTTATCGCGGCAGCGCCCATTGCTTTGCGCAATTTATCGGTCATGAATGGTGAAGGTGTTTCTTCAATAAGTTTTTGATGTCTTCTTTGAATAGAACAATCGCGCTCACTCAGGTGGCATACTTTTCCATACTGGTCGCCTGCAATCTGGATTTCAATATGGCGCGGCTCTTCCACATATTTTTCAAGATACATACCGTCATTTCCAAAAGCAGCACCGGCTTCCGTTCTTGCAGAATTCCAGGCGTCTTCAAATTCTTCGGGTTTCCAAACGATTCGCATTCCACGGCCGCCACCGCCTGCGGTTGCTTTTAATATTACAGGATATTCAATTTTCTTTGCAATTTTTAAACCTTGTTTCACATCTTCCAGCAAACCGTCTGAGCCGGGAACTATCGGGACTTTTGCTTTTTTCATCGTGGCTTTGGCATTCGACTTGTCACCCATTCCATCTATTTGGGCAGGAGTTGCCCCGATAAATTTTATGTGATGCTCTGTGCATATTGATGAAAACCTTGAATTCTCCGAAAGGAAACCATACCCGGGATGAATAGCATCTGCATTCGTTATTTCGGCAGCGGAAATGATACTGGGAATATTCAAATACGAATCGCGGCTGGGCGGAGGACCAATACAGACGGCTTCATCAGCAAACCGGACGTGCAGGCTGTCTTTATCAGCCGTTGAATAAACAGCCACTGTGCTAATGCCCATTTCCTTGCAGGTTCGAATGATGCGAAGGGCTATTTCACCACGGTTGGCTATGAGGATTTTTTTGAACATATTAGTTTAGGGTAATTAGGTAATTAAGGTAATTTGGTAATTAGGTGACTAAGGTTTTTTACCATTTACCAAATTACCTTTATTACCTAATCACCATCTTAAGCGGGTTCGACTAAAAACAATGGCTGATCGTACTCAATCGGGGAAGCATTATCAACAAGCACTTTTACGATTTTTCCTGTGATATCACATTCGATTTCGTTAAAGAGCTTCATAGCTTCGATAATGCAGATAATTTTGCCGGGTTTTACTTCATCGCCTACGTTAACAAAATTAGGTTTATCAGGAGATGAAGAACGGTAAAAAGTTCCGATCATCGGTGATTTTATAATGTGAAGATGTGATTCATCAACTGCTGCTGACGGTTCTTTTTTTGCAGCGGGTGTTTCAGGTTTAGCCGAAGGTGCAGGTGCAGAAACGGTTGCCGGAACAGCTGCATGTATTTGAGGAACTGCGTGAGTGACGGCTTGTTCCTGCTGACGCGGTGTATTGATGATGGTAATCTTAATCTCCTTGGTTTCAAGGCTTACTTCGCTTACCCCTGCTTTTGAAACAAAACGGATGAGATCTTCAATTTCTTTTTTGTTCATGAGAAAAAATAGTTTAGGATTAATTACCAAAAGTAGAAAAAAAGATTATTCCGAAAGCAACCCTTTGGGAAAGTTCCAGGTTTCACATTTCGGCTTAGCGTTTCAAAAACTTTTTCCTGTCCCGCTGGCCATCGGGATTGCTTCCGTTTATTTCAATAAAATAAATTCCGGCATTTAATGACTGAACATTGATTTTTAATGATTGATTACTGATTGATTGTGTCAGAACTTTTCTTCCCGACACATCGGTAATAATAACTTCTTTTTCTTCGGATGACGAATAACCATTAACCAATAATTCATCTTGTGCAGGGTTGGGATAAACTTTTATTTCCGCATTTTCGTTTTGTTCTTCAATGCCGGTACAAGGTGTGAGGGAAACATCGTCAAAATAGTAATATGTAAATGTAACCGACCCATTAGGATTTACCATCATTGTGTCTGTGCTGGCATCATCTTTAAAATTTCCGATGATTAAAAAATTTTCATTCCCTGTGGCGGTGAAATTGCCTGATAAGAGCGTCCAGTTTAAAGTATCTGTTATGAAACCCACGGTATTACTGATTTGAGGCGTGTATCCTATGAGATTCGAGACACCAGTTATCGCCACATTAGAAAAATAAACTCCCATAGCATCAGTTGCGTATCTGTTATTATTTGCGAAATTCACATACATTTCAAAATGATAACAGGTGCCTGCAGTAAGCTGCGAGGTAAGAGAAGTTTGAAGGTATTCGCGAAAAAGTCCAGCGCTCCACCATAAGCCGATTCCCCCTATTGCGCTGTCATTATGCGTATCCTGGTATCCAAACACACAGTCTGGAGGACTTACCCCTGCGCTTCCGCATTTATGATAATAATCGGGGCTCAAACCTGCAGGATTTGTCCAATACTGCGAAGTTGAAAGTTGATTTACTCCTGTCGGGCATGCGTTATGTTGTTCGAAATCACCGTTATTTACTAAGTTTTGCCCCTTTGCGGCAATTAAAATCGAAAGTAAAACGAGTGAGAGCAGAATTTTTTTCATTGTATGTTATTTAATTTTCCTTTAGAAAATTTTTCCTGTAAATATTCAGGATTTTTGCAAATGTTATTTAAACATTTTCAAAATTAAGTAACTTCCTTATCTGCGAAACCTTAAACTTTAAACTTTAAATCTTAATACGCCCACTTTACCCAGATAGCTCCCCAAGTAAATCCTCCTCCAAAAGCAGAAATAATAAGATTGTCGCCTTTTTTCAGTTTATTTTCCCATTCCCAGAGACAAAGGGGGATGGTGGCGTTGGTAGTATTGCCATATTTCTGAATATTGAGCATTACTTTATCCATGCTGATGCCCATTCGCCTCGCAGTGGCGTCAATGATGCGTTTGTTTGCCTGGTGGGGCACGAGGTAGGAAATGTCGTCAGCCGTCAGGTTATTCTTCTCCATAATTTCAGCCGAAACATCGGCCATTCCTTTAACGGCAAACTTAAAAACAGTCTGTCCTTCCTGGAAAACGTAATGCCATTTCTTATCCACCGTTTCGTGCGAAGCCGGGTTAAGGCTTCCGCCTCCCTTTTGATGGAGATATGCGCAGCCGCTGCCGTCACTTCTCAGAATTTCATCCAGCATTCCGAACCCTTCTGTGCCGGGCTCAAGCAAAACTGCGCCCGCACCGTCACCAAAAAGTATGCAGATGCTGCGATCATTGTAATCTACAATGGAAGACATCTTATCAGACCCTACAATCACCACTTTTTTATATTTACCTGATTCAATAAACTTTGCTCCCGTGGCAAGGCTGTACAAAAAACCCGAACAGGCAGCGCTGATGTCGTAAGAAAACGCATTCTTAGCGCCCACTTTATTGCAAATTAAATTGCCCGTTGCCGGGAATGGCATATCGGGAGTGGCAGTAGCGCAAATCAAAAGATCAATCTCCAGCGGATCAATATTTTTTTTCTTTAAAAGTCCGTTTACCGCTTCAGCTCCCATGTCGGATGAAGCCTTGGTCTTATCACGCAGAATTCTCCGTTCCGAAATCCCTGTTCTTGATAGTATCCATTCATCATTTGTTTCCACCATTCCTTCCAACTCCTTATTGGTAAGGATGTAATCCGGTACATATCCGTTAACAGCAGTGATGGCGGCTCTTATCTTTGACATTTAAGACTCAGAAGTTATTGAAAGTGCATTCGCAATTTTCTCATTCAGCTTCACCTCTACCACTTCTTTCATAAGGACAATCATGTTTTTAATGGCTTTTGCATTTGAAATACCGTGTGCAATCATGACAGTTGAGTTCACACCGAGAAGCGGTGTTCCTCCATAATTTTCATAATTGAAACGGTTGAAATATTCGTCTTTAATATTTCTTTTCCTTATCAATGAGTAAAAAGATTCGGCTTGTTTTAAAATAACATTGCCCGTAAATCCATCACAAACGATCACATCGGCCTTATCATTAAACAAATCCCTGCCTTCGATGTTGCCGATGAAATTAAGTTCTTTAGTTGCCTTCAATAGCTGGTGGGTTGTCTGCGTCAGCAGGTTGCCTTTTTCTTCTTCTTCACCAATATTCATCAAACCGACTTTAGGATTCGGAATATGATACACATGCTCCGCCAATAAAGAACCAAGCAATGCAAATTGCTGCAATATCTCCGGTTTGCAATCAGCATTTATTCCAACATCCAGGATAATTCCTATGCCTCCGTGTTCTTTCGGAATGATGGAGGAGATAGAAGGGCGCAAGATTCCGGGAATTGTTTTAACACTGAACATGGCGCCAATCATCATGGCACCTGTATTGCCAGCGCTTGCAAAGCCATCCAGCTTTCCTTCCTTCATCATCTTAAATCCCACAGCAAGGCTCGAATCCGGTTTCTGAGTAAATGCCTTTGTTGGTGCATCGCTCATATCAATCACCTCAGTGGTATGAATTATTTCAAAAACGCTTTCGCTGATATTATTTTCTTTTAAAACAGGAAGAATGGATTGTTTATCACCAAGAAGAACAATTTTAACATCAGCCGGCAATTCCTTAAAAGCAAGGATAGCGCCCAGCGTAGTTTCGAGAGGGGCGTAATCGCCACCCATGATGTCAATGCCGATTCTCATTTGGTTGATTAGTTAATTGGTTAATTATGTTAACTGGTTAACTCATCTGTCGAATTAACATAATTAACATAATCAACCATTTGACAAATTACTCAGCAGTTTCCATTACAACTTTTCCCTTGTAGTACATTTTTCCCTCATGCCAGTATGCACGGTGATATAAATGTGGTTCGCCTGTTGTCGGACATATTGCAACAGTTGCTTCAGTAGCTTTATAATGAGTCCTGCGACTACGGCTTCTTGCTTTCGAATGTTTGTGTTTTGGATTTGGCATTTTTAAATATGATTTATGATTTTAATTTTATGTTTTCTATTGCTAAATTGTTAAATTGTTACAACCGCTCACGAACAATTTAACAATATAACAATTCATTATGACAATTCATTTCTTCTTCAATTTTTTCAGTGCCTCCCACCTCGGGTCATTATGATTTTCTTCATGATGCGACAGCCCTTCAAGCTTTTTAAGAAACTCCGGGTTGCAGGTTGATTCTCCGTCTTCATTATCAGGATGCGTTTTCCGGTAAGGAATCAACAAACTCAGATAATCATATAAAGGTTGTGCGATGTGAAGGGATTGTTCACTGGAAGAAATGGTAATCACATCATCCTCAGGTTCCCCATCCGTTTCTCCGGCAAGCTTGATGATCAGGTTGTGAGTATCATTAATCGGAAAATCAAATTTCTCCAGGCAACGGTCGCATTCAAGCTCAAAGCTTCCCTTAAATTCAAAATCGAGGATCAGCATGGTTTCCTGTCTGTCAATATCAAGATTCACATGCATCTTCCCTTTTTGAATTACAGAATTTTCAAAGTACGTAAAGAACTTATCCTCTATATCATACTCCAATCTATGAACGCCAAAAGGCAGACTCACAAACGGTATATCAAACTTTGAAAGGTAATCCATCGCAACTAACTTCTTGTTGTCAGTCTGTTCGGCTTTTTAGAAAGCGGGCAAAGATAAAAAAAAGGTTTAAGGTTTAAGGTTTCCCGAATAAATACGGGATAAATAAGGTTTAAAGTTCTCATTCATGCCAACCATAGACCTTATTTCACCATCAGTTTCTGTGAAAGCACCGCTTTATCCGTTTTTAAAATCAACAGGTATGCCCCGGACGATATACTCCACGAATCGAGAAATAATTTATTGTCGCCTTTCTTTAATTTCCCATCAAAAATTTTTATTGCCATCCGTCCGGTCATATCTGTTAAAGCAAGACTCGCTTTTTGCTCCTTTCCGGAGAAAACCGGGATGCATGTAATGCCTTTTGAAGGATTCGGGAAAGCAGTTTGCAATTGAAGGTCATTTGAAGAATTATTTTCTGCCAATCCAACCGGACCTAAAATTTCAAAACGCCAATATCCTGTTGGAGCAGGCAAAGGGCGATTTTGCTGTTTGCCAGAAACCGATTCGCCATGGATATAATAATAAATAAACGTTCCCACAGCCTGCGCAGGAATTTGAGCTGACCAGTAATCCGGATTTGAACCCTGTGTCATGTTTGCTGAAGTGTATGGAACCAGTGTATCAGTCCGGTAGTATAAAGTTGCTGATTGAATTCCGGAGCGGTGTTTTACAAGCGCATTTACAGTGTATGGATTCACATCATCATACGTATCCGGCAAAGGCTGGTGAGAAATCAATAACGGATCAGAAGTTCCCAATTCTTTGGTGATGCAATGCAAAGCTCCCAGGGAAGAAATACTTGAAGTTGAATTAATCCCTGTAATGGTATACCCTGGCAATGCTTCGCGATAAATATTTAATGCAGTAGTGTCAGAGGGGATATTATAGATAGGAACGATTACAGTTTTATTGATAAAAGATGAATTGGTGTAAGTAAAATAATCTCCCCCGTTATTCGGGTACAACCCGCCATCAGCGGGCATTGGTATGCGGATAACTTTATAAGGCGTTCCGAAAACAGAATTGAAATTTGCAAGGATATATTGAAGATTCGCTTCTATTTGCGGGCCATCAGCAATACCTGCAGGATATTCTCCGACCAAAAGCGTTTCTTCATCCAGCAGTTTCATGTGCATGTCAATGTGATGGATCTGGTCATAAGGAAGCGTATTCATTTTAATGTAGCGCGAGATCCCCATGAAATGTTTCATGATCGTATCAATTTCAGCAGCCGTATGCTGCACCCCCCATACTGCCGTGTTAGTGTCATTGTCTAATAAAATAAGATTGGAAGCAAAAGCAGTCCCGAAACCATCGGTCATAAAATTTCCCCCGGTGTTTACCAAATCCCACGGAGGAGTTGTGGTGGTATAAAAAGGAGTTCCGAGCAAGGTTGAAATGGTTGAAGGCAGGGCATCATCTAAAGGACGGGGACGGTTATAAATCCAGTCAATGGTAATAAGCGTATCCACATCATTTGTATAAGCGCTCCATGGACCGTAATCACGGCACCATACAGAATTGAAAGGAGCAATAACGAAAGAAACATTTACCGTATCAACTGAAGGAGCAAGGTTTAAATAATTAATTACCGTTTGTGCATTGCTGCAAACAATGTAAACTCTTGTTTCCTGTTTTGCAGCGCGTACAATTTCTTTAAGCATCGGTGTAAACTGCGCCCACGTTATCATCAGTCCCTGCAACTCTTCCCACTCACCAATTGTGCGGACAGGGGAGGAGGGAGGTGTTACACTTAAAACATTATTCGCATTAGAATTGCGTTGCAGATTATATAATGGCGCCTGGAGCTTTTCAGCTTCTGTCATTATATGGGGAAGGTTCTGGGAGAAAGAATTGCAAAATGCAAAATGCAGGATGCAGAATGAAAGTATTAGTTTTTTCATGGAAGAACGTTTTGGTTAATACACAATTGCTGTTAATAAGTTTGTCAAAGATACAAATAAGATAGTTTTTGCTTTACCAGGATTATTTTACTTTTACCTTCCTAAAACTTAAAAACTTATACCATGAAAAGAACACTTATTGCCACCATCGTTGGCACACTTATCGTTTTTATTTGCCAGGCATTGTCCTGGATGATTTCTCCTATCCATAAAAATTCATTCAAGGTAACTGATAAACAGGATGCGATCCTTGCCGCTATCAGTTCCAATCTTACTGAAGATGGATTGTATTACCTGCCCATGCTGTCGCCTGATGCACCGCACGAAGAGCAGGAAAAATTTATGGAAGCGCAGATGGGCAAACCTGCTGCCGCAATCAATTACATGCAGGCGGCCCATTATAACATGGGTAAAAATATGGCCTGCGGTTTTATTTTTACCTTCATTGGCGTTTGGATCATTGTATGGGTACTTAGCAAAACATCAAACATTTTTAATACCATGGGAAGCCGCGTGTGTGTAGTTCTGGCTTTGGCTGTATTAGTGGTGTTCCGCTCTTACATGATGGAATGGAACTGGATGAATTCTCCGATGCATTATATCTCAGGTCAGATCATTGACGAATTGCTTGGCGGATTGTTTCTTGGCTTGTGGCTCGGCTGGTACATGGGCAAAGCTCCGAAAGCTGCCTGATTTTCTGCCACTAATTACACGAATTAACACTAAAAACGAAAAAACTTATTCGTGAAAATTTCTGTAATTAGTGGCTTTTAGAATTTTTAATGCTGCACCACCACCTTTTTATTCACCACACCTTCTTTGGTTTTTACTTCTAAAAAATAAATTCCATTGGGGAGGTTTTTTACATTTATTTCTTTTGAAAATTTTCCGGCAGTGGTTTCTTCTTTTGAAAAATAAACCCGGGAGCCTAATGGGTTGTAAAGATTGATGTCAATGGATTGTGAGCGGGGTGCATTTATGGAAAGGTTCAAATAAGAGGTTGCCGGATTGGGAGTTATATTTAAGGAAATAATTTTACTGTTTTCTTCAACTGAAATATTGTTATAATCTAATCTCCATAATTCTGTTCCATGAATACTATCCGTTGCTGAAAAAAATATTACACCTCCGGCTTTTATAAGGCGTGAAGGGCTGGATCCTTTGTGGCCGGGATAAATATCAGCAATTTTAAATGTACCTCCGGCCGTTCCGTCTGATTGCCAGAGTTCTGTTCCAAAACTATATCCTTGCGGAGAAATGGTGCTGTCATCTACACCCAAATAAATTATATCATCAATAATACCGAGTATGTTCATAGTTGAATCACCGAATGATTTTACAAGAGTAGTGCCGGCTGTGGTGCCATCTGTTTTCCACAATTCATACAATCGTTGAAAAATAGTTGCAGCAGAGTGGAAGGTCGCCATAAAGTATGCATAGTCAGTGGCAGGAATCAGAGCGCTTACATCACAAATCAATCCATTATGCAGCGCTTCAGACAAAATTGAAGTCCCCGCGCCTGTACCATCGTTGCTTTTCCAAATCCGGCTTCCTAAATGACCTACACCATTCACCCATGGAGACCACGATGTGGAAAAATACAAAGTGTCTTTAAACAGAACGGGATAGATGTTTGCAAACGAATTTGGAATAGAATCTGAAAATTTTTTAAAGAGCTGGGTGCCTGCCGCTGTACCGTCACTTTTCCATAATAATTTATAATTACCGGCACTGTCGGCCCTGAAATAAATAACACTGTCCAAAACATCTATTGCGGAAACATTCGAAGTGCAGGCAACGGAATCAATATCCCTGATAATATGCGTGCCGGGATCAGTGCCATCCGATATCCACAACTTATCCGAATAACTGCAAAATCCGTTTTGCATGTCATTTGTAAAAACGAGGTAGTTATTAAAGGGAGTAAGATGACCCTGGCCGGTACTATAAGGCGGACCGGGTATAATATCTTTTACCAGCACAGTTCCGGCATTTGTTCCATCGCTTTTCCATATTTCCCTGCCATGGATCATATCATCAGCGGTAAAAAAAAGTTCGTTACCAACAGTTGCAAAATTGCGCGGAATAGAAGACTGAATTCCGGGACGTATATCACTAAGGAGAACAGTTCCGGCAGTAGTTCCATCACTTATCCATAATTCCACTCCTGCTGTTAATGAAAGAGCAGTTATGAATAATTTATTATTTGCAATTCTCATAGAAAAAGGTCCTGAACAGGTATCTATACCGGGAGTAAAATCTTTAACAAGGACAGTCCCTGAATCTGTTCCATCACTTTTCCATAAACCACAATCATAATTTGCATCATAAGCAATAAAATAAAGTTGGTTATTATATTCAAAAGCTAAACTTGGGTTAAATGAGTAGAGCGTTGGAAAAGAGCCGACTGGCCCGGGAATAATGTCTTTAACCAGCGTAACGGTTTGAGAAAACAAAAAAGTTGATTGTAAAAAAAGAATTGTAAGAAACAAAAATCTTTTTTTCATGAATTTTATATTAGCTTACCAAAGGTACTGTTTAATAGCCGACTATTTTACCGGAACGTCCATATGCAAAGTTGTTCTTAATAAAATTATCTTCCAATACTCAAAACGGATGATTTTTACTTCCTGAAAACTGGCTTCAATGCTGCACCAGCACCTTCTTATTCAAAACCCCTTCGTTGGTTTTTACTTCTAAAAAATAAATGCCGTTTGAAAAATCAGAAATCAGAAGCCGGAAGTCAGAGGTCAGATTGGAAATTCTTTTGGTGAAAAGAATTTTTCCGGTTATATCCGAAAAAATAATTTCATTGCCTGTTTGAAAAGCGAAATTGGAAATTTGAAATTCTGAAGAGGCGGGATTGGGAAAAATATTCATAAAATTATTTTCTGAAATATTTTCACTAATCGTTGTTGCAGCATTACAAAGTTTTGCATATAAGATTTCTCCGCTGCCTGAGTATCCCGCATTTCCCCACCATGGCATTATGATAATTTGGTTTATTGTATCATAGGGTGCATAGTCACCTATTATATGAATGGTACTTTGGTTATCAATTGTAAAGTTATTAAATGAGATGCCGCTTGTGCTTTGAAAAATTCTTGCCCAATCAAAATCACCGTTTAAATCGAAACTTGCTACAAAGGAATTTAGCCAGGCGCCTGTAAAAATATTTCCCTGTATATTTAGTGTATTACTAAAATTGCCAACTAAATAACACTTGCCGTTGAATTCAAGGAAGTCAGTAAAATTCGCTGTGTTATTATTGCCTGAAATAATTTTTGTCCAAACTGTATCTCCATCTTGATTGTAATTAACAAAAGCATCCGGTGAACGTTCAATTAAAGTAATGGAGTTTGTGTCATTTACAATTTGATGATTGAAGGATTTACTGGTATCAGATGTTTTTGCCCATTCAACGTTTCCGTTTATGTTATATTTTGCAATAAATCCGTTTTGATAAACAGGACTGGTTAAGGAAATTCCATTTCCAAAATCTGCATTTAATCCGTACCATCCCGAAACATAAATATGATTATAATTATCATAGTTAATTGAACGGGCAAAATTGCCTGTTGTTGTGGGAACTGTTGTAATGCGGTTTAACCAGATTGCCTGATTCTGTGAATTAAATTTTACAAGAAAAGAATTAGTTTGCCCTACGCAAGACAGTGATAATCCTCCGAAATTAATTATCCCTACAAAACTGCCTGCCAAATAAATATTATCTGCATTATCAATATCAAAATCCATAATAAATGTCCATAAATGCCTTCCGGTGCTTATAAAACTATTTAACAATCCAGTTCCGGGATTGAATCTTGCAATAAATAAATCGCCATTGGTAAATGCATTTGAGATGGTATCGAAATTTGAATTGGTATTTTGACATGTTCCCGCTACAAGCAACTGTCCTGAATGATCTATTTTTAGTCTTGGCGGATAAAATGAATAATAATTCCCTGTGTTGTTGAATATAGTTTTTGCCCAGAGAATATTTCCGGCAGGCGATATCTTGCACAAGAATTCACCAATTGAATCGGAAGTTAATGTAAAATTCCCTAATTGAATTGATTCAGTGAAATAACCTGCGAGAAAAACATTTTGAAGTGAATCAGAAATTATTGAATGTCCCTTGTCATAATAAGTACCACCGAAGCCGGAGTAGGAATCATTAATACATTGGCTGTTTACTGAAAAACAATTTGTGATAAATAAAATTATTAGAAGATTATTTCTCATGTCACAAATATACTCTTAAAAAGCGATTGCAAAAATCTTCCGGACAGTACCAAACTTGCACAAAAAACGGATTTAAAAACCATCATTCAAAAATCCCAATCTTCAAATTCACTTCACCCTCTTCACCGCCCACCCGCTCCGGTCAGGCAGCCCTTTGCATAAAAAAATCATTTTATATTTTCTCGACACCCGGTTCACAATCGTAGCAGGCGGATATTTTACATGCCATTCGGTTTTATAAAGTATAAATGTCTCATCACGATTCATCGGTATCAGGGTGATTAAACAATCAATAAGTCAAACCTTGTAAGACTTGTGTCAAAAAAGATTGATTTCATCTTTGACTTTGTATATCTTCATGTAAAAAATCAATTATCATGAAAAAAATATACACCCTGCTATTCTTTTCATTTCTCTCTTTCCTCACACTTTCTCAATCGCTTACATTCACTTCAAAAGGTCTTGGCGGAGGAGGGGCATTATTTGCGCCAGGCATCAATCCCGTTAACGACAATGAATTTTATATGGGATGCGATATGAGTGAATTGTTTCACACAACAGATTACGGAACCACATTTTCACAGGAACATTTTCAAAGCATACAGGGCGGGCATAATTCAACCATGCGGTTTACCATGTATGCCAATGTGCGTTACTGCATAGATTATTCAGGCGATACACCGAAACCTGTGAAAAGCGTTACCAATGGAACTTCCTGGACAACACTCCCCGGAAATCCTGACCCGTCAGAAGAAACCTGCAGCATCCATGTTGACTATAACCAACCCAATCATATTATTATTTCATATTATAATCAAATTTATTTTTCAGCAGATGGCGGAACTCATTTTACTTTGATTCATACGGCTGCAAACACCGGTGCAGGATGTCTTGTTGGCGGAACTTTTTTTGACGGCAATAATATTTTTATCGGAACCAATGACGGATTGATTGTATCAACAAATAACGGAAGCTCTTTTTCGATTGCCAACATTTCCGGCATTCCTTCCGGGCAGGCAATATTTTCTTTTGCAGGAGCTAAGTCCGGTAATACAACAAGATTTTTTTGTGTAACTGCAGATCCGAATGATATATATGTCGGTATTACCGGTGCTGATTATTGGGGATTTGTAAAAGGAGTTTATTCACTCGACTACGGAAGCGGAAGCTGGGTTTCAAAAATTGGCAGCATAAATATCAATACAGATTTTATCATGTATGTTGCAATGGCGGAAAACAATATCACCACAGCGTACCTTGCCGGAAGCAATAATAACGGTGAACCGGAAATAATGAAAACTACAAACAGCGGAACCACATGGTCGCATGTTTTTAATACAACTAACAATGGGAATATATATACCGGCTGGTGCGGAAGCGGTGGTGACAGGGGATGGGGTTATGCTGAATGTGCATTTGGTTTGGCAGTGGCTCCGCAAAATGCAAATAAAGTTTTGTTTACTGATTATGGTTTTGTGCATGTTTCCTCCAATGCAGGAACAACATGGAAACAAGGGTATTTGAATGTTGCAGATCAAAACCCGATGGGTTCGACAACACCTGTTTTTAAAAATTACCGGAGCAATGGAATGGAAAATACAACATGCTGGAACATGCTGTGGTCTGATGCCAATCATATTTTCACCGCATTCTCTGACATCAACGGAGTGAAGAGTAATAATGCTGGTGTGTCATGGCAGATGGCAGGTGCCACAACTTTGAACTCCACCTATTATTTCTTGAAACATTCAAACGGAAATATTTATGCTGCCACTTCCAGTATTCATGATATGTATCAGACCACGCGACTGACAGATGCAATCATTGATCCGGGTGATGGGGATATAATGTTCTCTTCAAACAACGGAACAAGCTGGCAGCAATTGCATGACTTCAACCATCCTGTCATCTGGCTGGCCACAGATCCGAATAATTCAAACCGCATGTACGCAAGTGTGATTCATTACGCAGGAGGAGTTGGTGAGGGCGGAATATGGATGACAAATAATTTGCAAAACGGAAGCACAAGCACATGGATAAAACTTTCAAATCCGCCACGCACGCAGGGACATCCGCTCACCATAAAAGTTTTAAATGACGGAATGTTAGTGTGCAGTTATTCAGGAAGAAGAAATTCTTCGGGAGTATTTACCAATTCTTCGGGAGTTTTTAAAATGAATTCCGGAAGTTCCACCTGGACTGATGTTAGTGATGCAGGAATGTATTATTACACAAAAGATTTAGTAGTTGATCCGTATGATGCAAACCAGGATAAATGGTATGCCTGTGTGTGGGGTGGCTGGGGAGGAGCGCCAAATGGATTGGGAGGCTTATACAAAACAACTAATCGCGGGCAATCATGGACAAAAATATTTTCCGGAGCAGACCGCGTTTCATCTATTACTTTCTCTCCTGCAAATCAAAATGAAATCTGGATGACTACTGAAACTAATGGTTTATGGCACAGCACAAATATCAATGCGGCAACGCCCACATTTACTCAAATAACATCTTATCCATTCCGCCAGCCCGAACGTGTTTTTTATAATCCATACAACGCTAATCAACTTTGGATAACCAGCTTTGGCAACGGAATGAAAATGGCGAATCTTTCTACAACACCGGTGGAAGAAATTTCTTTCGGTAAAAATGAGGAGCCGGTAATTGTTCCGAATCCTGTTATAGAAAAGTTTAAAGTTACAGGTTCAAATTTTAAGGTTGACAAAATTGAAATATATAATCTGATAGGAGGAAAGCAAATGGAAAAAAGTTTTATAAATAAAAGCTCCATTGAAATAGATGCCAGGGATTTAAAAAGAGGGATTTATTTAGTAAAATTATTCTCCGGTGATAAAATAGTTACGAAGAAAATTATATTGAAATAAAATCAGCCACGCATTTCACTAATTTTCACGAATTGCTTTTAGGTATTAATTAGTGGAATTAGTGTAATTCGTGGCTCATTTCCTCTCTCAGTTTCCTGAAATACTCTGCAGCTTTCAGCAACCGCGAACCATACCATGAAAAATATTCTCCGTTCACTAAAATGATTTTTGATGCCGGAGAAATTATTTTTAATTCTTCCATATGTTTTTCTTTAAACGGATAAGGTTCGGATGAAAGAAAAATAAAATCCGGTTGCACAGATGCAATTTGCCCGGGTGTAACTTCAGGATATCTTCTTAAATTACCAAACGAATTTTTCAAACCGCAGCGTGTCAGCATATCATGAATGAAAGTATCTTGTCCGGCCGTCATAAAAGGTTTTCTCCAGATTAAATAAAGTACGGTTTGAAGTTTGTCCCGATAGTTATCGGGAGAAGTTTGTCCCTCCTTAGGAGGGATGAGGTTGCGAAAATGATTTTTGATTTCTTTAATAATCTTTTCAGCTTCTTCTTTTTTATTTACCAGTTCACCCACATCAAAAATCATTTTTAATGCATCATCCAGGTTTTTTACATCACTGACATACACCCGGAACTGTTTTTTACCAGCGGAATCCTTTCGGGATAATTCTTCAATTTGTTCTTTTACATTTTCTTCTTTGTTAGCGATAATCAAATCAGGGTTCAGTTCAACAATTTTTTTGATGTTCAGATTTTTTGTGCCGCCAATTCTTGTTTTCGTGTGAAACCATTCTGAAGGATGCACACAGAATTTAGTAATACCGGTTACTTCTTCGCGCAAGCCAAGATCAAACAGCAATTCGGTTTGGGAGGGAACAGTAGAAATTACCGTCATCAGCGAATGCGCATTTTTTGAGAAGGCTTGCGTTCGATTAGAACCATGAATTTTGAAATGCAAATATTTTTTTAAATCCCGGGATTCACATATTATTGAATTGCAAAATGCGCTTCCACTTCAAAACGGTACTTTATTTTTTTAAAATTAATCCCTTCATTGGCGCTGCTGCCGCTGTTAGCTGCAGTGTTTGACATCGCCATTTCAGCGTAAGCCATCCGGTAAACAGGGCCTGCGTTCGCTTCAATTTCTTTTACTAATAAAACTTCTCCGGGTTTTTCACCAATGCCTTCCAGCATATATTGCGCTTTTGCTTTTGCATTTTGCAGCGCCTGCACTTTCAATTGTTTTCTATATTCAGTTTCTTTGGAATTGGACGTTTTGTTTACATAAACATTTTGTGTTGCGTTATCATCCAGCACATTCACCAGCTTATCTACTTCTGCAGGAGAGATAAATTTAATAACATACGCGGTGGATTGGAGCAGGTCGGGCTGGGTTTTCTTTTTCTTTTTTTGCCACCAGGGTGTCTGGTCAAAACCGCTCATGTTCTGAATTTCAATACGGTCTTTTGTAATGCCTGCCTCTTCACATTTGACAAGAAAACTTTTTGAAATCTCATCAATTCCGGCTTTCCCGTTTTTATTATTATAATATTCCTGCAATGTAATGCTGATATAAATTTCGTCAGGCACTACCTCCATTTCCGCACTGCCTGTCACTTCAATCTTTTTTACCTTGTCAGGGATGGTAATAGTTTGCTGCGCCATGCTTATATAGCTCACTGGTGCAGCCAGCAATAAAACAAGAATTAATTTTTTCATACTATTGATTTTTTTATGAATTATTGCAAAAATAAGGAATGCTATCGGTGCAATGGCTCCGTTTAAACGCAAAATAAAAAGCAGACACATAAATTTTCTAACTTTACCCTTTAGAGCAACCAAAAATAATGGCAAGAATCAAATTAAACAGTATAGCAACACATGCACCTGGGAAATTCAGCAAAGAGCAGGGGAAAAAAGAGCTGCAAAAGCTGAAGTTTCGTCTTGATGAATTGCAGAACCTTCTGTATGCGGAGGGTAAGCATGCATTGCTCATTATCATACAAGGCATGGATGCTTCGGGAAAAGACGGAGCCATAAAAAATGTCTTTGATGCTGTTAACCCGATGGGCTGCCGCATCATTTCTTTTAAACAGCCGGATGTTGCTGAAATGAAACACGATTTCCTCTGGCGCATTCATCAGCACGTTCCGGAGAAAGGAATGATCAGCGTTTTTAACAGGTCGCATTACGAAGATGTGCTGGTGCAGCGCGTGCATCATTGGGTGAGCGGTAAAATAATTAAGCAGCGTTATAACCACATTAACGATTTTGAAAAACTCCTCGCTGAAACAGGCACCTGTGTGTTGAAGTTTTATCTTCATGTTTCCAAAGCAGAACAACTGGAACGCCTTGAGGAAAGATTAAGCGATCCGTCTAAAATGTGGAAGTACAATGAAAATGATATTAAAGAGCGTCAATATTGGCAGGACTACATGCGTGCTTATGAAGCTGCGTTTGAGAATTGCTCGGAATATGCGCCCTGGCATATAGTTCCCGCTGACCAGAACTGGTATAAAGAATATCTCATATCAAAGGAAATTGTGGAAACACTGGAAAACTTTAAGATGAAATTTCCGGGACTGAAAGCGATCTGAAATCTATTGCAGGGTAATCAGTCAGTACAGTTTCAGATCCAGGATGGTTTATATTTATGATCAGTAAAGGCGAACTCAAATTATTAAATCATAAATAATTATTTTTATTTATTCTCCGGGTTTTTGTAATTTCGTTTTGTTAATTATTCGCATTTCAATGAAAAAACTCCTTACTGCTGCATGTTTATTTTATTCTTTCATTTCATCAGCACAGGATACATTTTCCATCTGCGCTGTAGATACCGTTACAGGCGAAGCTGGCAGCGCAGGCGCTTCGTGCATTGATGCAACGCAAATAGCCGGTGGCGTTGTGATTATTTCCGATGTTCACCCGGGGGTTGGCGTTATTCATTCACAGGCGCTGTGGCTTGCAGCCAACCAGAATTATGCTAAGGGCCTTATGAATATAGGGCTTTCCCCCCAGCAAATTATTGATTCACTTATAGCGCATGATGTACAAAATAACCCGGCCGTGAGACAATATGGAATTACTGACTTGTATAACGGTGGCGCAAGGGTTGCTGCATACACGGGAATTAACTGCATGAACTACAAAAATCATATTACAGGTCCCAACTATTCCATACAGGGAAATATTTTACTCGGACAGCAAATTCTCGATTCCATGGAAGCGCGGTTTCTCAATACTCCGGGCGACCTTGCATGTAAACTGATGGCTGCACTGCAGGGTGCAAAAGTGCCTGGCGCAGATACACGCTGCCTTTTGTCCGGCAACTCTTCCAAGTCTTCTTTCCTGCGCATTGCCTGTCCCGGTGATGTGGCGCCCAATTATACATTAAATCTGATTGTTCCGCAGGGACCGGTGGGTTTTGAGCCGATTGATTCCCTGCAGGTTTTATTTGACAATGTCCACAACTGCAGCCTGCCTGTTAATTGTTCAACCGGCATTTCAACCGCTGGTGATACTAAAGATTTTTCCGTTACGGTTGTTCCCAATCCTTTTAAAGAGTCAACCACTATCCGGGTTAATTCAAGAGTGAAAGATACTTTTTCACTGCAGGTTTTTTCTAATGCGGGTCTTCCTGTTCTCAAAGAAGAAGTTTCACAGAAAACAGAATGGATAATTGACAAAGGAACACTTTCACCCGGTATTTATTTTTACCATGTTGTTTCCGGAAAAGGAAAAATTGTTTCAGGCAAGCTGGTAATGATGTAATGTCATCAGAATTTTTCTTTTCCCTGCACAATTAATTTCTGCGTTGCCTGCATGTTAGATTCAGGACAGCTTATCCTGATAAAATAGATGTCCGGATTTATTTTATCCAGCAGCAATTGTAGCGGGAAATGTTCATTGCTTTTGTGGTAAACGGTCTTGCCAAGCACATTAAAAATCTCAAGTGAATATTGCTGCCCTTCCGAAAAACCTGCTGCTTCAATTATCGCTTTCCCGGATGCAGGGTTGGGAAAAATTTTTATTCTACGGTTGCGCACTGCATTGTTGATGCCCGTGATGGTATCGGGAATAGTAAACGGAAAGCTGCATGCAAGCGAATCATAAAACCAGGTGTACAAGTTCAGGAAACCAGTGAACGGAAGAACAAGCGGGGCAACAATATTGAGCGTGTGCGGCTGCGGACCCACACTGATTCCGAAATAAGTGACCGTCTCTTTTGCAATGGTATCCATGTTGGAATCAAACAAAACAAAACCCGGATAATCAAAAAGAACGGATGAATAATTTGAAACCTGGATGGTAAACGCGGGGGGATTGGCAGTAAAGGTGCAGCAGTTGATGATTAATGAATCACAGGCAGGAAGATTCTGCGCCTGTGCTGAGGCAGACAAAAAAATAATTGCGGTGATGAGTTGTAGCTTTTTCATTTTTTCAGTTGAATAACCCGGTTAATTAACAACAAAGTAATAAAATAGAATTGAGAATGCGGAGACGGATCGCTTAATTAAATGATGTTTGTTCAAATGAGAAGAGTAACTTTATTCAAATTATTAGCAAAAAACGATAGCCGGGACAAGAGATAAGGACACCAAAGAGGGGAAGTCTTTTTATTGTTAAAAAAATTAATCGTCATGAATTAAAATTATGCTAATTTTATAGTCGCTTAATATTCATGATAGTTTTTATCAATGTTAACTTTATGAAAAAATAAAACTGCTTAAATGAAAAAAAATATATTGTTGTTTACGGTTGTGGTTTCTTTAATTTCCTGCAAACTGACAATGCATGAAAAAGAAAAAAGCGAAGCTTATGATGCATTGCAATTCTTCGGAACCATGAATGCCTATCCCGGTATTGACATTCCCGATGCCGCTTATGGCAAAGCGTACAATTTTTATAAAGCAAATTATCAGAGCAACGCTTCACGTACAGCAGCTGTTGCTTCATGGCAAAGCATAGGACCGAACAATGTTGGCGGAAGAACCATCAGTATTGCTATTGACCCTGTAGATACAAATATTATCTGGCTCGGATCAGCATCGGGAGGTTTGTGGAAATCAACGGTTGGTGGAATCGGAACAAATGCATGGCAATATATCTCTACCGGTTTCCCTGTTCTCGGTGTGGCGACTATTGCAATTAATCCCCAAAACACAAATGAAATGTATATCGGAACAGGAGAAACCTATGATTACGGAACTTCGGAAAACGGCATTGTTATCCGCACAACACGCGGAAGCAATGGGATCGGAATTTTAAAATCTGCTGACGGTGGCGTTACATGGACGCATGCATTGAACTGGCTTTACAATCAGAGAAGAACGGTGTGGGATATTATTATTAATTCCTTAAATCCAGCTACCGTTTTTGCCGGAACAACGGAGGGAGTTTTAAAATCAACAGATGCCGGAGCAACATGGACAACAGTTTTAAATGAACAAATGATCATGGATTTGCAAATGGATCCTGCCGATACAACTATATTATATGCAGGTGTGGGAAATCTAACGAGCCCGACACATGGAATATATAAATCAACAAATGCAGGTACTACGTGGGCGCAGCTTACTAACGGCTTACCTCCTGCAACTAATGACGGAAGAATTTCCATAGGCATTTATAAAAACAATTCCAATATTTTGATGGCTCATATTACTGATGCTTTTAATACCGTTGGCTTATATCGTTCGTTAAACAAAGGTGTTTCATGGAGTGCTGTTTCGACAGGAAATAATATTGCAGGTGTCCAGGGATGGTATTCTGACGGGCTGTTAATGAAAGACAATGACTCAAGTGAAGTGTACATTGGCGGACAGTTATTGTGGGCTTCCACAACATTTGGCACCAACACTTTCCAGTATACGAATTATGATCCGGCAAATATCCAGACAGTCCCATGGACGGATATGCACGGTATTATTTCAAATCCTTTTGATGCCGATAAAATTTATTTGCTAACTGATGCAGGCTTGTACCGCTCTAATAATTTTGGTGTAACGTGGTACTGGTGTGCTGACGGCTATGTAGTTTCACAGTTTTACCATGGGTCCTTTTCCACCACCGATTCGCTTATAGGTCTTGGTGGATTGCAGGATCGCAATACGCAGCTATATTCAGGGTCACTATACTGGGATGCACATTACAATGGCGATGGAACCACAACGGCTATTGATCCGACTGATGATTTTTACCAATATACATCATCGCAATATTTGAATATCGAACAATCAACCGATCAAGGACAAACATTTTCAAATTATGTTTTTGGCGGATTCGGTGCGGCTTTTGATGCGCCCTATATTTTAGCTCCCTCAAATAATCTTGCCATGTATGCAGGAGATGAAAGCATTAATAAAATTGACTTGATTTCATTCAATTCGGTAACTAATCCTCCTGAACTACCCGGACAATCCATATTAAGCATAGCAGTTTCATACCAGGACGAAGATAAAATTTATTTCACGTTTGCTCCCACTGCATTTGGTGACCCCGCCAAAGTGTATAAAAGTTTAAACGCGGGCGTCACTGCTTCTGATATTACTTCGGGCTTGCCCGACCGTTACCCGCGCGATATACAGGTAAATCCTCTTAATGACAATATAGCTTATGTTGTGTTTTCCGGCTTTGGTACAGGGCACATTTATAAAACTAACAATGGAGGAACTGCATGGACGGATATAAGCGCCTCGCTGCCTGATATTCCCTTTCACTCACTGTTAATTTCTCCGAATGATACTTCTCTCATTTTTGCCGGAAGCGACCTTGGAGTTTTTTACTCAGTCAACAGCGGGACTTCATGGCAAACACTAAATAACGGTTTCCCGGATGCTATTATGATTTTTGATTTTGAATATTCTCCGAGTGATAACAAGCTGGTTGCTTTTTCACATGGGCACGGGGTTTACAAGATAGATTTAGACCAGGTGATTAACACCGGGGTTGAAAGTTTGAATACTGCTTCGCAGAATATTTCTCTTTTTCCAAACCCCGTAAAGGATCATCTCCTCGTTAAATTTAATTTCAATTCCAAATCAGAAATCAAATTTGAAGTTTTTGATGAAAGAGGGAAATTGGTTTATTCAATGAATAAAGAGGAGACCAAAAGAAATAGCATTATTAATATAAATTGCTCATCCTTTTCAAAAGGAATTTATTTTTTGAAAATAAAATCGGGGAACGTACTTTCCGTGAAGAAGTTTGTTAAAATTTAAAACCTTTTTTTTCTTCCTGTCCGGCTGATGATCACACTTATCAGTGCTTTTATATTGAAACGAAAATCGAAAGCCGCTTCCGTTGAAACTACATGAGAAGGCTAAGTATAAAAAAATTAAGCGCAGCATTTTGCTGCGCTTTAGTAAAATAAAACTGTAAAAAATATTATTGCTTCACGAGCTTTGTTACCGTCTTTTCTCCGTCAACAATGCATTCTAAAAAATAAATTCCGTTTTCATATTTACTCAAATTAATTGTTTTGCGGTATGCAATTCCGGCATTATTTTCAGTGAAAGAATAAATATGTTCTCCTATTGCATTGATTAAATGGATATCCACTTTTTTCTGTTCATCAAAATTGAGCTGCAGGGTCATTTTATCTTTAACAGGGTTAGGGTAAAAAGATAACTGACCTTCAAAGCCGTTCAACTGTTCAATTCCTGTTGCTGTTACAACTGTAAATGTACCTGTAGAACCATAACCTGTTGCAATGGAGAAATCAAATAAATCAGCAAGTGTCCCTGAAGCAGGGTCATAGCTGAACATGTTCCCATAGGTGAACGCACCTCCGCTTGTAGTTGATCCGTAAAGCTTGCCGTTACTTCCCTGCATCAATTCGCCAGAAGGAACTGAACCATTTGCACCGTTAAAATCAATCAATTTAACATACATATTATTAACCGGGTTAAAGCTAAACAGCACACCATCGCCACTCATTCCACCCAGCTTGGTAACACCATACAATAATCCGTTACTTGCCTCGAACAGGCTGCCTTCAGGGAGGTTTCCATTGGCCCCGCCAAAATCAAAAAGTTTTGCATACACATTTGTTGCAGGATCAAAGCTGAATATAACGCCCTTGCTGTTAATGCCTCCAGCTGATGCCATGCCATACAACTTTCCGTTAGCAGCCAGGATTAAGCTGCCAAAAGGATTTGAACCCAGGGCCGGATCGAAATCAAACAAATCCGTATAGGTATCTGTGCTGATATCATAGCTGTACAGTACTCCTGCCATGTGTGCTCCGCCATCTGAAGCCAATCCATAAAGAACATCGTTAACATTTAGCGGGCATCCCCACGGCATTCTCCCGGTTGTCATATTAAAATCAAATTCATCAGTATAGGTATTGGTTACCGGGTCAAAGCTGTAGATTACACCATTGAAGCCTGAGCCGCCTGAGGAGGCTGCCCCGTATAATTTACCGTTTGATGCCTCCAGCACTCCGCTCCTCGGATAATCACCGTGAACAATGTCAAAAGAATAGACATCCGTATAAGTACCCGTTGACGGATCAAATCTGAATATAGTGCAGCTTGCAAAGCTTCCACCGTTATAACAGGTTCCGTAAAGGCTTCCGTTACTTGCCTGGAGCAGGTTTCCAAACGGAGTGAAACCGTCAGGTGGTTGAAACTGATGCATAAGGTTAAAACCCGTGCCGTCATTATTGATGGATAGCAGGGTGCCTCCGCCAAATTGTCCTCCATAAGGAGTTAATCCCCATAATACCTGGTTTTGCGCCTTTGCTGTTTCGCCAATTGCGAATATGCAAAGACAAATAAGTAGCAGTTTTTTCATTGTATTTTGTTTTAAGTTAAACTATAAAATGATCTGTAATTATAAGATACACTTTACCTCTGAAAAGTTGCACCGGTTGAAAACTATTGTACATAATTCTGAAAAAAAGAAAACTGCCCGTTTCATATTCTCCATGAAAAATGAAAGGCTATGAAACTACATTCAGTTTTTAATATTACTTTGCACCATTTAATTCTGTAAAATTTTATGACTGATAAGCCTGCCACCCCTGCTGAAATCAGCGGAACCAAATCAGCGAATGAAGCGTACAATTTATTACAAAAGCGGTTCACTGATAAATACCACGAAATTTTCTTAAATGATCTTGCCGAAAAAACGGTTATAATCATTCCGAGCCTGACGCTGGATCGCAAAATCCTTAAAAGTGTGAAAGGAGTGGTGCACTATGAGGAGCGGATGCTCTGCATGCTGCTGCTGCTTCGCATGCCGAGGACACGTTTGATATATGTTTCCAGCGTACCCATTGACAGCACCATTATTGATTATTACCTGCACCTGCTTCCCGGTATAACGGGTTATCATGCTTACCAGCGGCTGACCATGCTGAGCTGTTATGATTCGTCCGACAAATCGCTTACTGAAAAAATACTTGAACGGCCCCGGCTCATCAAACGCATCAAAGATGAAATAAAAGATATTGACCTTGCTCACATTGCCACTTTTAATGTGACAGATTATGAAAAGCAACTTGCATTAAAACTAAACATCCCGATTTTCGGATGCAATTCTGATCTATGGTATCTCGGAACAAAATCAGGATGCCGCGAACTATTCAAGAACTCAGGAATAAGATTGCCTGCAGGCTTTGAAAATCTTAAAGAAGAAAAAGAGATAGCAAATGCACTTGCGCAGCTCAAAACCTCGAACCCGTCTTTGAAAAAGGCAGTTGTCAAAATGAATGACGGTTTTTCAGGCGATGGCAATGCGATTTATTACTATAAAGAATTGAAGGCTTCTGATAAAAACTTAACGGAAACTATTTTCAGGACGCTGAAGGATCAGTTAAAAGTGGTTGCATCAGATTTAAACTGTGAGCAATTCATAGAAAAGTATTGCAGCATGGGCGGAATAGTGGAAGAGTTTGTTCCGGGTGACAGCATTGAATCGCCATCCGTTCAATGCAGGATTAACCCGCATGGCGAACCCGAAGTGCTCTCCACGCATGATCAGTTGCTGGGAGGAGAAAGCGGGCAGGTTTACATTGGCGCCACTTTCCCCGCAAATAAGCAATACAGTGTGGAGATCGGTGAAATTGGAATGCGCGTGGCAAAAGAGCTGCAGCGGCACGGTGTGCTCGGCAGGTTTGCCATTGATTTCATTTCTGTGAAGCAGCCGCAAGGATGGCATCATTATGCCATTGAAATTAACCTGCGCAAGGGCGGCACCACGCACCCGTTTATAATGCTCCAGTTTTTAACAAGCGGAACGTATAATTGGAAAGACGGTACATACACCATGCCTAACGGACAGGTGCGCAGCTATTTTACGACCGACAACCTGGTGAATGAAAAATATAAAGGGCTTACTCCGCATGACCTTATTGATATTGCCATGTACAATAAGATACTGTATGATGGTGCCAGGCAGGCAGGAGTTATGTTTCACATGATAGGTGCATTGTCTGAATTCGGCAAGCTCGGCATGCTTTGCATTGGCGAAACTGTTGAAGAAGCCCATGATTATTATAACAAGACAATTGAAGTGCTCGACAGGGAATGTGCGGGATAAACCGTTTTATTGTCTTATGAAAAATGACAGCGTGTGAAACTGCATTAAAGCTTTTGTTAATTTTGATATTACTAATTGTTTAAAATTTGAAAACCGTTACCCTGTTATGTTTTCCGCCAGAAGTTTTCTTCCTTTTACATTTCAAAAACAAAGAGTCATTATGAAAAAAGTCCTGCTCTTTCTTGCATTCTTGTTTGCTGATATATCCTTCTTTGCTTCAAATTCTTTTGCAGAGCGAACATACCCCGATACCGTGAGTGTTGGAATATACGTCACCAGTGTTCATGATGTTGACTTCAGGCAGAAAGAATATTCAATTAACCTGTGGCTGTGGTTAAAATATAAAAGGCGTGAGTTTGACTTTATGAAAAATCTCGAAGTGCCCATGGCAAAAACTTTTGAAAAATCTTATGCAACACTCGATACGTTAGAGGATGGCAGAATATACATTTTGATGAAGCTGCAGTGTGTTATGAAAGGGACCTGGAAAATAAATGACTTTCCTTTTGACCGGCAGAGGCTGAGGTTTGCCATTGAAAATTCCATGTACGATGCCAATGAGCTGGTTTTTTCAATTGATACAATGGGCAAACATTATGGAAAATATTTTTTAATGGCGTGGGAAAAGGACAGTTTTAATATCAGGACCGAGATAAAAGAATATGAAACTTCTTTTGGCGACCCTGCGCTTGATAAGCCGCATTCAGAATATAGCAGCTATAAAGTTACTATAGTGGTTCACCGTGAATCGTGGGAATTATTTTTTAAGCTGTTTCTTGGTATGTATATTTCCTTCCTGATATCGTTTGTCTGCTTTTACATTCATCCTGATAATATGGATTCACGTCTTGCCCTCAGTGTGGGTTCGTTATTCGCAGTAATTGGTAACAAATATATTATTGATTCTACATTGCCTGAATCTAATACATTCACTCTCGTTGATACTTTGCATGGGATCACCTTGTTTTATATTTTTTTAGTAATTGCGTCTTCCGTTTATACATTGAAGCTTATAAAAGGGGGCAAGCCGGATAAAGCGAAAAAGTATAATAGAATTACAGGCAGGATATTGCTTTTAGTGTATATTCTTTTAAATGTATGGTTTATTTATAATGCATATAATTCTGAGGCTTTTGGCTGAAAATAAAATATCGCAGCGCAACCAGCGATAGCGATTCTCGTCCGAAGAGTGAGGGCAGAGAGATAGTCCTCATGAAAATTGAAAGAGGACGAAGCTGCATTAATTTTATCAAAATAATTTGCTTTTTCGAAAAATTATTACTTAATTTTACAATTCAACTTAAAAACCCAATACCATGAAAACTCTGAAAAAAAACCCGGCAATCTGTTTAATGTGTTTAATTGTAATTGGAATGTTACGGATAGTGAGCGTTGCAGATGCGCAGCCATCCGGCAACCGCCTTGCGCAGCTTGTGCAGGCAGGCAAGACGAAAGAAATTTTTCAACCTGTTTCACCGTTTAAAATGAGCAAAGATGAACCGGACTTTTCCTTCATTAAAAAAGGAACAGTTCTTTCTGCCACCAAAACCGATCTTAAAAAATTAGTACAGGACGATGCGGAAGCAATCACCCTGACTGTTCCCTCTGAATCAAACGGGCACTTTGTACTCGAATTAGTGAAGGCCGATATCGGTGGCGATTATTTAAATGTAACCCTGAAGGGGTCGGGAAGAAAACTAAAAATATTTTCAGGACTCCATTATCGTGGTATCGTAAAAGGTAATGTTAACTCGTATGCTGCGATCAGCATTTACGAGAATAAAATTTCAGGAATCATTTCAAATGGAACTGGGAACTTTGTGCTGGTTCCATTTAAAAATAAAAAAGACAAATATATTTTCTACAACGACCATGACCTGGTGAAGCCGCTGCAGCCGGGTTGTATAACACGTGATTTTGATGTTCCTTCTTCATTAAGCAGTCTGCGCCACGATGGTAATTCAAAAATCGAAGCGGAAGAATGCATCAAAACGGTAAAGGTTTTTTATGAATGTGATTACTACATGTATTCCGATCCCACGAATGGCTTCAACGGTAATGCCACTGATTTAACAAACTTTATTTCCAGTGCATTTAACCAGGTAGCAACTCTTTACGCCAATATAAGTGCAGGCAGTGTTATTTGTGAAATTTCTGAAATCTTAATTTTTGATACACAGGGTTCTGATTATCTTGATCAAGAATTTCCTTGGAGTTCAACAGCAACAACGGGAGGCATAGAACATTTTATTTCAACCATTGTTGAACATGAGGGGTCATCTTTCAATGGTGATGTGGCTCAGCTTATTACTACCCGGCACGATATTCATCCTCCCAATGTGAAAGGGTTAGCTGCAAAAGTGGGAAGTGTATGCAATAAATACCTCGCTCACTCGATAGTAAATATTTATGATATAAGCCCGGTAGATGATTATCCTGATTATTCACTTACAGTATTTCTGATGGCTCATGAAATGGGGCATACCATGGGTTCGCCTCACACGCATGCCTGCTTCTGGAATGGAAATAATACACCTATTGATGGATGCTATGGAGCTGAACCGAATTGTTTTACCAGTGTCAGTTGTTCAACCGGGACGGTTCCTACAAGCGGAACTATTATGAGTTATTGCAATACCGGCAACAATCCCGGAGTTGATTTTTCACTCGGATTCGGAACTCAACCCGGAGATCTTATTTATAATGTAGTTGCAGATGCTGAGTGCCTCACAGGGAGCCTGCTGAATATTCCGACCAATCTCACTTCTGATGCTTCCCTGTTGAGATGGGATGCGGGAGCATCCGGAAATGAATTCACCGTGCAGTACAAGTTGTTAATAGATGATGGTTGTGAATATCAGAATCAATGGTTGACGATTGATAATATTACTAGTACTTCTTATGATTATGTTTCCAATGCGTCATTGTTTGTTCCGGGTGCTGTATATATATGGCGCGTTAGTGCAGATTGTTCACCTTATTCTCAAATCTGTGATGTGCCTGCTTATACATTTTCTATCCCGGCAACCTCCGACCCTGTACCATCAAAATTGGAACAATACGATCTGAGCGTGCATGGAGTAACGCTTTGTTGGGATCATTGCTGCGGAACGTATGATGTTCAGTATAAAGAAACAACTGCTACCACGTGGATAACTGCTGTGACCGGTGTAAACCGTAACTATTATCGTTTCAATGATATGATGCTTGATCCGGGTACTTATGAATGGCAGGTGTGCGCGTCAGGCAGCCAGAATTGGTCGTCCAGTTCTTATTTTGATATTGCGGCTGATGCCTATGATACGCAGAATGGATACTACTGTCATCCGCCTGATTATTCTGATAACTTGTGTGACCCGACAGATGCTTCTCAATATTACATTGGTGCCATGTCCTTCGCATGTTATACCAATAGCTCGTCAGGCGGAAGTACGGATGGCTACCAGGATTTCAGAACACCACAAAATTTTAATTGCGGTACATCTATACCTAATTATGCCCATCTCTGGGTTTCTTCCTCAACCTACAGGGTAAATTTATCATTTACGGGAGGACCGGCTTTTGTTGCAATTTTTATTGACTGGAACAGGGATGGCGATTATTTTGATGAAGGTGAAGATGCAGTCAGGTATTTTGGCGACATCCCCACTAATTCTCATGTAAACGGGGATTGTATAGTTCCCTCTGATTTTATCCCGGGATGGACCAACATAAGAGTGATGGTAGAGGATTTCGAAAGCGATCAGAATGCTGTTTGGGCACCTTACCAATGCGGCTTTAACGGAGATGGAGAAATTGAAGATTACCTGTCTGACCTTTCGTCAATGGAATATTGTAATCCAGCCGCCTGGAGAATCGGTTTCACTTTGCAGCCATCTGAAGTGACAATATTTCCCGTGCCCGTTAGTGAAATGTTAACAATTCAAACCGGGAATAACGGGGACACGGATGATATGCTGGTTGCACAAATTTATGATTTAACAGGGGCTCTTATCCGGCAAATACCCATGGATAAACCCATGCAAAATATAAATGTCAGTTCACTTGCACCAGGCGTTTACCAATTATCCCTTTTCTCCGCTAAAAATAATACATTAACTAATAAACGATTTGTAAAACTATAGCACGGGACTGCTAAAGCATGAAAGGGTGCAGGAATTTTAAAAGAGGCTGTCCATGGTTTTGAGACAGCCTCTTTTTATTTGATTTTTTTCTTTTCTTAAAAAATGAAATACCTTGAAGCCGCATGGGAGTAAAGTTTCAAACCCGCTCCCAATCGTATGAAGAGGATGCTTTGCACATTTAAATTAACCTTCAATTTCCGCATACAATTTTTTCATCTCTTCAAAATCCGACAGGCTGTTATCAAGGTTATTCCGGCATACATCAAAATCCTTATATAAAGTTGAAAATTTCTTTTCAAGGTTTGCCATAAGAATTTCTGACTCCTCTTTGCTGTGAAAATTATCCCCCTGCTTCTGCATTTCTGCAACCAGTGTTTCCCTGAATGCAAGGATACCATCCGTGTAAGGTTTGGTGGCATAGCTGAGCGCTGCGAAACCGGGCTGATAACTTTGAGTAGTTTCGGCAAGATGTGAAAGCTTAATCATGCGCTCTTCCAGCTTTTGAGGTGATAATTTTCCTTCCTTTTCCAATACCAGCTGCCGGGTTGTTCTGCTCCTGGCAAAGTTCCACCTGCTTTTTTAAATCAGCAAAAAATTTTCCTGCTTCCTTATTAAAATCAAAAACTTTTGAAACAAGCATTTCATATCCCCTGCCTAAATTTTCCAGCCTTATTTTTATTGACGCATGAAATTTTTCCATGAAATTTTTTTTCAAAGATATTGATTAAGA
>DATEMK010000401.1:0-40447 GCA_035275625.1 Bacteroidia bacterium
TTCATTTTAGTTTATTTTTCCTTTTAATTACGGTATCATTCAAAATTTGTTACAAAAAATTATCAAAAAAAGCTTTTTGAATGTTGTACCTGTAGTTCAGGGATCAATTATTAAGTTCTCATTTCCGAATGGGCAAGGTCACGCACAAAGAAATATTTTCCCACCCTGCTTACAGGAAAATTATCAGGTAAAAGATTTTGTTCAATTTGCCTGAAACCATTTTTGTGATAAAATTTTACGGCTGCTTTAAATACAGGGTTTGTTTCCAAATATATTTTTTCATACTTGTTTTCTATTGCCCATGAAACGAGAATGTCTGCAAGCCCTTTTGATACGCCATTTTCTTTTCCGCGGTAAGCGGGCTTAACAAACATTTTGCGGAGGTCGGCAAGATGATGTCCTAAATTAAAGAGGGCAATAGTTCCTGCCACGTCATCATTCTCATTCACCGCAATCCAAAAGTTGCCGCCAGTTTCCTGGTAGGAGTTTTCTATTGAAATTAAATCGGGTTGTTCTTCAAGAGTGAGATCAAGATGGAATTCTTCATTTTGAATTCCAAGAATATGCTGCACTACTTTTTCGTGCCAGGAGGGATCATATTCTATGATCGTTGTCATTTCTTCTTCAACAGTTTTTGCATCCTGCTATAAAAACTTTCCTGCGCAATCTGTTCTTCCGCTTCTTCAATGGCTGCCAGCAGGTTATTTTTATTATTGATGATGCTGTTATTCACACGAAGCATTTTTTCCCAGAGGGGTTCCATTTTCTTTACCATATCAATGGCTTTAGGCGTTAATGAAAGCAGCCGTTTTCTTTTGTCATTTTTATGACTCACCGACCTGACTAATTTTTTTGACTGTAATTCTTTTATTAATGCAATGATGGAAGGATGTGCGTAGCCCAGCTCATTTGCCAGCTCCACAATACTCAACGGTGATTTCCTGCTTAGCAAATAGACAACAGGAAACCATTTGGATTCAAAATCTATTCCCTGCTCTTTGTAAATCTGCGTGGCTTCTTTGCGGATGGCATCGCCTAATTTCTGCATCCGTGCCGCCAGCGCCAGGGAGCCGATTTCATTAATCAGGTTCATGCTGTTCTTTATTTCTGTCGGATTTTTTCAGCGATAGAATTTCGTGAATGTCTGCAAGGTGATGGTCGTCATGTTCTGCTGTAAAGTATGCAACATCGGCAGGGCGCATCAGTACCTGCAGGCGGGGGTGGAGGGATTTGAAGTTTTGTGTTTCGTCATCCAGTTGTTCCAAACGTGCAATAAAACGTTTTCGTTTTACTGAAAATTCGCTGATCAATTGCCCCATGCTTTTTTTATTATGGTCAGCGGCAAATGTTTTTGCATTGCTCATGTCCGCTGCGCGTAAAGTTTCTTTTCGCGCAAGGAAATCATCAATCCTGCCTTCATGCAGTTCTTCAAGATCGCTGAGATGACCAATGTTTTCTTTTATGCTCCATTTGCCTGCAGGTTTAAAGGATGCATCTTCGTCTTTAAGCGAAAGCGTCATTTCCTTTATTCTTGCTGATGTTCCCCAGAGCCGTGTTAAAATATTTGACAGCCAGCCTGCAGGAAAGTCAAAGCTGAATTTACGTTCTGTCCATTTTGTTCTTTGCATATTTTTTAATTTTTTAAGTCACAATTTTAAACCCGGTATTAAAAATTATCGGGTGATTTTTGGTTTTCGGAATGAATTCTCTCATGCAAATGTAAAATAGGTAGTTGACTACGCAAATATAGAAATTAAAATTTGAAATACAAATTTTATCAGTATAACCAATATTCCAAGGATTAGAAAACCTGTCCGCTGTCATTCACCGGCTGCATTCCACCGTTCACCGACCCGGATATATGCCTTGCCTATCTGTGCTTGGCAAACGTGAACAGCCAATATAGATTTGCATCATAAAAATTAAAAAAAATGTATATCATGGAAAACAGTGAAAAAGAAATTAAAAATGACGATGCTGAATTATTCAGCCGTTGGGAAAAAAATCATCGCAAGGCAAAAGTGTTCGGTGGATTGTTAATTGCCGGTGTCGGCTGCCTTTTTCTCTCAAGGGAAATGGGCGCAAATATTCCTTCATGGATATTCACCTGGCAAATGTTTTTGATTGTGCTTGGAATTTATGTCGGTATTAAACATGCTTTTCAGCACATCGGCTGGCTGATCCTGATATTGATTGGTTCTGCATTTCTGCTCAGGGATTATATGCCGGAATATGATTTCACTCATTATTTGTGGCCCTTTGCTTTAATTATTGTGGGTATTTATGTGATGTTAAAACCACGCGGCAGATACCGTCATCATTGGAAAAAATGGGACAGGCACAGATATAGGCCGCAGGAAAACGAATGGCAGCAACGCGGATCGGGTGATGATTATATTGATATGTCGGCAGTGTTCGGCAGCGTAAAAAAAAACATCATCACAAAAAATTTTAAAGGAGGAGAAGTAAACTGCGTGTTCGGAGGCGGTGAAATTAATCTCTCACAGGCGGACATTGATGGAACAGCCAAACTGGAAATAAATGCGGTTTTCGGTGGTGTACGGCTGATAGTTCCTTCACACTGGCAGGTAAAGTCAGAGCTGACTGCCGTGCTCGGAAATGTGGAAGACAAACGTCCTCCTTATAAAGATGTTGCTGCCGATCAAAATAAAATTCTCATTTTGGAAGGGAACGCTGTTTTTGGAGGAATAGAAATTCACAGTTATTAATCACTTTTAAATTTTAATGATATGAAATGGTATATTGCAAAACTTGTGTTCAATATAAATATAAATAATGGCAGCAATACTTCGCAATTTGATGAACAATTGCGATTGATAGAAGCTTCTGAACCTGGGACTGCTTTTATTAAAGCACGGTCTCTCGGAAAGAGCGAAGAGGATTCTTTCCTTAATGAAAAAGGCGAAAATGTAACGTGGGAATTTATTGATGTTACGGATGTGCAGCCGCTGAATGAATTAAGACATGGAGCGGAGATTTATACATCTACTCACAAAGATGATCAACCGGAAGAATATATTAATTTTATCAGGTTAAAAGCTTTGATGATCCAGTCGGATGCTCTTGTTTATGCATAGAGGAATTTGTTATTCGTTAATTGCGAATTGCAGTTTGGTAAACAGGGGAGAGGAAGCCTATTTGATTTGTTCATCGTTAAATAAAAATCTTCCATAAAATTCACGTGTGATTAAATCTACATCATATAAACAGACCATTTTACAATACACAGGCTTGTGGATTTGCCTGACAGTTATACAAACCCTTGTACTTCACCGGCTGCATATTGAGTGGCAAACGGCATTTACGGATGCTTCCATATCGAATATTTTATTAGCGCTTGCAGGATACATCATTGTAAATACTTATCGCTTTTATACCCCGGGTGCGGCAAGCTTTTTCTATCGTGCAGGTTATGCGGCAGTGCTGGCATTTATCTGCCTGACATTGATGAAATATGCCCTGTCAAAACTATTTTCTGAAAATAATTCTTACCTCTTATTTCTGGATGAATCTTTGCCGCTGCGTTTTATGTTTTTTTTCCTGATGATTGCCTTTATGACGATGGTCAGCCTGCTGCGTTATAGTATGCTGGAGCAGGAACAAAATAAAAAAAGGAAAGACGAAGCGGAAAAATTATTGCGTGATGCGGAATTGTCCAGGCTGAGACAGCAATTGCAGCCGCATTTTTTGTTTAACAGCCTCAATTCTATAAGCGCTCTTGCAGGTTCGCGTCCTGAAGAAGCCCGGAAGATGATTCAGCAATTGTCAGATTTTTTACGGGGTACGCTAAAGAAAGACGATCAGCAATTAGTTAATTTTTCTGACGAGCTGCAGCATCTTCAACTATATCTTGAAATTGAAAAAGTACGTTTCGGGCACCGGCTGAATACTTCAATAAAACATGATGATATGAGCGCAAATTCTCAGTTGCCTTCGCTTTTGCTGCAACCGGTAGTTGAAAATGCAATTAAGTTCGGACTGTATGATACTACAGGAGAAATTATGATTACTATCCATGCAGAAACAAAAGACAAACTATTGAACATCCGCATTGAAAATCCGTTTGATCCTTCAACCTCAAAACCCAAACAGGGAACCGGTTTCGGATTAAGTGCCGTGCAGCGCAGGCTTCATTTACTGTATGGAAGAAATGATCTATTAACTGCTGAACCAAAAGAAAATATTTTTGTAACCACATTGAAAATTCCTCAAAACGTATGATTAAAACTGTTTTGATAGATGACGAGCCTTTGGCACGCAGCATCATAAAAGAATATTTGCAGGGTTATTCCGAAATAGAAATAGTTCAGGAATGCAACGATGGCTTTGAAGGAGTAAAAGCTATCATGCACCACCACCCGGGTCTTATATTTCTTGACATACAAATGCCGAAAATCAACGGTTTTGAAATGCTTGAACTCGTGGAACCAGCGCCTGCCGTAATTTTCACAACAGCATTTGACGAATATGCCATGAAAGCATTTGAAGCGCATGCCGTAGATTATTTACTGAAACCGTTCAGCAAAGAACGTTTTGACAAAGCCATGCAAAAATGGCTGAGCCGGAATGCTGCTGCTAAAACTGAAGCTTCAACAAGTGAATTGTTAAACACACCCGCAAAACAACCGGATGAACAAAACCGTGTAGTAGTGAAATACGGAAGCAATATCCGCATCATCCCTGCACAGGAGATTTATTATATAGAAGCGTTTGATGATTATGTAAAAATTTTTACAAAAGATGATTATTTTTTGAAGAAAAAAACAATGAATTATTTTGAACAAACGCTGAGCGCATCGGAATTTTTGCGCACACACCGTTCATACATTGTAAACATCCAGCAAATTACCCGCATCGAGCCGTACGAAAAAAACAGCTACATCGCACTTTTAAAAAACGGTAAGAAAATTTCGCTGAGCAGGACAGGATACGTCCGGTTGAAGGAAGAACTGGGCTTGTAGAATATTTTTGAAGAATTTATTTCTCCTGTAAAATCACCTTACTGTCAAATTTATTCAAGCGGTATTTAAACGGCCAAAATGCTTCTATTGTGTATGCCCCTGAAAAATAAATGCATGAAAAATTAATTACATTTGTTTCTGTTTCAAAATCATCATTTGAAAAAACCTTAAATTCCTTGAAAAAAAGATTACTTCTTTTTGCACTGTTTTTTATTTCAGTAAAAGCCTATTCAATTATTTACTGGCAGCCATACCCCATAACAGCAGCAATAGGAACTAACGGCATGCATCAGCGTCTTGAATGCTCGGTGTATGATTCATTGCTGGGAAGCTGGCAATATTATAATACTCCCTATTTTAACAGTTGGATTGATACTTCTCATAGTACATCTTCCATAATAGTTTTTTCTACTTATCATCCGCCTCCTGCATGGGATATGGATACTATTTATGGTTACATTATTTACGACCAGGAATTTCATCAGTTTATGCCTGTCCTCAATTCTCACTATGATCCTGATTATCCGGGTGCTTGGATTAGGGCTCATGATGGAGTAGTAGGAGTGGAAACCCAATGTTGTGAGATTGACGGTTATCCCGGCACTTTGAATGAAGCTTTTATTTATGACATTAAATCCCACACATGGAAAGGTGGAACCATTGTAGGTGCAACAGGTATGGACGGAGGTGTGGCATCTATGTCATTAAGAACAGGCGGATTCATCTCCAGTTATTATAATGATTATTATTGGGATCCTGAATATACAGGTTTCTTTTATGATCCTGTATTGGATTCTTTCCCTTACATTGACTATTGGCTGGCAACTGGCGGTGCCGGTGATCAGGATATTTATTATGCATTTGATGATGCTGCATTTAATGATGATAAGGGAAAATTTTCTGCATTTGACCCAACAACGCATAACTGGCATCAATTCGACATTGAATATGTAGATAACGTTTCTGCAATTGTTAACAATGGAATTTTTTATTCCAGGGATGAATTTTATCTTATATCCTATTTTGGAATTTATGATGATTCTCTTCATCAGTGGCAGATTGATGAAATTGATCACGATATTTCAAATCCAAAAATAAAAGACAGAGTGGTAGCTTACACAGATACCATAAGTACTCCTCAAAAAGTTTTTTATGAAGTATTCAGCCCTACTCTCCGGGCATGGGTAAAAGATTCTTCAACGGTTGCCAGCGGGATTGACTCATTGTATATACAGAACGGAACTGTGAAATGGGTTAGCAATGCGGGAGTTTTTCACAAAGCAGGATATAACGATGCCACGGGATGGGGAAATTTTAATACTCCGCTTCTTTTAAATTTTCATCTTATTGATTTTTATTCTTCAACCGGAAAACCGCTGATTTTTGTCCGCAATTATTCCATAGGTACTGACAGTGTGATGTATGATTTTGGTGACGGAATTACCACTGGCTGGCACCAGAATTCTTTGTGGCATTTATATAAAGTTAACGGGCACTATGTGCCCGGTGGAATAAATTATAATGTTTGCATTAAGGCGAATACTCCGGGGGGTATGCAAACATCCTGTACAACGGTAACACAGCCCTGCTCCGCCACATTCAACATTACTTCAAATTGTCCGGGAGTTTGTAACGGAAGCATTGCTGCAATTCCGCAAACAGGACAATCGCCTTTTATTTTTCAATGGTCAAATGGTGCTACCTCATCTAATGTAAATTCACTTTGTGCAGGCAATTACACTGTGACAATTACTGACAATACCGGCTGCAGCGTTACATCGCAATTAGGAGTAATTCCAATGACGTTGGCTGCTTTGTCATATCCCGAAAACTGTACCGGAGCCTGCGATGGAATGGCTTATGCAAATGTAACAGGCGGGGCGTTTCCATACATCTATTTGTGGAGCACTGGTGATACCACAAGTTCCATTTCAAATCTGTGTGCAGGCAGTTATACTGTTACTGTTACTGATGGAAACAATTGTACAAAATCTGCGGTGATCACTCTGACAAACCCTTCCAACCCTCTTTCTGTAAGCAGCTATGGATACCCGCCCTACTGTGCAGGATCAGATAACGGAGCCATTGATTTTGATATACAGGGCGGAACACTGCCATACACATACGTATGGAGCCCTGCTGCAACAGGTACGGTTGATACTTCAATAGCGAACACGTTTTATTGGTCTGATCTCACAGCCGGCATATATACTTTGACAGTGACTGACGGAAACGGATGCTCAGTATCCCACACTGATTCTCTTGTTGATCCTCCGCCATTATTTGCTATAATTACGGCAGGGGGACCGCTATCCTTTTGTGTTGGAGGAGGTGTAATGCTCACGGCTAATTCAGGAACTGGTTATTCATATCACTGGGTGAAAAATGGGTTTTACATAACCGGAGCAATCTCTTCATTTTATTATACAATGGCAGCAGGCTCGTACCAGGTTCAGATATTTGACATCAATGGTTGTGACAACCTTTCATCTCCGGTTATTGTGACAACGCCATGCAGACCGAAGAGTAATGTCGGTTTAAGATCAGAAATTAGTTCTTCAGAAGAAAACAACCCGGAATTGTTTGTTTTTTATCATCCTTCTTTTCAGACAACATCCATCCATGCATTGAAATTAAAAGGAAAATATTATACGTTGCGCATGTATGATATTTTAGGGAAAGAAGTTTTTAAAGAAGAAGGAACAATTGCTGTTGCGAAAGAAGAAGGTTTTTATTCAAAAGACTTAAACGTGGCTGCTTTTACCGGAGGGATGTATTTAATAAGCCTGCAAACAGAAAAAGAAAAGTTGTTTAAAAAGTTTATGAAAGAATAAAGAAGCCAAATTAAAGCACTTCTCAAGCTTTCCTGCGGTCAATAAAAACCTGAAAACCGCCCCTCAAAAATTTTACAGAATTCTATCGTTTATCTCAAAAAAAGATTACTTTTACATCTCTCCAAATCATCGAAAACCGTTAAAACAATCTTATTGGAAAAGAAATTTTACTTAGCAATTGCATTGCTATTTAAAGCGTTCATGCCTGTGATGGGTCAGGACATTGTTATGTCCAACGGATCGGTGAGCACCTGTGGCGGAAATTTTTATGACAGCGGAAACGATACGGCTGCTTATTCTTCGAATGAGAATTATATTTTAACGGTTTGTTCCGATGTGCCCGGAAAGTGCGTTAGCCTTAATTTTTCCTTCTTTAACATCGAAAATAATTTTGATTTCCTGTATGTTTATAACGGACCTTCTGTCACCTCTCCACTGCTTGGAACTTTTACCGGCAGTACTTCACCAGGTATCATCACGGCTACTTCGGGCTGCCTGACCATTAAATTCGTTTCAGATTATACGGTAAATAATGACGGATGGAATGCAGTTATAAGCTGCTCCACGTGTCCTGTTAACGGTTGCCCAACGTGCAGCGGAGGCGCACCCCCGCTTAATGATGCCTGTTCGGGAGCACAAAATCTCGGGGCGTTAGCAACACCGTTTCCGTGCCCCGGAGGACAAGGCCAGCCTTTGGTTTTCAATACCACCAACATTTGCGCTACTGCCGAGATTCCCTATAACGCACTTCAGAATTGCACACCCGTTGGAAACATGGCGGTTCCGGCAAGCGATGTGTGGTATAAATTCAGCATTACAGGCCCTATTCTGAATGTCACCATCAATGGCATGATCACCCCCGAAGTAGGATTATATTCCGGCAGCAGCTGCAGCAACCTTGTGCCAAGAGGCTGTGCTATCGGAGGCGGAGGGTTGCTGAATACTTCCTTTTCCGGTCTTGCACCGGGCCAGTATTACCTGCGCGTTAGTGGCGGAACGCTGACTGACCAGTGTAACTTCACGGTAACCCTTAAAAATAATTTAGATTGCCAGGGATGTGTTTCACAAAGCCTTCTCACGGTCAACCCGCTTCCGCAAAACGGAATTTATCTCGCGGGTCAAACTGTAAATTTTTGTCTGCAGATTTCTGATTTCACGGCCACATCAGCCAACTGGCTTCATGCTGTCATTCCTTCCTTAGGACCCGGATGGGATATTTCAACTCTTGTTGCTTCACCTCCCGCGTCCTGCTCCGGCAATGGAAGCTGGAACTGGTACAGCCAGCCGGTAACTTCCCTGGCAAATGGATTTACCACCGGTCCGGGTTTCTTTTATGAAACTGCGGCAGGAAGTCCCAATGGTGTTGCCGATAATGACCCGGGGAATAATTTCGGAGATAATTTTTTAAACGGGTGTGCCTGGAATTTTTGCTTCAGCATTACAACAAAAGATCAGGGCAATTGTGTGAATGGCGAAAACCTGAATGTTTTTTTTGAAACATACAGTGACGGTGAAACCGGTGCATGGACTTCAACAGCATGTGCCGCTGATCCGACAAACGATTTTTTTGCAAGCCTTGCCTGTTGCATTCCGCCAGGAGTAACAGTTACGAATGCGCTTTGCAACGGTCAGACAGGAAGTGCAATCGGAACAGGTCTGGGCAGCGGACCCTGGACATTTGTATGGAAAAATTCCACTGGCAATATTATAAGACAGGTAATAAGTTCAGGTACTGACCAGATTATAAATATTGCACCGGGCAGCTATACTCTTTCAACTATAGATGTTTTCGGGTGTGAAACTTCAACAGCATTTTCTGTTACAGAACCGCAAATTCTTTCGGCAACAATTCAAATAATTCATACAAAATGTGCATTGAATAACGGGAAAGTTATTGTGAATGCTACCGGGGGAACGGCTCCCTACAAGTACAGCAGCAATAACGGGGTATCGTTCCAGGCGTCTAATGTTCTCGGAGGGCTAACACCGGGAACGTATTCCATTGTAGTTGAAGATGCAAACGGATGTACATGGACTGCTTCAGCTACCATAGCTCCTTCCACATTTCCGGTAATAACCAACATCACTTCTCAAGATGTTACGTGCAGTAACGGGGAAGACGGAATGATCAGCATTTCAGCTTCAGGAGGTGCAACGCCATACAGTTATAGCATTAATGGCGGGCAGACTTATCAGTCGGGTGCACAATTTAATAATCTTGTTATCGGAACTTACCAGGTTGTCGTTAAAGATTTGAAGGGATGCACAGCGACTTCAATTATCACCATTACCCAGCCCGATCCTATTATTTTTCAAACCATCATTCAAAATGCAACATGCGGTAATACTGACGGATCTATTTCGGTAAACGTGGCGAACGGGGGATCGGGAACACTGTCATACAGCATTGACATGGGACAGACTTTCCAATTATCAAATACTTTTAACCTGCTCGGTGCAGGTATGTATTTTGTGCAGGTAACAGACTCCACCGGCTGCATTGCCAGTGATACAGCTGTCGTGAATAATTTGAATGCACCCTCTATTAACAACGTTTCTGTAACAAATTTAACATGTTTCAATTCTTCAGACGGAAGTCTTGTTATTAGTGCAAATGGCGGAACCGGGACTTTGCAATTCAGCATTGACAGCGGAGCGACATTTTACAATACCAATACGTTCAATAACCTTCCTGGCGGAGTTTATTTTGTAATTGTCAGAGACCAGAGTAATTGCCGGTCCAACCAGGTGGTGGTGATTACTGAACCCCTGAAAATTGTTATCAGCGGACAAATCTTCAAAACTACCTGCGGATTAAATAATGGTATAGCTGTTTTCAGTGTTGCCAACGGTTTGGGAGTTCCGCCATTTGAATATTCCATTGACATGGGCATCACATGGCAATCATCCGGAACATTTTCAAATCTGCCCCCGGGAATCTTTGTTGTTAGTGTACGTGATGCTAACGGATGCACGGTCGCCCACGCTACCAGTGTCGTGGGTTCCACAACACCTGTTGTTACATCTTATAACATTACAAATGCTTTATGCAGCAATACTGTTACAGGTGCAGCTGATATTATTATCACAGGTGGAATTGCTCCTATTGAATACAGTATTGACGGTGGCGCAACTTTCTCCACTGCAGGCAGCTTCAGCCCTCTTGCCGCAGGAACCTATAACGTAGTTGTTAAGGACGATGAGGGGTGCAGCACAACTTCATCTTTCATTATCACAGAACCATCACCTGTTGTTTTATCTGCTTCATCTCTTAATGCCCGCTGTGGTTTGATAAATGGTTCTATTACCATGAATGCTTCGGGCGGCACAACTCCATTTGTTTACAGTATTGATGGAGGAGTGACTTTCGATTCATCAAATGTCTTTGATGGTCTTACGGCAGGCAATTATAAAGTTGTTGCGAAGGATGTGAATGGCTGCATTGAAGCCGCTATCATAACTATTAATGAGGCTCCCGGTCCGAGAATAACAGATACGCTCACCACTCCTCAGATTTGTGACGGAATGGCAAACGGCTCAATTTCTCTTACTGCCGCAGGTGGAAGCGGAGTATTACTTTACAGTATTGACAGCGGAAACACTTTTTTTACTTCTTCAAATTTTCTAAATTTATTTTCAGGAAATTATTTTATTTATGTCCTGGATACAAATGGCTGCAGGGACAGCGCCACAGCTTCTGTCGGCATTTATAACTCCCCGGTGATTAACCAGTCAGTAATTACTGATATATCCTGCACCGGTTTCAGCAACGGAAGTATTTCTATCAATGCCTCAGGGGGAACCGGTCAGTTGTTCTACAGCATAGACGGAGGCGCCAATCTTTTCAGTTCAAACAATTTTGATTCGCTTGCCCAGGGAGTTTATTATATTGTCGTAAGCGACAGCAACAACTGCCTCGTTATTGATACGGTTAATGTAAGCGAACCGGCCCCTTTAACCATTGCAAATTTAACCATACCTGAAAAGTGCGACCGAAACGATGGTTCCGTAGCTATAAGTGTGACAGGAGGAACAGCAAATTATCTTTTCAGCATCAACAACAGTTTATTTATTGCTGATTCAGTTTTTACTTCGCTTGATTCAGGCGCTTATAGCATACTTGTAACGGATGCTAATGGTTGTTCAGATTCAGTCATTGCTTTCGTTTCATTTCTTTCGGCACCGGCAATAAATATGGTCAGTTCAACTGATGAGCTATGTAATACCTCTGATGATGGCACAATAACAATTAATGCTTCCGGTGGAAGCGGCACATTGTCTTACAGCAATGATAACGGGCTGGCTTTTCAATCGTCAAATGTATTTGACAGTCTTGCAGCAGGAAATTATTCAATCATTATTTCTGATACGAATGGCTGCATGGCCGATACAATTGTTGCAATTAATCAGCCGTTGCCTTTGGTGTTGAGCTATCAAACTGTTCCGGCAAACTGCAGTTTCAATAATGGATCTATTCATATCAACGCATCAGGAGGAGTCGGACCACTGACATACAGCATCAATAATTCCGGAGTTTTTTCTGCCGACACAAGTTTCATAAATCTTGTTTCCGGGAACTATGTTGTCACTGTGAAAGATTCTTTAGGTTGTACGAAAGATTTTAATACGATAGTAGGCAACCTGAACGGCCCATCTATCCAATCTGTAAATACAACTGACTTGTTGTGCAACAGCATTAGTACCGGTTCTATAGTGATTAATGCAACAGGTGGCTCTGGTGCTTTAACTTATAGCATTGACAACGGAATGACTTTCCAATCTTCGAATATTTTTTCAAACCTTCCTGCTTCCACTTATTCTATTGTTGTTGAAGACACTGCTCATTGCCGGTTTGCAGATTCAACGGATATCCTGCAACCGGATCCCATTGTAATAAATCAGCAGGTGATCAATGCAGCCTGCGGACAAAGCAACGGAGAAATCACGCTTAGTGTGACAGGTGGAACAGTTCCGTACCTGTATTCTGTTGACAGTATAAATTATCAGTCTTCACCCGTATTCGTTAATCTCCTTGCGGGGACATATACTGTTGTTGTAAAAGATTTTAATAATTGCATTGCTGTAAACACAGTTGTTGTTAATAATTTATTGGCTCCTGTAATCAATTCGGTTTCTCAAAAGAATCTCACCTGCTTCCACAATCAAACCGGGGAAATAAATATAGCTGCCTCAGGCGGAACCGGAAACTTAAATTACAGTATTGATAACGGAACAACTTACCAGTCATCAAATATTTTTACCGCTTTAAGTGCGGGGCTTTACAACATTATTGTACAGGATCAGAATAATTGTATTGCAAATTCACCTTTGCAGATCACCGAACCGGATTCATTAATGCTGAATGCATCTGTTCTGAATGAAACATGCAGCAATCAAAACGGAAACATTTCAGTGAATGCAATCGGAGGAACACTACCGTACCTGTTTTCTATTGACAGCGGTTTAGTTTTTTCAACACAGGCAAATTATGCTTCAATGAACAATGGTATTTACAATATTGCAGTGAAAGATTCTAATGGTTGTAAAACTATTCACCAGGCAAGCATCACTGATCTTGCAGGACCGCAGATTTCAAATTATGTGAGCACAGATGTAAATTGTTACGGTGGCAATGACGGAAGTATTTCAATTACTGCTGCAGGCGGGAACGGAACACTGATATATTCTCTTGATACAAATCAGCAGCAGAATAATTTGTTTATTAATTTATCACAGGGTAATTATATTGTGCAGGTAACGGATACCAATAATTGCCGTGATACTATCCATATTACCATTTCTCAGCCTGCAATTCTAAGTGCTTCATCATCACAAACAAATCCCAATTGCTTTGGTTCTTCAGATGGTGTTGTAAATGTTGTTGCAGCGGGTGGCACTCCGAATTATTCCATTCAATGGTCAAACGGTGTGACAAATAATTTTTCACTGGCCGGGCTTATTCAGGGAACTTATTATTTTACAATTACTGATGATCACCTTTGTGCACTAAGTGATTCTGTCAGTTTAACACAGCCGCTGGATATTGTTATTACACATACTTCCAATAACGGTTCCTGTGCAGGCTCTGCCAATGGTTCAGCAAGTGTGACTGTTACAGGCGGTACCGCTGCTTATTCCTACTCCTGGCTGCCGCTTGTGAGCAATTCTAATTTTGCAAATAACCTTGCTGCCGGAACATATACAGTTACCGTTAGTGATGCACACGGATGTACAAAAAACCATTCCATCATTATTACTGCCCCGGCACCTGTTGTTGCACAACTTCAGGTTAACGATGTAAATTGCTTTGGCGGAAATGACGGAAGCATTATTGTAATTCCAAACGGAGGAAATGCACCTTATTCTTATTCGTGGAGCAATGGTAACATTAACAGTAATACAGCGAATTCACTGACTGCCGGAAATTATGCAGTAATGATTACTGATTTAAACGGCTGCACTCTGCAGAAAACTGCAACTGTTACTTCTCCGGATGAAATCATTGTAAATGCAATTGTCAGCAATGTATCCTGTAACGGTTATTCAAATGGAGCTGTTAACCTGAATGCAAGCGGTGGAGTTTCCCCCTATGTGTTCAGTTGGTCAAACGGAAGTGTGCAATCTTCTGCAATAAATCTTTCAGCAGGAACTTATTCTGTTACAGTGACGGATGCTCATGGTTGCACCAAACAAATTTCCTATTCAGTTACCGAACCAACTCCTGTGGTCGTATCAGTCAATCCTGTTGATACATTATGTATTGGTCAGCAGTCAACGCTGACATGCAATGCAAGCGGAGGGGCCGGTTCCTATATTTATAATTGGAGCACAGGACAAAATACCCAGGCAATACAGGTAACACCTGTTATCACCTCAATTTATTCGGTTCAGGCAACAGACACCAATGGTTGTTTATCCAATACAGGTACTTCTTATGTATTTGTTCATCCGCCATTACAAATTGCGGTTTCGCCTGGTGATACAATTTGCCAGAAGGAAAGTGCTGTGATTTCGGTTGTGCCATCCGGGGGAAATGGTGGACCGTATTTCTATTCCTGGAACCCGGTTAATGCAGCTTCACAGCAGGTCACTGTTCACCCGGATACAACAACAACGTATATGGCTTCCGTTAGTGATCATTGTACTGCACCGGATGCAACTGGTTTCGTTACTATAAAAGTTAATCCGTTGCCGGTTGTAAATTTTACAACGGTTCCTGCAGAAGGATGCCAGCCGCTTACAGTTAATTTCTTCGATCAGACCATTACTCCGCAGGGATCCGTTTACAATTGGAATCTTGGAGATGACAGCCCGCATCAATCTGTCGCAAACCCGGTGCATGAATACACACTGAGCGGAAGCTATACTGTAACTCTAACGGTGACTACACCCGCAAACTGCGCGGATTTATTTACAATGCCGGGTGCTGTGAATGTTTATCCATTGCCTGAAGCTGCATTCAGCCTCGATCCTGAAAAAGCAAGTATATTTAATCCGCAGATTTCTTTCAAAGATGAAAGCATTCTTGCCGCTGCATGGAAATGGGATTTTGGAGATGGTTCCGGGTCCTCGGTTTTGCAGCACCCTGTCTATATGTACAGCGACACGGGTACTTTTAAAGTGCAATTAATTGTATCCACCGGCCATCTTTGCCTTGACACTGCCTGGAATGAAGTAACGATTAACAGTGAATTTACTTTTTATGTCCCCAATGCTTTCACCCCGAATGGTGACGGAAAAAATGATTTCTTTTTTGCTTCAGGATTTGATATCAGGGATTTTGAAATTTTTATTTTTAACCGCTGGGGCGGAAAGGTTTTTGAAGGAAATAAGCTGAATTCAAAATGGAATGGAAAACAGGATAATACCGGGTTAGATAGTCCGGAGGGTGTGTATGTTTACAAAATTCAGACGCGGGATTTAAGGGACAAACCACACGCATTCGAAGGAAGAGTAAGTTTGATAAGATAAATTATTCTAAAACTACTGCTCACGTCCCGGTAGCTTTCCGGGATGAATTATAAAAAAATCCCTCTCATTTCTGAAAGGGATTAAAACTAATGTTAACTTCTTATTCTTTTTTTATTCTACAACCACCTTCGTCTTCCAGCTCTCAGAAGCTGATTTCACTTCAAGTATATAAACCCCTCTCGCAAGCTGATTCAATTCAAATTGATATGTATTCAATCCCTTTATTGCAGATTGACTTTCTGAATGCACAATTCTTCCTGTAATATCGGTAAGCTGCAATATCAAAGCTGATTTCTCTTTTGCGTCTATGCTCACCGTTATTTTATCATGAGCCGGATTTGGGTACACTGCCAATTGCATACTGCCTGCGGTCAATTGTTCCTCTTCCTCTCTGCAGGATGATGTGAAATTCACTGACTTTGGTGCGCTTACACCGCAAGTGTTGCCTGCTGTTACCTTAACAAAACCCAAACCGGAAGTCCAGGTGATGTCAGCATTGGAAGTTCCCTGCCCGGCTGTAACAACACCCTTGTTCGTTGTCCAGTTATATATTGGCAAAGGAGAAACCGGTGTGGTGCTGAAATTAACCGTGGCATTTGCGCACCATGTCAGCGGGTTTGGAGTAATGTTAACAGGAGTAGCGGGTTTGCCGGTGATAACAAGCGACCTTGAAGGACTGTTTCCCGGTGTGCAGGAAGCTGTTTTTGCAACCACCGAAAGCGTTCCGCTTGTAAACGAACCGGAAACATTCAGCATAATGGTATTACTGCCCTGTCCGCTGGAAATAGTTGTTCCCGCAGGATTTGTCCAAAGATAGCCTGCGGTAGCGTTAGGATCCGTATTAACTTCAAACTGGACTGTTGAATTACAGATATTTGCTGAAGGTCCCTGTATGGCTGAAGGGATCAATGGGATATATGAGCCAACAGTTTTGCATTTTGCAGCGCTGGTACCGCAGGAGCTGAGTGCAGTCACGCAAACAGGAGGCGCTCCTGAATAATTTACCGGGAAATTGAGTGAAAGTGAATTGGTGTTGGAAGCTCCGTTTACTGTGCATCCTGCCGGGTATGTCCAGCTATAGCTGCTGGCACCCGGGTTATTAGGAACTGTAAAAATAACATTAGTTGCACCCGGACAGACCTTAGCCGGACCGGAAGTAAAGTTTCCGGGAACTGCCAGATTTTTGGTGATCAGCATACACCGTGGTGCACTGGTGGATGAACCGCCACAGGCTAATGCAGCAGTCACGCAAAGCTGACCGGATACGAATGCAGGAGGGAAGGTTACCGAAACGTTAGTTGTTCCCTGGCCGCTTGTTACCGGTGTGGCGGAGCCTGCTAAAGTCCAGCTATAAACTGTGGCACCGGCTGATGCGCCTGCAGAGTAAGGCTTAACATCATTCGGGCAGGCAACTTCAGAGCCCTGGATAGTTCCGGGAACACTTACTTTTCCCCGGATAAAGGTGCATTTATTATTGGTACTTCCGCAGCTGTTAACGCCCTGTACGCAAACATAATATCCCGAAGCTACGGGGGCGCCAAATTGTGCATAGACATCGGGTGTGTTAGTCGTAAAAGGACCCGGTGTGAAGGGACCTCCGATATTATTACTGAATAATATTATTCCTGAACCGCTTCCGGTATTCCAGGAATATTGCACATTCTGACCTGCAATCGTACTTACCTGCAACCATGAAACAGAACCGCTGCACGCTGATGCCGGAGTTGTAACCGTACCAACTGACCCTGCCGGGGCGCTGCCGCTTACCATAATAACAGCCGTGCCTGTGCCGCTTCCGCTTCCGCAATTAGCATCGGATAAGGCAGTGACTGTATAGTTATGCGTTCCGATTGAGCCGGGAGTTACTGTTACATTAGTTGAAGTAGTTCCGACCGGACCAAACGGAACAGTGTTGCTTCCGTCAGAAACAGTGCCGCTCCACGGACCGATTCCTGTAAATGATAATTGAACAACAGACTGCTGTCCGAGGCAAATACTGTTATTGCCGCTTATTGCTGCTGCCGGTGCTGTTATAATCGTGGTTGTTTCAGAATCACTTCCTGTACAGCCGTTGCCATCTGTAACAGTAACGGTAACCGTTGTTGCAGTATTAACATTAATAGTTTGTGTGGTTGCACCTGTCGACCAATTGTAAAGTGAATACCCCGATCCGGCATCTAACGTAGTGGAGCCGCCTGAGCAAAAGCCGGTGTTGCCTGTAATAGTTGGTGTCGGACCCGCATTAATTGTTGTTGTTTTTGAATCGCTTCCCGTGCATCCGTTGCCATCTGTTACTGTAACGGTAACTGTAGTTGCTGTATTCACATTAATTGTTTGGGTGGTCGCACCTGTTGACCAGTTATAAAGTGAATATCCTGATCCGGCATCTAACGTGGTGGAGCCGCCTGAGCAAAAGCTGGTGCTGCCTGTAATAGTCGGTGTCAAACCTGCACCTATTGTTGTTGTCTTTGAATCACTTCCTGTGCAGCCGTTGCCGTCTGTTACGGTAACGGTAACTGTGGTTGCAGTATTCACATTAATTGTCTGCGTGGTTGCACCTGTTGACCAGTTGTAAAGCGAATACCCCGATCCGGCATCTAACGTAGTGGAGCCGCCTGTGCAAAAGCTGGTACTGCCTGTTATAGCAGGTGCCGGGTTTGCATTTACAGTAATGTTTACATTTATCTGCGCTGTTGCCTGCCCGTCTGATACCCCCACAACTATTAAATCAGAACCTGTAGTGCCATTGTTGGAATAGCTCAAACCGGAAGGTGTAACTGAACCTCCCGTTGAAGAAGCATTCGCAGGAAATCCGTTTGCTGTTCCTTTTGTCGGAGAGGTAATAACACTCCATGTTAACGTTTGACCGTTATCTGCATCGGTAACAGCAAGCAAACTGTTTAATAAATTATTTGAAGAACCCTGGCAAACCGAAATGTTCGTGTTTGCGCCATTGGCGAATGCCGGTAGCTGGTTTGCCGTAAAATCATCAAAACCTATATCATGAAGCGCCACTCTTGCCTGGCAATCAATATCAGCAGTAATATATGCAGGTATTGCAGTTCCAGTTTCGTCAAGTGAAATGGATGCTGCTGTTGCATGTAAATTGGTAGCATTATTCACAAAACCCGGATTGGCAACCTGTGAATTAGCATCCGAACCGGGATTAAGCGTCATTGCCGCCTGCCATGCTGCAAGCGTAGTATAATCAGTTGTAGTTGCTCTGCCTAAATAACCATTGGTTAAATTGGCTAAATAAAAGTTATTGTAATTGGAGAGTGAACTGGCACTTCCATATTGATTAGCTGAGTTGGTATAGAAGCAACCATGATTTGCTACTCCTGTTTGTGCACCGGTAAAATTTGCAAACACATTATTCTTTATTTGAAATGCTTCACCGGTGCTTACAATAGATAAACAAACCGAAGACGCATTAGGGAATGTGCTTCCGTCTATACTTACGCTGTTATTGTAAATTTCTGATGTTACTGTACCAGCACCTGTATCTTCAAAATAAATTCCAACCACGGCAGCAAGTGAAGTGGCAGCACCGGTATAAGAAGATAAAAGATTGCTGATGCTATTATTGAAAATCTTGAAACTCATTGTTTGGTTATCCCAATTTATCCTGATGCCTGAAACATAGTGCGCTGAGTTAAGCCCGGTATTGCTTCGCCTTAATGTGCGAATTATGTTGTTGCTGATTTCATTGGCGCCCCATGAATTCCCAACCGCAATACCATCTACGTCCCCAATGGTGCTGGTGCCCGTTATATTTTGAATAATGCAATTCCGCACAACAAAATTTTGCTGACCGGTAATCAGAACTCCAAAAGCTCCTCCTCCAATTATATCATCAGGCACATTCGGGTCGCCAATGTAATTGAAGGTGTTGCAGGATGATGTAATAATCTGGTTACCCTGGTCAGCCGGACCTGTTGCATTATTTGGGGCGGAAATAGAAATTCCAACATTACAGTCTTTAATATTTATATCCCGGAAAGTATTAAATGAATTACTTCCTGCAACACCTCCGGGTGAAGTGGTGCTGAAAGAAGCTATTCCTGTTACATCTCCTTTTGTTCGGTCAAGGTCAACCGATATCTTGTCAAAAAAGTTATGCTGTGCACCTTGGTTACCAAATAATTCAAATTGTGCTAAGCCTATTTCAACCGTTTGGGGTGCTCCATGTGTAATGAGGTTAAGATTGCTGATGGTGGTGTATGATGCGCACACACCAAGAAGAGGTTCATTACCATGATCTATAGTTGTAGTACCCACACCGGTTCCAAAACCTGCACCTGAAGACGCAACACTGGAGCCCCGATAGGCTAATGTTGCAGGGGTACCAGTTTTAGATATGGTTAAAAGGTTGGTGGCACTGCCATTGGGCGTTGCAACAAAAATGGGGAATATGTTTTTTCCATTTGCGGCAGTGGTATCGTATTGCGCATCGGTAAGGTTTAATGTTACTGCACCCGAAATGCCTCTGTGATTAACATCGGCAACGGCTTGTGTAAGGCTGTTATACGTTTGACCCACGCCAACATTATATGTGCCTGCGGCAATAGCAGTTGGTATGCCGGGTGTAAACCTGAAGTTATAGCTGGGCCAACCACTAAACGGGCTTAACATGCGATGGCTTACACTTGAAGAACCGCTTACCGCATCAATAAATTTTCCGTTGCCACCGGTGCCCCACTCCATACCTATCATAGCGCCACCTGAAGTTGTTTGTCCGCCAATAATGTTTAATGTTCCATATCTGAATTCAATAACATTGGTGGTTTCATACAATATTATCTGGCAGTTCATGCGCACGTTGCTGCCGGGTGTACCTGTAAAGGTTGGGTAATTGGTATATTGCACCGTAAAGGTTTGGCTGCCGGCTGTGCCTTGTGTCTGGTATAAAATATCAGATGATGCATCGTCAATCAAATCTGAACACCACGGTGAAAGACTTTGATTGGGTGATGACGTTGTTACTATAGAAGTATGAACCGCTGAAGTTGAAGGCGCAATGGCATCAAACCACACCAGCCCGTTAGTGCTTAAGCCAATACTGGAAAAAGTACTGTCGGCATAGCCAAAGCTAAAGCCAAGTGGTATCCCGGTTTGGTTTGCGCTATTGCCCGCGGCAGTAGAAGAAGTTGCACCACCAACAACAGTAATGGGTACATACGCTGCATTAAACGTGGTGCGGGTGAAACGCGTTTGTGCTGTTGTATTTAGGGTCATCATTAGCCACGCAAGCAGCACGCAGAGAAATACCTGCAGGCGGTTCGCGTGAAACCGAAGGTTGCTAAAAGAGTTTTTGTTTTTCATAATAAAGAGTTTTTGAGTTTTTATTTAGTTACTTTTTGAGATTACTTTTTTAAAATTTGATACTAACGGCTCATGCATACGATGCGCTTGCATTCAGTGAAATCATTGCCCTGAACTTTCAGAAAATAAACTCCTGTTGCCAATGATTTTTCTGCGAAAGAAAAATTTCTTTTTCCTGCATCTGTATTTCCATCATAAATTGTTTTCACTTCTTCGCCCAGCATGTTGGTAAGTGTGATTTTTAATTTCCCCTGTTGTTTCATCAAAACAGAAAAACTTATTTCTGAGCTAAAAGGGTTTGGAGTAACATCGCTTAAATAAAATTGTTGTTGCGTAATTTCTGTAATGTTTGTTGTACCGCATGGAAAATTACCGAGATGAAATACTGTACCCGGATGGCCTGATACCCATGCTTCACTTTTATCGCAATCCAGTGCAATTCCGCTAAGGTCTGTTACGCCAGGAGGAAGTGCATGCATTTGTACAAATGTTCCTGTGGGTAAAAATTCTGCAATGCTGTCTTTATCACTGCTTACAACAAATAAATTTCCGTTTTCCCCGGCTTCCATATCTCCGAAGTATACATCCAAATAGTTTGTAATTTGAAAAGTCTGAAGCGTGTCACCGGTTAACGGATCAACTTCACCAATCAAATTTTCTAACGTTGCACCGGGCACATTATCCTGTACCATAAAAAAAGTATTTCGTCCCGCATGATAGGCTCCTCCCACAACATGATCGGTGCCAAAAGCTGAAAACAGCGTATCAGTAACAGTTCCTGATACGTTATCAACAGCATAAATCTCGGCAGAATCCGTTTCGCCATTAATGAAAAGCACTTGTCCTTTCGGAATGGAATTGCCGTTCATTGTCAATGCTTCAGGCGCAATTTCAATGTCCACATCATTTGCATTCTCTCCGGGAGCCGCAAGTGTGTTTAACAAAGTCCCGGCTGTATCGTAACAGTGGAAATCACTATCACTGCATCCGTAAACCCAGACATGTGATGAATCAGGGTTATAACCAATACCGCACAACGAAGTAATATTGGAAGGATTAAAAGAACCTAATAAAGTAATCTGTGCAAAAGTGCCGGAACTGAACAGCAGGCATGCAAGAAAGATGCAGGAGTATAATTTTTTTTCCATTTTTAATAAATTTCAGAATGTTGATTTACTTGTTTTGAACTGGCTCAATAAAGAATTATTTAACGACACAAAATTGTGCGCTAAAAGGAAAAAAGTCAATAACCAATTCTGGTGAATTAGTGCCTGGAATATGCGTCAAATGGGGAAAATCTCCTTAAACCCTGTAAATAGGAGATGGGATTAAAAAAAATCCGGAGGTTTTTCAAGCTCCATATTTTCAGTAGTTGATAATAAAAGCGCGACTGATTCACGCACGTTCCTGTTATCATCAAAAATGATGATTCGCAAAATTTTATTGACAGTTGAATTCATGCTGCAGAAGTGAATTTATTTTATGTTTATGTCAATCACCAATTCTGGTTAACTGAATTCAAAAAAAGCCTGCCTGCCGGCACTCACTTTGTTTACCTCTCAAAACTTGTCCCATCCTTCAGCGGGAGCCCTTCTTTTTTTTATTTCTTTAATCTGCATGCTATCTGCATGTGCTACTCTCGCCAGGAAGGTCTGTCGGTTCAAGTTTGCACTCATTTTATTTCTTGTCCGTTTGTTTGTCCGTTTACTTTCTCTCCGCAATATGGACAAACCATCCAAAGTTTTTCAAGTTGGCTGAAACACTTGTGGCAAGTAATTACCTTTTCAACTACTGACTTTATTGGTATGCTTGTCTTAACTGTGAAGATGTCGGGAATTTCTTTTAAGAAACTTGATTCGTTTCCTTTCTCTGTTATCAAAAAGAGTTTGTCTTTTGCTCTGGTGATTGCAACATAAAATAATCGTCTTTCTTCTTCTAAAAGCAAATCGTGATTTGCTTTTTTGATTACTTGAAAAATTCTGTCCTCTAACCAAATGTCGGGAAAGCCACCGTTACCTTCTGTCAATCCAAGAATGAAAACAACTTTTGCTTCAAGTCCTTTTGCTGCATGAATTGTTTTTGCTTGAACTTTTATGTTGTCGTTTTTGAAACGAAAGAAGTAAGGAGAATACATTTTACTTCTGCGGTAGAGAAACAAAATATCTTCATTAGTAAGTCCATCGTCATGCAACTCTCTCACTTTGTCGAAACAAAATTGAATGTTCTCGTCTTCGCTGTTGCCCGAATACACAACAATTTTATGTTCAGATTTTTTTGATGAATGTATTTCCTTTTCAACTTTGAATTTGTTATGCTTGATTACTTCATTACTTGCTCCAACAATGTTTTGAGTGCTGCGATAATTCAGATTGAGTTTGATAACTTTTGCATTTGGAAAATGATTTTCAAATTCAACTATGTAACTCACATTAGAACCTCTGAAACCGTAAATACTTTGCCAATCATCACCAACGCAAAACAGTTGTGTTGGGTCGGTGAGTAAAAGTTTGATTAACTCAACTTGCAAATTATTTACATCCTGAAACTCGTCAACTAAAATATATTGGTATTTACTTTTGTATTTGTTTGCAATGTCCTCGTGATTATGAAATAAGGAAGTGCTTCGTGAAATCAAATCATTAAAGTCAAGATAAGATTTGTCGGTGCAATAAGTTTTGTATTTCTCAACTATGGGAATTGCTAACTCATAAAAATTTCTAACTCTTTCGTGTTGGTCTTTTCGTGCATCTTCTAAAACTTTTTTTGGTTCAATGTTCTCAACTTTAATCATGTCGATGATTCGCATGATTTGAATAACGAAGTCCTTTACATTTTCATGGTAGCCGTTAAATTCCTCTTTATAATTGAGTAAAGATGTTTTGTGATAGTTTGCAGGCAAACGATTTTTTACAATACTGTCTAAAGTGTGATTGAACAAAGCAGAGTCCTTTGTCATGCTTTCGTAGGTTTTTACTAAAAGCAGATTCCCTTCTTTAAATTGCTCTTCTTTATCTTTAATTGGAAAACTTTTATCGCTTATATGCTCAATGTAAAGATTCGCTTCAGGAATGTAGAAGTCAGGATGAAAGGAAAAACTCTTAACATTAAGTAATGGCTCATACTCGTATTTGATGCTATGTCTATAAAACCAATCTCCAATAAACTGTTCAGATTTGGAACGAACTTTAGTCCCGTCAAGAGTTGTGAAATATTTGCCGTCTTTCGGCAAATATTTTCCATCTGTTTTTTTGAGGTGGATTTTGTCAATGATGTAATCTAATATGTAGCGTTTGAGTTGAAGCAAAAATTCTGTGTTCTCGCATTGTTCAATTAAAAGTTTGTGGACTACTTCAAAAGCTGTTTCGGGTGCAACATTTTTTGTAAGGTCATCTTCCTCGTCTCTTTTTTCCTCACCGATAATTTTAAACTTGTTGTCAAATTCGTTCACTCCATAGTTACGCAAGATGCCGTAACAGAAACTGTGAAAAGTTTTGACGGTTAAACCGTCAATCCATTTATATTTTTTCTGTTGGCTGTATCTTTCTCTTTCCTTGTCCGCCTTGCTGGTGCTTTTGTCAACCAACATACTTTCATATTGTCCTGTTGTGTCTGCTGAAATGATTAAGCGGTCAAGCATTTCATTGGTTGCGTTCTTTGTGAAAGTGATTGCAAGAATACTTGACGGACTTACTCCCTTCTCCTCAATCAAGTAAATGATTTTCTGTAAAAGAGTTTTTGTCTTGCCCGAACCTGCACCAGCCAAAACCAAAAGTCGTTTGTCTTCACTAACAACCGCTTTCCTTTGGTTGTCGTTAAGTGTGCTTAAATCTGTTTTAGTTGCTATCAAGTTTGTCAATTTATTTTTGATTCAAAGAAAAGGAATTTCAGTTAGTTTCTTGCAGCCAGTTCAAAGTTAGCAGTGTCCCCAAGCATTGCAGATAACGAAGAAGAGATTAAAGAAGTAAAAAAAGAAGGGTTTTCCCGTCCGAACGTACCGTTCGGTATGGGCGGGAATGCTCTCATCTTTATTTACCTGCCTGCCGGCAGGTTTCTTTTAATCTTAGTTATCGGTAGTGCTTCACCTCAGCAAAGCAAAAATAACTGCGATTACAATTAAAACAATTATCAAAACTTTCAATTCAAATCTAAAGAAAGGTTGAGGGTCAAGATAAGTTGCCGCTCGTAAACCAATTTCTTTTGTGACTCTATCAACTTCTTTTATATCCTTATCCTTAAAATAATATGTCTGTGTAGGATATGAATCTAATTGCACTCCCACATGTTTATCTTCTCTATAAAAATCAATATTGTTTTGTATCAAAGCGCCTTCAAATTTAGCCATGTCTGATGTTCTTACTTGAAATGAATTTCTCTGCTCATGAAATTCCACAGCCTTTTTGTAAAATGCAGCCTTTTCTTCAACTTCCTTTTGTAGTTCTTGTTCTTGCTTTTCAATAATTGCATTATTCTCAGCAAGGATTTTTTCGTATTCGCCAGTCCAATCCTTTTCTTTGACTATTCTCTTAGCTGTCTCTACTGCTTCTTTTTGATAATCTTCCGGACGGAGAAGTATCTTAAAAAGTTCTTGCTTTTCATAAGAGTTATATCGTTCATAAAGTGAAGGTGTCATAGCATTACCGATAACATTTAAATATTTACAACTCTCTTCCCAAAGAAGTTGCTGATATTTAAGCAAATATAAAAATATTCAACAACTCCTCTGTAAATATTCCACAACTCATTTTGTACCGGTATAAACTGCATAACTTAACATCAAAATTCAGTAACGCTCCCCTAACTCCCAAAATAAAACCCAATCCCGCTCACCTTTGATTAAGCCCGTTTTATTTACTGTCATAAACCTGTAACAAGACGTTATCCATTGCACATATTTTATTATTGAAACACAATAATTGCCCGTTTTTTTACTTTACATACAAAAGCTCTCAAAGGCATGTCCCCCAATGAAAACCAAGGACACGGATCGCACTCAGCTTGCCATTCCTGACCCTATAGGATATAAAATTATTGAGACAGATCAAATAGAATATCTTGAAGGGAGAAACTCCCAGACAGTTATTCATCTTGCAGGTAAGGAAGAGCTGATGATTACCAGCGAACCGCTCATACAGAAGTAACTATAACGGTAAAAAAGAAGCTGTGATTCCCATTTTTTTAAGAGGCTGCACGGGTTATTGTGCAGCTTTTTTTATAAACCGGAAACTGCTATAATTTTTTTAGGCAACCGTCTTACACGAATATATTTCAATAACAGGGAAACTGGTTATCACCTCCGGTTCACCTTCACATCCAACCCTCCATTACTATCAAATTTATTCAACCGGTATTTAAAAGACAGCATTACATACCTGCCGATAATGTTTGATTGCCTTTGCTGCAGATAATTCATTTCACTGATGCGGCTGATACCGGTATTTTTATTCAGGATGTCAAATGCCTCTAATGTGAGTACGCCCCTGTTTGATTTAAGAAAATAACGGGACACTTCTGCCCTTAACAAAGGTACACTGACACTTTCATTAAAGCTGCGCGCATTATATTGGGTTACATCGGCAGTAGCAGAAAAATGCCAGTGATCGTTTGGCGTAAAGCTCAGCTCAGAAAAATAAGTGATATTAAAATAATTGTTGTTGAGCGATTGCTCTAAGGAATATCGCGCATTAGTAAACTGTATAGTGCTGCCGGTATTCACATCCCATTTTTCTTTTTTCCGGTTATCAAAGCTCAATGTCAGTTCATGAATGAAATTTGTATTGATGTTTTGAATTCCGTTTACAAAATTAATTCCGCGGTTATATGTTTCACGGGCGCTTGTATGAATGTTTACTCCCAGCTTGCGAATAGGAGTGGAGAAATCTACATTAGCATCAGCCCGGTAATCGTTGCTGACATTTACCAGGGTCAGCGTTTGATTAAAATTATTATCAATAGACCGTGACCAGTTGATTTTATCTTTAGTATATGTTCCGCCTATTCCTGCAAAAACAGAAGTGAATGAAAACTGGTCGAACATAATCCAGTTTAACTGTAGGGTATGAAGATGCTCAGGTTTTAAATTTCGGTTTCCTCTAAAAATTTGAAGCGGGTTCATATTATCAGCAACCGGGAGTAATTGCTGTGCATCGGGAGCGTTGACATACGATTCATAAAACGCACGCAGCCGGTGGCTTGTTCTGTATTCATTCTCCCATGATAATCGCGGAATAAAATAAAAAACATTGCTGTTGATTTTTTCTTCTTCGTTCAATATATTGCTCATTCGTCCGGTTTCAATCCGTGCAGTAAAATTAAACTGCGTTTTATCACTGCTTTTTTTAAAGCTTAATGCCGGGCGCAGCCATTGATACTCATTTCTGAAACGCGGACTTAGCGAATCAATAATTACCTCATTGCCAGGAGGAGTTCCCTGCTGACGGTTCAGGGTTTCATCGGAAGCGCCTGCTTTTATTTCAGGAACTATATACCATTCATTCATTATTTTTCGGGTAACGGATACGTTAGCCGAATACCTTATGTTGTCCGATTTTTTTTCCCGGAAACGGTTTTCAATTAACAATTCGTTTGACGCAAAATATTGAGTAAGATTTTGCCATTCATTTTTTGTAAGATTGTGTGAGCCGGAAACATCTCCTCCCAGCTTAAACAGTTTCCAGTTACCGTTTCCTTTTTTGAGATAGGAGAGATGAGCGTTTCCTGAAACACCGTCTGCATCATCACTTGTTGTGCTGTTCAGGCTATTTACCAGCGTTTCATCTGCATAATTTTCTGCAATTGATTTTGCATTGTTGCTTCCGTTATTCAACGATGCGCTTCCGTTCAGAATAAGGTTCTGTGTTGAATCCATTTTATTCCGCCAGCCGAGATTAAAACGGTGCGCCCGGTTTTTATCTTTTTCATCCAGCGTTTCATTCATAGTAAATGAATTACCAGGAGTGAAATTCTGAGTAGTTGTTTCCTCGTAAAGTTTTTTATCAGCGCCATTACCAAGATAGCTGATGTTAAAACGGTTGTCTTTTTTTCTTTCATACGTATAGTTCAATCCTCCGGCACCGGACGTAATCAGTCCCGTAACCGGCTGCCCGAAATTGATGGGAAAACTGCCATCATCTTCTATCGTCATCCTGAAATCACTTCCGCCATTCATCATGCTTCGTATGCCGCCATTAAAATCAAGATAGTCACGGAAGGTAAAACCAAACTGGTTTATATTGTTCAGCATTCCTAAAACCGCAAACTGACTTTGCCTGGTGAAACGGTATGCTTTCGCTGAAGCCTGGTAATGGGAATCCGTTCCGCCTCCCGCCTGTATATCACCCAGCCAGGCGCTTTTCTTATTGTCTTTTAAAAGAAGGTTGATTGTTTTATTTCGCGTGCCGTCATCTATACCTGTCAATTCAGCTTCGTCAGATTTTTTATCATACACCTGCACTTTGCTCACCGCATCAGCAGGAAGATTTTTTGTTGCAACTTTCGGATCATTTCCAAAAAATTCTTTTCCGTCTACCAGAACATTTTTTACATCTTCTCCCTGCGCTTTAATATTTCCGGCCCTGTCCACTTCCACACCAGGCAGCTTCTTCAGCAAATCCTCCGCTGCGGCATCCGGTTTTGTTTTATAAGAATCTGCATTGTATTCAACAGTATCTTTCTTAATGAGAATTGGGATACGCTCAGCCGTTACTTCCGCTTCTTTCAGATCAATGGAATTTGGGTTCATGACCAGCGCACCCACATCATTATTTTCAAAAGGAATTTTTATGTTCCTGTAAATAGTTTTGTATCCTATAAAAGCTGTTTGCAATAAATAATCTCCTGCCGAAATATTTTTGATTTCAAAATGCCCTTCCGTATTCGTAATTCCATAAAATGCAAGCGTGGAATCTTCCGGGTGCAATAACGTAATAGTGGAATACGCAAGCGGTGCACCTTTATCATCAACAACTTCGCCCCGCAAGTTCAGCTGTTGTGCATATAGCTGGGAAGAAAAAAACAAAAGGAAGATCAGTAAACGTATTTTCATTTTTCAAAGAAGATTAGTTCCTGACTTTAATTATCACGTTTCCATTGCCGCCAAACTCCTGCTGCATCTCTTTTCTTTTTTCTTTCTTAATTTTTTCAAATTGCTCCTTGGTTACTTTCTTTCCTTCTGTCGGCTGAACCATTATTTTAGCATCAAAGTCTTTCAGGTCAACAGTAGTTGCGGTGATCACAACTTTACCGCTGTCAATATCTGCAGCTAAAATGAGTCCGGGTAAATTTGCGTAACCGTTAGGTCCTGTTGAAACAGGTATTGCTGAAGTGAACCAGGCGACAACTTTTTTGGCTGAGTCTTTCAGCACCGCTTCCTGGCAGGGATAATTCAAAATCATTTTCTGGTTACCCGTCATCTTCCATTCCATCGTTTTCAAATCACTTTCAATTAAAAACATCCGCGACATAAAATCACGCTGTTCAATTTTTTTATTGTTTTTTAAATCACAATAAACTTTATCATCCGGTTCATTCATTTTAATCATCACCTGTCCGCCATCACCAGATGTCTGCTCTATGTCCTGGCTTTTTTTCCTGGCTTTGTCATTTTGATAAAACGATGCATCCTGTGTGAAATACAATTCTTTTTGCAGGGTACGCTCTTTCGGCAGAGAGTTCATCATATCTTCGTTACCGTTGCCTTCCAATTTAATTTGCAGCTTTACTTTTTCATCGTAAGCTATTTTTCCGGTTGTTTGTGCAGTGGCAAAGCATGCTATTGCAACCGCTGAAAGTGTCAGAATTATTTTTTTCATGTCCTTTATTTTTTTGACAAATGTAGACGCGGAAATCTTCCATTGATGTTAACAGAACTATAATTAAGGTTAATTAAGGTTAATTGATCCCCATCGTTGCAAATGAGAATGAAAGAGGGAATGGTAAAACTATTCACTGTTCACTATTCACTATTCACTAACAAAGTTGTGCTTTATCATGAGATGAACCAGGGTAATAGTTTGGAGGACGATTTTGGGGTGTTGGTTTGAAATTGTTTGAGGGGACAAAGAATTGCGAAAACATCCTGGTCCCTCACACACAGGCAGCCCCGTCAGTCGGGGAGGAGAAGGGGATGAAAACGTGCGCTTTTTATTTTTTTAATACTTTTGCTTGTTATTAACCCTTTAAAAAAAATCAGGATGAAAAAGATTTTGCTTATTGCAGCAATTATTTTATTAAATAGTGTTGCCAAAGCGCAAACATATGTATGGACTCAGAAAGCAAATTTTGGGGGAGGCGGCAGGTATGCGGGTGCCGGCTTCTCTATAGGAACCAAAGGTTATATCGGAACAGGTATAACGCATGTTGGAAGTGTTTACACATATCATAATGATTTCTGGGAATGGGACCAGGCAACTAATGTGTGGGCGCAAAAAGCCAACTTTGCGGGTCCTCCACGATATGGTGCAAGCGGTTTTGCAGTTGATCAAAAAGGATATATTACTTTAGGATGGGTTCCCCAGCTTAATGATTTATGGGAATATAATCCTTTAACAAATACCTGGCTTCAGAAAACAAATTTTGGAGGTTCAGCAAGGTATGATGCAGCAAGTTTTGTTATAAATAATTTTGCTTACATTGGTACAGGCTATGCACCCTATAAAAAAGACTTCTGGAAATATGATATAACTAATGATACGTGGACGCAAGTAGCCGATATAGGAGGACAACCCAGATCAACAGCAACCGGGTTTTCTGTTGGTAACTATGGATATGTTGCCTGTGGGGGGCAACAATTTACACTATATACAAACCATTTGTGGCAATATGATGCCATTGCCAACACGTGGATACAAAAGGCAAATTTTCCCGGCCCGGCAAGGACAGCCGCATCGGCATTTGCATTTAACGGGAAAGGATATGTAGGTGTAGGCTGTACTGATGTATCAGTTTTTACTGATTTTTATTCTTACGATCCCCCAACCGATGCCTGGTCGCCAATTGCAGGCTTTCCGGGGCAAGGATTGATAAAAACTGTAACATTTTCCATTGGCAATCGTGGTTACATGGGTACCGGCTCAGATGATATTTATAATGGAGGTATAGACAGAGCTGAATTTTGGGAGTATGGTCCGGTTACAACAAGTGTTGAAGAAAATGATATTTCAAACGATATTTCTATTTTTCCGAATCCTGTAAACGACAAGTTTTTTGTACGCTTCAAAAAAAATGTTTCCGGACAACTGACCATTTCTCTTTTTGATTTAAATGGCAGGTTAATTAAATCACAAAATTTAAAATTACAGGGTAATGAAATTGAATTTTCAACTTCAGAAATTAAAGGAGGAAATTATTTGCTGGAAATTCTGAATAAGAGTGAAGCACCGCTCCTGAGAAAAAATATCTTTATTCAATAATTTAAAAAAACAGAACACACCTCAAGGCAATTGTCCCGATGACTCGTACAAATGTACACGTCATCGGGACATTTACCCTAAAATGAAGGCAGTAATCAAGAATTAAAGAAAAACCTTGCTCGCATGAGTGGGGTTTTTTGTTTTGTTCTTGTTCGTTTGTGTACTTTCTGAAAATCCTTTCCGATAGCTTCATAGGAGTCACTTCGGGGCTATATCGAACCTGAACTCAGAAACTTTCGAAATCACAAAGTAAAATTATTTAATATTCTCCCAAAAGGAAAACTATTCACTTTTAACTTTTAACTATTCACTAACAAAGAGGATTTTGGGGTGTTGGTTTGAAATTGTTTGTGGGGAAATAAATAATGCCAAAGTTATTTTTTGAAAACAATTTGTCCGCAGGGAATTAATGCAGAATCGAGTTGTGGTTCAATCAGTATTTTATAGACAAGGTTTTGTCCATTGATGAACAGTTTTGAACGGGCGCTTCCAAATGCAGGATAAAGAAGTGCTCCTGTATATAAAATATAATCTTGCTTTGGCTGAAGAGTTATTTTCAGAAATGTCGGTTTGCCCAGGCATGTATCTAAAAAGGATTCTACTCCTGTAATGCCATAATTATAAACCTCTTCATGTTTGTCAGGTGTCATTGAGCGTGGGAACAAAAAAACTTTTACATACCTGTCTGATGTTGGTATGTTAAGGGACGGAATGCTGTCATTTGGTATCAGCAATACAGAATCATTGGAAAAATTAATGGTTAACTCTGCCTGCACAACTGTGTCGTTGATTATATGTGTCTTAAATATTCTAAACCCAAACTCCTTTCCGGTGGAATCGGTGTAATTACTTCCCCTTGGACCACGGGTTAGTATTTTAATACCGTGGTGTCTGTCGTAATGCGAAGTATTGTCGGAACAGGAATAAATAAAGATCAAAAAAATTAGTATGATAGTGTATGGTCTTGGCATTTGTCTTTGCAGGATCGTCCTACCGAGGTTTGTGTACTTTCTGAGTCTCCTTTCGTGAATTCAGAAACTTTCGAAAGCACAAAGTAAAATTATTTAATATTCTCCTAAAGCAAAAACTATTAACTGTTAACTTTTCACTTGTAACTTTTAACTTTTAACTAAAAAGTTTAGAGAAGGATTTTGGGGTATTGGTTTGAAATTGTTTGAGGGGGTACAAAGAATGGCGAAAACATCCTCGTCCCATACACACAGGCTGCCTGTCAGACGAGGACGAGAGGGAGAGACACAAACAATGATGGAAAGGGAACAAATGTTTGTCGCAATATGTCTGCGAAATAAGACTTGAGTTTTTTTGTTTTACTTTCGCTCTCAAAAAGAATTTGTGAGAACACGGGTTTTTTATTTATACCTTATTACTGTTACGCTACTGTCATTGACTTCATGTGATCCTCTTAAAAAGGGCGTTGTTTTCTACAATGCACATGAATATCAAAAAGCAATTGATTTTTTTTCACAGAAAATTGCTGAACAGAAATATGTTAAAAGATCACTTCTCCTGAGAGCATATGCTCACATGAATTCAGGAGAATACGAGTTGGCAGAAATGGATTTTGACAGGTTAATAATGGTCAGTGAAATTGTTTATGTATATACATTTTTAAACGAAGCTATATGCTGTCTTTACCTGGGAAAAGTTGATAAAGCGGCCTCTTTTGTGAAAGACGCCATGAGGGCAGAGGAAGCAAATGCAGTGGCAGCTATGCTCAGGGGATTTATTTATATCTATAATGAAAAATATGAGGATGCGCTGCGGGATATAAATTTTGCAGGAAAATATATGTCTTACCAGGGGATCCGCTGGTGTGATCGTTCCTGCATTGGTTATTACAAGGCTCTTCTTTATAACAAACTGGGAAGATTAGAGGATGCGGTTGATCAATTCAACTCGCTGCAGAAATCAGGAAAGGAATTTGAATACAACTATTATGCTTTGGGATGTTGTTATTTGAAAAACCGGCAAAAAGAAGCAGCAAATAAATATTTCAAATTATGTATTGACTCGACCGCCAAAAACAGCATCGAGGTTTTTAAAGCTAAAATAAGATTGGGTTATCCTCCCGATTCGATGCTGACAGCAGGAATGCCTCCTGATAGTGTCATTTTAAATGATACTGCTGTTTCCGAGGCTTATCGTCATTATAATCTTGCCTGTTATTATTCTTTGAAAAAGGATTACGAAAAATCTGTTTCTTACTTAGCGCAGGCGTTTGAAAAAAATTTTTTTGGTTTGGTATACATCCGGTTGGACTATGACATAGAAGAATTGAATAAATATTATGATTTGAATAAATTATATCTTTCGCATGGAAAAAAAATTGTTGTATTTAAAAATTATTAAAGTTTTTTTTGCGAATCGTCACTCACAGGCTGCCCGTCAGACGAAGACGAGAGGTGAGCGTCTTCAAAATTGATATTATAAACTCCGGGGGACAAAATGCTGCCAGTAAATCATTTGCAGAAAGCCATGAAGAGAATAATTTTGAAATACCGCTTACCGGATTTTCAAAAGGAATTTACCTGTTAAGGATGTATGGCAATGGGAAGGCTCTATCTGAAAAATTTATTGTTGAATAAAACCTTGTGTACTTCCTCAGCTCTTCCTTTCAGGAATTCAGAAACCTTCGAAAGCACAAAGTAAAATTATTTAATATTTTCCCAAAGGGATGGCTAAGTCAGTAAATGATTTATTTTTATCTCATTGTGTCTTTACACTGGAAGAGTATCTCACTTGACTTGAAGAGCGGCTCACTTGACTTGAAGAGCAACTCACATGACTTGAAGAGCAGTTCACATGACGTGAAGAGCGGCTTACTTGACTGCAAGAGCAGCTCACTTGACTTGAAGAGCAACTCACATACCTTGAAGAGGGGCACACATGACTTGAAGAACAGCTCACATGACTTGAAGAGCAGCTCACTTGACTAGAAGAGCGACTCACTTGACTTGAAGAGCAGTTCACATGCCTTGAAGAGGGGCACACATGACTTGAAGAACAGCTCACTTGACTAGAAGAGCGACTCACTTGACTTGAAGAGGGGCACACATGACTTGAAGAACAGCTCACATGACTTGAAGAGTGGCTCACTTGACTTGAAGAGCGACTCACTTGACTTGAAGAGCAGCTCACATGCCTTGAAGAGGAGCACACATGACTGGAAGAGCAGCTCACTTGACTGGAAGAGGCGTCTCCTAAAACACATGAAGGAATCTTTTCATGCAAATGTGCTTTACCTGATCCGTTACAGCGGGGTTAGGCGGGATAAATGAGAAGATTAAAAGATTCAGAAATGACCTTTTGAAAGAAAAAATTTACGTTGTCTTTTATCATGAGATGAACCAGGGAAAAAGTCTGGAGGAGGATTTTGGGGTGTTGGTTTGAAAGAGAAGGAAATTAAAACCCGGCAGGAAACTGCGTTAACCTGCCGGGTTGAGCGTTTCATAAATTGATTTAACGGGCAATGATTAAACGCTCACGCAATTTCACAGAATTGCCCTTTAAAAGGACGGAGTAAATACCATTGGTCAACTTGGACGTATTGACAGTAATTTTATTTTCGCCTTCAACGGTTGCCATCTTGTTTTTAATTACGATCCTTCCCCGGACGTCAATAATTTCGAGGTTCAGATTTTGAGCATCTTCAGCAATAAAGCGAATATTAAAATATTCAGCGGCCGGATTTGGAAAAATTTTTTGTTCAGCAAGGTCTTCGCTGACTGACGTATTCGATTCTCGCAACCAACACGGAGGAGGTGTGTTTATAATGCCTGTTTGGCTTCCTGTTGCTCCGCACTCATTAGTCAAGGTAACAATATAGTTATAGGAGGAGGAAGCCTGCAGAAGGCATGTGTTACATTGATCAATAGCTGTTGTTTTTGTTGTGTAAGTACCTGCGGTTGTTTTTTTATACTTCCATGTATAAAGAGTGATTTTAGGCGTATAAGTATAGGCTTTTAATACATAGTCGCAGTGACCGGGGTGAGGCACAATGTCAACTGCGAATTGCGGGTTAGCTGTGCTTGTCACAGTCAGACAGGTATTAGCACTTGATCCCCCGCATGAAATATTAGTGCGGCAACACAGCTGGCCGGTCTGGGTCAGGTTATGAAAATCCACAGTAATGCAAGTTCCATTAGTTGGCCCGATGATCGTATAGCCTGCCGGTAAGGTCCAGGTATAATCAATTGCCCCCGGAACAGCATTCACACAAAACTGTGCTGTGGACTGCTGTGAAAGGCAATATACGGTTTGTGTGGTGGTGAACACCGGGGGTTGAATAGGCCTGGTAACAGTGCAGCTATAAGTTTTATTAAGGTTACAGCCGCCTGAAGTGTTAGAAACTGTAACACTCACCACTCCACCTCCAGTTGCATTGGGGGTCAGCGTAATACTTGATTGATTGGGCCCGCTCAGAAGAGTTTGTGGAGTCCATCCTACTGGTATTTGCCATTGATAATTTGTTGCACCACAGGATGGGCTTATACTATATGTAATATTACTTGTGCTGCACTTATAAGGTGTGCAATTCCATGCAGGTGAGGGAGCAGGAGTTCCCAATCCCTTTACTGTAATACTTTTTGCTCCCCCGAAAGGGAAGCTCTCTAAATGCAATTGCTGGTCATCGTTATCCCGGTACTCAACCCAGTCTACAATAAGTGTACCCGTTGTCGGACACTGGTCATACCAGGTTACTGTTACATTGGGTACAACATTATTGCTGAGACTACCCAGGGTTGTATGCCACTGGATATTTGTTATCGTTGTGCCTGTTGGATTTCCCGTAAGCGTATATGTGTTGTTATTACTCCCGTTCGCACATACCGTAGCAGCACCGCTTACTGCCCATGCCGCCAGGCTTTTTTCTGAATATACCAGAACCAGCATTAAAACTATTACAATTATTTTTTTCATAACGTTATATTTTAGGTTGCCTACTCTGTTGTACGCTTTTGGGCTTCCGCGTTTTAATTTAGGATAAACGTAGGAACAAGCTGTTTAAAAAAAAAGAAAAATTTGACGAACGGTAAATATATTTGACAAGCGGTAAATTGGGATTGCACTAAGTAATCCTAAAGTATTATAATAAGTGTGAAAAATCTTATACCCTGCCCAAAGTTGAAGGAGTAACTTTTGAAGGAAAAAATTTATGTTGTGTTTTATCATGAAATGAACCAGGGGAAAAGTTTGGAGGAGGATTTTGGGGTGTTGGTTTGAATGAGAAGAAAATTTAAAACCCAGCAGGAATCCGCCTTAGGCGGATAACCTGCCGGGTTGTGGGTTTCACATGAGAAAATCATACTTTATGCTTATTTCTTAATAGAAAACAATAAAATAAATTTGCTTTTTTAAAAGTATCAGTAAATGAGCTCATCATAATGCGTAAAAACTAACAATCTTAAACCCTCATTAAATTTTTTTCTATGAAAAAACTATACTTGCTGTACTACCTCTGTGCTATTTTTATTGTTTTCGGTAACCGGTCTTATTCTCAATGCCCCGAAGTGGATTACGGATCGCTGGGAACTCCACTGGAAATGTACCCGTTTGGCTGGGCGGGTACTCAGGTTTTTGCTCCCGCTTTATGGAACAACATTGGTTTTTTTCCGGGTGAGCATGGTGAAGAACATATTGCTAAATTTACTCCCCCGGCAAGCGCAGCTTATGATATTGACATCAGCCACACTTTTAATGCAGGAGGGATTTCAGCGCTGTGGAGGCTATCAAATGGTATTTGTAATTTGAATGGGTACCAGTCCCCTTCAAATTATAATATTGTTGAATACGGTCATTTTAATTTTACACTTAATAATTTAACAGCAGGCAGTGATTATAATATAATATTAGTTCCTTATGATTCCAATACCACCGGAAATGCGGCTCTTACTATAACCTGCGGAAATGCAAAAAATCTTTCCGTATCCAATGTTCAATCCACCAGTGCTGTTTTAAATTTCAATTGCGCATGTCCCAATCCCGTAATTCTTGAATACGGCCCTGCTGGATTCACACCGGGCATGGGCACATGGGGCAATGGAACCATGGTGGCAAATGTTACTTCTCCTTACACCCTTACGGGTTTGTCTCCCTATGTAATTTATGATGTTTATCTCCGGTCTGCCTGCGGAACCATTTACTCCGACAATGCAAAAATCACCTTCCGCACCAGTATTGATTGTGCAAATGCACCAGTGTTGACCTGCGGATCAACATTCACTTATTCGCATACCCTCCTGGATAATTACGGTAACTGGACCATGAATTGCCCGTCAATAGCCAATAATTCCTCGGAAGCAGTTTATCGCTTCACACCTTCTCAAAGCGGGATGTACCTTCTTACTAATTACAGCGGTTCATACTATACAGGAAATTCAATTGCTTTTTTTTACAAGCCAATGGGCAGCTGCGACACATCGGGCTGGAATTGTGCAGGTGCTGTTGCACAACATCCCCAGGGAGTTACATTTGGGCCGCTTACAGCCGGCACTACTTACCTGCTGCTGTTTGATGCCAATTCGAATGCAGGAAATACCATCAAAAATATGCGGCTTGATTGTGTACAGCCCTGCACCGCTACCATCACTCCATCTTCAAATATTACGATATGCCAGGGTATGACGGCTACCCTGCAGGCAAACACAGGTGCGGGCATTACGTATCAATGGTATCATAATGGTTCGCTTGTCGCGGGAGCTACTATGTCATCTTATGCTGCATCTGCCCCGGGGGGATGGTATTCAGTAGTTGAAAGCACTCCCTGCGGTACCGTTACATCTGATTACCGGTATGTTTACGTTAGTTCTGCCGTTGGCGCATCGGTAACATATAATACTGCTCTCACTTTTTGTCCAAACGGATATGTTCAGCTCAATGCGACTCCCAATTACTATACTACCACTTATCAATGGCAGCGAAATGGAGCTAATATAGCCGGAGCTACTCAAATCAGTTACCAGGCCACAGATTCAGGTACTTACAGAGTGCAGGCTTCTGCTGCCGGATGTGTTGCAGGTAATAGTAACAACTTTACGGTGAACAAAGCCACATCAGTAACAGGATTTTATATTGCATCCTCACCCAGTGGAATTTGTGCAGGACAAAATATTTTGCTTTCATTAAAAAACAACCAGTCTCTTTATCCTGATAATAATCCAACTCCCGGATACACCTATCAATGGAAGAATAACGGGGTAGATATAACCGGAGCAACCTCCACTACTTACAATGTAACTGCTGCCGGTTCATATACGTGTTTAGTTACAGCAACCTGCGGAACATTTACAACTACGGCCAGGGTAATTACCGCTTTTACGTTGCCAACTGTATCACTTGCTGCCAATGGGCCCACTACGTTTTGTAACAGTTCCGTAAACCTTACCGCCACAATTAATGGAAGCGGAGTAAGTACCACATGGAAAAGAAATGGTGTAGTTTTTTTCACCGGGTTCAGCCAGGTACAGGCTGCTTCTGAAACCGGAAGCTATGTATGCGAGGTTACCGGTGTTTGTGGAACTGTTGTTACAAATACAATAAATGTTACAGCAAATAAAAGCCCTGTATTATCTGCCATTACAGGCAGCACCGGTTTTTGCGCCTCATCAGCGGGAAATGTTTACAGCGTAGCACCACAGGCAGGCGTTACCTTTAACTGGACATTACCAACCGGGGGGACAGTTACAAACGGGCAAGGCACTAACTCAGTTACCGTTAGCTTTGCAGCCAATGCAGTATCAGGTAATATTTGCGTGATGGGAAGCAATGCGGCCTGCGGTGCAGGTATTGCAAGCTGTAAGTCCATTGTGCTGCGTACTGCTGTTTCAAAACCGGGAGTTATAACAGGTTTAACCAATGCATGCAGGCAAAGTGCGGTTTATTCCATAAAAAAAGTTCCGAATGCAGAATATTACACCTGGAATCCACCTGCGGGCGCTAAAGTCAATGGCTCTGCAGCTACATTACAAACTCCTGATACGATAGTAGTGCTGCAGTTTGATTCCACTTTTACCGGTGATACATTAAGAGTGAAAGCCGTGAATTGTACTGGTACCAGCGCTGTGCGCAAATTAAGAATCAATAATAATCCTCCTGCTGTTCCCGGTCCGATCAGCGGTTCTGTTTATGCTAATTGTAATACCAGCGGAACTTATTCCATTAATCCTGTTGCAAATGCAGTATCCTACACGTGGCGAACTACTGTGCCGGGAGCAACTATTTACGGCTCTTCCTTACCATATACCACCCCCGCTGCTTCGATAGTTGTCAATTTTACCAATGGACTCAGCGGCAAGGTATATGTCAAAGCAAATTCATTATGCAACAGCAGTGCAGAAAAAGCCCTGAGTGTTTATTCAAAACCGGCTGCTCCTGCTTCAATTACCGGACCGGCAACAGTATGCGACAGCGCACTACAGGTTAACTACACTACTCCGGTAATCTCCGGAGCAGCCACGTATAACTGGACGGTGATGACGGGTTCAACAATTGCAGGCGGCCAGGGAACTAATTCAATCAATGTCAACTTCGAGGGTACAGCAGCTACAGGCAACATAAAAGTACGCGCTCAAAATGTATGTGCCAATTCAGGGTATTTTTCCAAAGCCGTTACTATCAATAATTGTAACCGTTTAATGAGTGAAGGTGCAAAAGCTGAACTGCAATTGTATCCGAATCCATTTACCTCAACTGCTACATTGACAATACCTGCAGAAACAGACTTGGATGCAAGTGAAGTAATCATTTATAATGTGATGGGAAAACAAGTACGTGTTATTTCAAAAATTGAGAACTATACTCTTGAAATTGAAAGAAAAAACCTGCCTCCCGGTATGTATTTTATAAAACTAATATCAGGCGGAATTGAAAATGGAATTGTAAAAATGATTGTGGAGTAAGCTGCGCTTCG
>DATEMK010000402.1:0-6142 GCA_035275625.1 Bacteroidia bacterium
TAACAACTCCACGCTCTTTATCAATTTCTACAGAATCAAATGTGGCATTATGCGCCCAGTCTTCAAGAATCTGTAAAGCCTTGGTTACATACATTTCAGAATCTGTCGGCACTTGTAATTTATAAACAGTTTCATCAAAGCTGGTGTAGGCATTCAGGTCAGCACCAAATTTTGTTCCGATGGATTCGAGATAATCCACCAATTCACTCTTTTTAAAATTTTTTGTTCCGTTAAAGCACATGTGTTCGCAAAAGTGCGCGAGACCCTGCTGGTCGTCATTTTCTGCGGTGCTTCCTACATTAACTGCAATGCGAAGCTCTGCGCGTTTTTCGGGTTTTGCATTATAACGGATGTAATATTTCATTCCGTTGGCAAGTGTGCCGTATCGTACTTTAGGATCGGTGGGAAGAGGAGTGTTAAGATCAGTTGTTTGCGCATAAGAGAAATTCAAATACCCTAAAACCGAAATAAATAAATACAATAGTTTTTTCATGGTAATCTTAGTTTTAAATTTTGGGTGAAAGTAATAGAAAGAATATAGTCCGGCAAATCCTGAGATACTTTTCACTTTTCTTTCACATACTTATGTAGGAATAAAGCACAACCTTAAACTTTAAACCTTAAACCTTAAACCTCTTTTACCTAACTTTATCCCCTTAAAAATTACACAATGGCTCTTTCTCCCGAAGTTATAAAACGCATTGAAGAATTAGAAAAAAAGTATGCTGTCATGGGGCAGGATATGGTATCTTATCTTGACGGGTTGCTGTATTCAAATTACCTGACGTACTGGGATTATACGCACGTGGATACTCTTTTGACGCTGCAAAATCCAAAAACTGATTTCCCTGACGAACACATTTTTATTATTTATCACCAGATCACGGAGTTGTATTTCAAGCTGTCACTGCATGAGCTGGAGCAGGTTGCACATAACGGAAGAAATGTTCTTGAAACAGGCGAAGATTTGGGATGGAAAGAAAAATTAGATGTGAATTTTTTTGTTGAACATCTCAACCGCGTGAACCGTTATTTTGAAGCATTGACCAAATCGTTTGATATAATGGTGGACGGAATGGAGCCGCAGCAGTTTTTAAAATTCCGGATGGCATTGCTTCCTGCCAGCGGGTTTCAAAGCGCGCAGTACAGGCTGATAGAAATATCCTGCACTGATTTTATCCGTCTTATTAATAAGGATGAACGCGCGAGGTTTGAAAAACAAATAGATTCATTTGAAAACATGTTTGAATTTGTTTATTGGAGCAAAGGAGCCTGTGATCTTGAAACAGGAAAAAAAACATTGACGCTGAAACAGTTTGAAAAAAAATATTTACAGCAGTTTATTGAACACGCAGAAGAATACAAAGAAAAAAATATCTGGAAAAAATATAAATCGCTTTCGCAGGAAGATCAGCAAAATCCAAAGCTGGTGGAGGCGCTGCGCCAGCTTGATGTAAATGTAAATGTCAACTGGCCCCTCGTGCATTACAAATCTGCAGTGCGTTATTTGCAATCAAAAAAGGAAGATATTCCGGCAACAGGCGGAACCAACTGGCAGAAATATTTGCCCCCGCGTTTTCAAAAACGCATTTTTTATCCTGAGTTGTGGAAACCTGAAGAATTGAATGAATGGGGAAAGGCATGGGTGGAGCAGGTAATTGGGTAATTAATGAAAATACCTTTTCCAAAGTTTAAAACTTTGGAAAAGGTCACCCGATTGCTTTTATTATTTCTCCCTCATCAATCTCCCTCATGCACCTGAAATGAACTTTCGGACATTTATCAAACCCGATTTTTGAACAGGGACGGCAGTACAAATTTTCTACTTCTGCAATTTTTGATTCTTCTGTGTTATAAGGATACATGCCGAACTCCGGAATGGTATTTCCCCAGACCGAAATAATTCTTTTTTTGAATGCCGCTGCAATGTGCATGAAGCCGGTGTCGTGCGTGATGATGGTGTGAGCGTACTTCACGATTGCAGCTGATTGGTTGACGCTGAATTTTCCGCAGGCGTTGAAAATAGAAGTCGGAGATGAGGCGATTATATTTTCTGCAATTTGATAATCTTCTTTTCCTCCGATTAATATAACAGGGAAATTTATTTTGCTGCAGATGGAAATTATTTTTTCAACGGGAAGTTTTTTTGTGTTGTGCTTTGCACCGATTACAAAACCGATATAGCCTTGCTGATGAGAAGGGGGAAGCTGTTGAATTATTTTTTCGTCTTCTGGTATTATGAAATAATCCAATCCCGCCCCGTCATTTTCCACTTCGAAACTTTTTACTGTTTCAAAATAGCGGTCTACAATATGTTTTTGAGGAAGGGTGTTTATTTTAAAATTTACGATCAGCCATTTTTGAAAATTTATTTTGCTGAAAGCATAAGACCTTTTCATCAGCCGCAGCTTTATGATGAAAGTGCGCAGGTTGTGATGCAGGTCAATGATGTAATTGTAGTTTTCGGATTTTAATTGTTTGACAGTTGCATCAAGGTCATTTTCAAAATAAATTTTTTTATCAATGTACGGATTGTGTTCAATGATTTCTCTGAAAGATGTTTTTGTGAGGAAATGAACCTCCGCATCTTTCACCTGTTTTTTAAGACAGCGGATAACCGGTGTGGTGAGGACAATGTCACCGATGGAGCTGAAACGGATGATTAAAAATTTAGGCACCTGGGTGGTCTTTTGACAAACCTACATGATTTTTTCTAAACGTTCAGTCCGGTTTACTGAATTCAGGATTTGAAATGAATGCAGAATCAGAAAGTGTCAGCAGGAAAGCGATTATTTTATTTTTGTCCCCGCCTGTCAACTTTGCTCCGCCCTGATGAGCAAACCCCATCTTTGAATCTATGTTAGCGCTTTGCTGAACGCCTTCGCTGTAAAAATCCAAAACCTCTTCCAGTGTTTTAAATCTTCCATCGTGCATATAAGGAGCGGTGAATGCAAGGTTTCTCAAAGAGGGAACAATGAATTTTCCATTATCGGTCAAATTGCCTGTTACCGCCCCTCTGCCTTTGTCTTTATAATCTTGTGCGTCAGAAATTGCATCAAGCCCGTTATTGCTGAACACTAAAGTGGTTCCCAAAACATCTCCGTCTGTAATATGACAATGAATACAATCTCCTTTTGTCTGGTCGTTCACAAATACAAATCCATCATACTCGTCTTTCGTGAATGAACCCTGCCCGTTCAATACTTTGTCATACTTTGATTGATACGAAATTAAGGTTCGTAAGAATTGGGCAATTGCATTTGCGACCTGGACGCTGTCTATTTTTTGATTGCCGAATGCCTGTGTGAACATTTGTTTGTAAAACTTATTTGTTTCTAAACGGCCTGCTGCAACCCGCCATTGTAAATTCATTTCATCAATGGCTCTAACGGGGTGTAATATTTGCTCTTCAATGCCTGTTGCCCTGCCGTCCCAAAAAAATGCAGGGTACCAGGCAAGGTTGAACAACGGCATGGTGTTCCGTTTCATCAATGCTCCGTTTCTTCCATTACTGAAACCGTTTGGTGAATCGCTGAAAGCGAATTGTTGTTTGTGGCAGTTTGCACACGACATGGAACTGTCAATACTTAAAACAGGATCGTAGAATAAATACCTGCCTAACTTAACTCCTTCTACCGTTACAGGATTGTTTCCTGCAACAGGCATCTTTGGAAAAAGCTTTAGCTCCGGAAACCTGTAAGGTGTGGTCGCAAATTTTCCGCTGAAGCCGAAAATAAAAAGAGAAACGACAGCAAGAAAAAATCCAGTCTTGCGCATAACACCGTTACTGTTTGCGTACAATTACAGGAACCGTTTCGGAACGAATGTTTGTTTTTATTTTCAACAAATAAATTCCGTCTTCATATTTGCCTGCATCAAACCAAAATTTGGTAGGAATATTTTTCCATTGCTCCACTGCTTTGCCCTGCGGGTTGACCAGTTCCATGTGCTCAATGATGTGAAACTCCATCAGCTTTTCCGCCTCAATGTGAATGATGTTGTTTGCCGGGTTAGGATACACATTCAAGTAGCTGGTTTGATTTACGTCTTTCACAGTATGAATCATTGTAACGTGCGCCATCATGTTGTCAATCATCCAGCCCTCCTTGTTATTATCAACCGAATCGGATTTCAAATTAAAACGGAAACGGATGGTGTCGGGATTAAAGTTCATCCATGAAAGGTCAAAGCACAGCCAGATGTCCCTCCATGTTGAATCCGTTCCGCTGAAAGCATATTCACCTGTGGTGAGCGTGTCCTGGTTTGCAACCTGGAAACCATAAAAATTATAGACAAACGGATTGTTAAAGGCATTTTGCCATGTATTTCCGCTGTCAATGGAGAATTCAACAATACCTCCGTCATAATCAGCATCCATATCAAGCTTCTGCTTCCATTGCAAAGCCATGATCCCCCACGGCACAAATTGATTATAGATTTTTATTCTGAAAATTGAAGTGTTGTTCATGGGGTAATTGTTAATCGTGTCGGTTACGATGGCATTTGGTAACGTAGCCGCGCTGTTAAATATAATTTTCTGCGGTGTCCCTATTTGCCAGATGTTAGAGCTGCTGGTGTCCAGGAACACATTGACGGAGTTGTTAAATATCGTGTCAGCACCGTCAAAATACTGCGTGTAAAATTGTGCCGTTGAAGAACGGACAATTAGAATGAGAAGAATTGTTGTAAAGTAGAGTTTAATCATGCGGTTTGAATTTAGATTGTTAGAGAAATTGCATATCAAAAGTAACCTAAATAACAAACTTTTCAAAAAAACTTTTACGCATGATATGTTGCCACGAAGACACAAAGACACGAAGCTTCACAAAATTCTCCTTAGTGTCTTTGTGCCTTTGCGGCAGAAAGAGGAAATGTAAATGAAAAATTATTGTTAAACTATAAAAGATTTTGCCCCGGAAATTGAAAAAAAAATAAAAAATTCTATCATATTTTTTACTTTCGCATTCTAAAAATGAAGCAGGATGAATCCAAATAAAGCATTATGGGAAAAAGGTGATTTCACACGCATCGCAGACAGCATGCGCGAAAGCGGTACTGCGCTTGCCGCCAAACTGGGAATCACCAAAGGCATGAACGTTCTTGATCTCGGTTGCGGTGATGGCACCACAGCCATCCCTGAAGCAAAACTGGGAGCGAATGTTACAGGCGTTGATATAGCAAGGAACCTGGTTGAAGCAGGAAACAGACGCGCAAAAGCGGAAGGGCTTACCAACTGCATCTTTCAGGAAGGCGATGCAACAGATTTAAATGAACTGAAGGACCAGAGTTTTGATCTTGTGGTAAGCATCTTTGGCGCCATGTTCGCTCCAAAGCCCTTTGATGTGGCGAAGGAAATGGTTCGTGTTACCCGCCCAGGCGGAAGAATAGTGATGGGAAACTGGATACCGGGTGATCCCACGCTGGTAGCGCAAATACTAAAGATCAGCTCTGCCTATACACCACCACCACCGGAGGGTTTCATCAGCCCGATGCTGTGGGGTGTAGAGAGCCATGTTACAGAACGCTTTGAAAAGGCCGGCATAGCAAAAGAAAACATATCATTCGTTAAAGATACTTTTACATTTAACTACCCTTATTCACCAACAGAATTAGTGAACACGTTCAAGAACTACTATGGCCCTACCATGAATGCTTTTGAAGCGGCTGAAAAGAATGGCAAGGCTCCGGAACTTCAGCATGAGTTAGAAGTTTTGTTTAACAGCCAGAACAAAAGCACCACACCTGGTACTACTTCTATATCCGCCACTTTTTTAAGGGTGACGGTTATGCGGTGAGAAGGAATGTGAGAGAAATATCACCGATGGAACTGAAACAGATGATTAAAAATTTAGGCAATGGGGTGGCCTTTTGACCAACCTATGTGATTTTTTGAAAATTTCACTGTTCATACATCAACTCTCTTTGCCTATCCGCTTCTTCCTGGAGTTCTTCATTGCCCGGATCTTCGTTCAAGTTCTTAACTGCCTGAACATACTCAGGAAAATTTCTATAGAATATTTCAAACAGTACCATTCGTGGCGTTAAAAGAAATAAAAGCGCAAATCCGCCAACAATAATTATTCTGTTAAATATTTTTTTATAGAAAGGGGATTTATTTTTTTTATATTGAATGGATGAAACA
>DATEMK010000403.1:0-3291 GCA_035275625.1 Bacteroidia bacterium
TAAAATGCTTACTGATGAACAGCAGAACTATTTAAAAAGTAAAAAATGTTTTCCCAGAACTACAAAAATTGCGGTTGATGCAGTTGCTATTGTACTGAACAATGAAAATCCCGATACGCTTTTAACGTTATCACAGCTAAAAGATATTTTAACAGGCAACATCAGTTCATGGAATAAATTAAATTTAAAAAACAAATTAGATTCTATATTGATTGTTTTTGATAATAACAGTTCCGGCAATACACGATTTTTAAAAGAAAGATTTCTCAAAGAAAAAAATTTTCCTTCCAATTGTTTTGCAGTTAAAACAAATCCCGAAGTGATCAGGTATGTGCAGGAGCACAAAGGTGCAATGGGAATTATCGCAGTAAACTGGATCAGCGATATGGATGATTCTACCGCAAATAATTTTCGCAAAAGCATTAAAATTGTAGCTTTGAAAAATGATACTTCATCTGAAAATCAGGATTACTTCCAGCCTTACCAGGCATATATGGCGTTGAATCAATATCCTCTGATACGCGATGTGTATCTCATCAACCGTGAATCACGCAACGGGCTTGGCACCGGCTTTGCATCCTTTGTAGCGGGTGATAAAGGACAAAGATTAGTAAGGCTTGCCGGATTGCTTCCTGCAACAATGCCTGTAAGAATAATAAAGCTGGACTGATATGAGCCCGGAGAAACAAAGACAATAGTTAATTCAGTACAAGAACAATAGAACAATTTTCAATCATAAATCCCAAAATCGTAAATCAAAATGTTAATGCGAATAAAATTTTTAATGGTTGCTGTAATTTTCTCTTTTGCAGCAAATGCACAAACACTCAATGATGCGCTTCGTCTGACAGATAATGAACAGTACGATGTTGCAGAAGGAGTTTATAAAACGCTTATCCAGGCAGAACCTAAAAACGGAACCTATTGGTTTTATTATGGTGATAATTTCTGGAAATGGGAAAATCCTGATTCGGCAAAAGTGTGTTATGAAAAAGGATTGCAGGTGGAACCACCGAATCCGTTAAATTTAGTTGGCATAGGAAAAGCATTGCTTGAGCAGAATAAAATTGCAGAAGCAAAATCATATTTTGACAAAGCCATTGCTACCGCAGGAGCAAAGTTGCCACAGGTGCAAATGGAAACTGCCGAAGCATTCATCACCTCTTTAAAAAACAAAGATTTAAATTATGCTTTGACATTATTACAAAAGGCTGCAGCAGCTGATTCCAAAAACCCTGAAGTTTATATTCTTATTGGAGATGCTTATACCGAGCAAAATGACGGAAGCTCTGCAGCTGAGAATTATAATAAAGCGCTTGACTTAAATAAAAATTTAGCCAAAGCAGTAGTGAGAAAAGGTGTGCTCTACAAACGATCAACTAATTACGAGGGAGCACAGGCGGAATTTGAAAATGCCATTAAAATAGATTCCATGTTTGCCCCGGCTCACCGCGAATTGGGAGAAATTTATTTCCGCCTGCGCAAGCTTGATATGGCAAAAAATGAATACCGGAAATATCTTGAGCTTTCAAAGAATACGTCCACAGCGCGCCTGCGTTATGCCTCCTTCCTTTTCCTGAGTAAAGATTTTAACGGAACACTGAATGAAATAAACCAGCTGAAAAAAATGGATCCCGAAAATCTTTCTTTGCTCCGTTTGTCGGGTTACACTTATTATGAAATGAATGACAGCGTGAAAGCATTGCAAACCATGCAGAAAGTTTTTGAAAAAGTGGAAGAATCGAAACGGACTCAAAAGGATTATAACTATTATGCAAAAAGCCTTGCGCAAAATGCACAGGATTCATTAGCTGTAATTATAATGCAGAAAGCTTATGATATGGATTCCACCAATACTGATTTGCTCAGTGACATGGGAACTCTTTTAATGAAAATGAAACGTTATGCTGAAGCTGCTGAAATATTTCAAAAAAGAGTGGATTTAGGTAAAGGCGTTTCTTCCACTGATTATTACAATCTCGGTAAAGCGTATTCAAGTTCAAAACAATTGGAAAAATCAGATTCCGCGTTAGCTAAAGTAAATGAATTGTTGCCAACATGGTCTTATGCATACTTATTAAGAGCGCAAGTGAATGCGAATATTGATTCTACTTCAGAAAGAAATCTCGCAAAGCCTTATTATGAAAAATATCTTGAAATTGTTTTAGCAGACACACAAAATTTTTCGAAATATAAAAATAGCATTGTAGAAGCTTACCGTTATTTGGGATATTATTATTACAGGCAAAATCAGCTAAGAGAATCAAAAGAATATTGGAGAAAGATCCTTGATATTATTCCGAATGACAAACAGTCTAGGGATGTCATTGATGGTTTAGAGCAGCCAAAGAAAAAAGAATAACTGCGTTAACAGGAATTAAAAAAGCCGTCCCTCCATAGGAGGGACGGCTTTTTTGTCAATGTGAATTCAAGATTTCAGTTTCAGTGTTTAATGTCCTCCGCCCATATTTTGCATATCCATCACTTTGTAGCCGCTTATATCAAACAGGGAGGCGTCCACATTTCCTTTTTTAATATTCTTTATAGTGATAACCATGCTCTCATCAGGCTTGACTTTATTCCTGATATTCATTTCAAGCGGGATGCCTTTTACATCCTTATAGTTTTGCATGTTTGTTGACATGTTGGAAGCAGGGCCCCTTCCGTTGCGCATCATGCCGAACATGTCTGCATAAGTAAGCCCGAGTTCATCAGTTACCCACATTTCTGAGGTGCTTTCATCGCTCTCTGCAATTACCTTTTTGCAAGTGTAGCCTTCAATTTTTTTGGTTTCATCTGTTACCGTAATCTTTGCATCTTTACCTTCTTTATTTCCCGGAACTTCACTTGCATCCTGCATTTTGCGCACCATTGCCATTTTATTGGTTCCGTCCTTTTCAACCAGGATGGTCATCGTTTTTTCTTTGTTATCAAAAATGGTTCTGAATTTTCCGGCATTCGGGGCTGTGAGCATTTCCATGGAGGATTTGTCACCTTTATAAGCTACCTGCATATCTGCAGCGTTCTTCTGGTTTGCATTTTCAATATGCATCAGGTAGCTTCCTTCAAAAGTTTGCGCATTAACAAATGCAATTGTCATAAGTGCAATAATTGCACAGCATAATTTTTTCATGTTATTGAGGTTTTAAATTTAGCGATGCAAGTTAAAAAAATAATTTGAAATCAGGAATTTATTCTTCACTTTTGATTCCTGGTAAGGCATTCTTTTTTATAAAATGAAAAAAAATATTTGTTCAGCCATCGTCTTTTTTTATTTACTGCTTCTCCTCC
>DATEMK010000404.1:0-9006 GCA_035275625.1 Bacteroidia bacterium
TACTTAGTTAGTAGCTTTATTCAAAAAATTCAACAATGGCAGCATGGCTTTATGAACCACTGCACATTGTTTGATCAGAGATTTACCGGTAAGCAATTTATCATTCACAGGAGTATCCACTATATAGCTGGTATATTTCAACAATTCAATATCTGAAAAATCTTTATCAAAACCCTTGGGTGCTAATTTTAATTTTTCACCCGACAACTCTTTGAAAAACTTTTTAAACGATTTATCAGAGAGAATTTTTTTGAAATCTTTAAGATGATAAAAAATGTCTTTGCGGATGTCTTTAAGATGTTCGGTTGATGGCATCCATCTTCCCCCTGCAATGAAAGAATTTCCGGGTTCAACCTGGATATAAAAACAAGCCCTGTCTGACTTACGTCCTCCCTGGCACACAACTGCACCGAAATTTGTTTTATAAGGGTCTTTGTTTTTTGAAAACCGAACATCCCGGTAAATTCTGAATATGGATTCTTTTGCAGTAACTCCTTTCAATGAAGCATCCTGTTTGCTTAATTCTGCTATAAGCTTGTTTACAAAAACAGTGAAATCTTCAAGGGCAGATTCATACTTTGCACGATTTTTTCCAAACCAATCACGGTTATTGTTTTTCTTTAGTGCTTTAAGAAATTCTAAAGTTGATTTTTGCAACATAAATTTAAGAAACAATTAAAACGAATATAATGTCAAACAATCTTTTTCTTCATCGCCACCAAAATAGCTTCGGAAACTGAATGCACCTGTAGCTTTTTGTAAATGTTCTTTATGTGATGGCGCACAGTGTCATGGCTGATGAAAAGTGCATCAGCAACCATCTTATAACTCTTCCCTTTGCATAATTGTTCCAGAACTTCTCGTTCGCGGTCAGTGAGCGATGTAGCTTCAAAATTTTTGAATGAACCTACTACCATTCTTGCAATACGGGCACTCATCGGTGCTCCTCCTTTTTTTACTTCGCGGATGGCATCGAGAATTTCTTCGGGGGAAGCATTTTTTGTAATATACCCGCACGCACCGGCACATAAGGAATCGAAAACCGTTTTATCATCAGCAAAAACGGTGAGCATGATGACATCAATTTCGGGCAGCACGGTTCTTAATTGTTTTAAACAATCAATCCCGCTCATGCCGGGAAGGTTAATGTCCATTAAAACTACCTCGGGTTTCAGCTCCGGAATTTTTTTTGCTGCCGATTCCGCATCAGCAAAAGTTGCAAGGCAATTGAACTCGTCTTTGTGTTCGTTGAGAATAATTTTTAGGCCTTCCCGGAGGTCGTTGTTATCTTCTACTAATACTACTGATATCATGAGAGGATGAGTTTAATGTTTGTTAGTTTAAATTTAATTTTAGTTCAAATAAAGTTCCTGTTCCGTTTGAGCGAAGGTTGGTAGCGGCATGAATAATTTCTGCCCTGCGTTTTACATTTTTTATACCGTTGCCGTTCATGCTTCCGTTTTGCATGTCGAATCCTTTTCCATTGTCTCCAAATCTTAGCGTAAGCGTACCGTTGGTTTTTTCCAAATCCAAAAAAGTGGAAACGGGGTGTGCATGTTTCAGGCTGTTGTGCATCACTTCTTTAAAGATAAGAAGTATATGACGCTTGTAGGACAAAGGAAGATCATAATTTTTTAATTCTTCGTTGATTCCGTTTGCATTAAATTCTATTCCTGTATGGTCAAATAATTCTTCGCCAAAGTTTTTTAGCTGCGCATACATGTGATAGAGCGAATCTTTTTCCGGATCCATTGCCCACAGCAAATCTTTCATGGTGAGATAAAGACTGCCGGAGGTTTCAATAATTTTATCGAGATAGGATTTCAGTTCAGCCTGTTCAGGTTTGATTTTCTTTTTTAAAATTTCGCTGAACCACGAGATGGTGGTTAATTTATGTCCCAGCTCATCGTGAAAATCAGCGGCAGTTTCTTTTCGGATGCGTTCCACTTCTTTTATCTGCGCAAGCTTCATTTGCAAGCGATATATGTGCAGCAGCCACAAAATAATTGCAACGAATGCAAGTAAGGCAAGATAGAACCAAATTGTCTTAAAGAACGGAGGTTTTATAAGAATGGTGAGCGCATCGCCCTGGCGGTTAAAATATCCGTCATTATTGGAAGCCATTACTTTAAAAATATATTCGCCCGGAGGCAGCTGTGAAAAATTTACCTGGTGAAGGTTGCCGCTGTATGTCCAGTCCTGTTGAAATCCTTCGAGCTTGTAGGCATATTGATTTTTTACAGGGTCGTGATAATGCAATGCAATAAAATCAACAGCAAAAGAATTTTCAAAATATTTTAATGAAATGCTTTTGTTGCCTGATGCATCGTACATAAAAGATTTTGGGTTGCCCGGAATTATAAAATCAGTAATATATACCTTAGGCTGTACTGCATCAAGCTTAATTTGTGCAGGATAAAAAGAAGTATATCCCTGTATGCCGCCAAAAAATATTTCTCCGTCATCAGAACAGGAATAAGCACCGGCATTAAATTCATTGCTTTGCAAACCATCATTGATATCAAAATTAACAGTGGTTTTTCCGTTTGGGTCAAAACATGTAAGTCCACCGTTCGTGCTCAGCCAGATCAGGGAAGTCGCGGCATCTTCCACGGCAGCATATACCGTATTGTTTTTGATTTTATCAGCCGTGCTGTAATTGGTAAATTTTATTTTGCTGCCAGTCACAATAGCTTTGGTAAGCCCGTTAGAGGTGGAAAGCCAGATATTACCTTTTGCATCTTCCATGATGCTCTGAATATTATGGCTTCGCAGGGTGTTAGTGTCTTTTAAATTGTGATAAAAAATTTCAGGAGAAGACAAACCGCTATTTTTTCCGGGATGATTTCTGAAAACAACCAAACCCATCGTGCTGCCTATCCAGCAATTGTTTTGTTTGTCAATTAACATAGAGGTAATGAAACCCCGCTGGCCGCTCATTGCAGAATCAGGATTTTCAAGAAATTCTGAAAATGAATCGCTCTGCGGATTGTATTTGAAAATTGAATTCCTGAAAAGAGTGTACAGGTTATTTTGATTATCGAGATACAATGAACGGATAAATCTTTTTGATTTTTCAGCTTCAATAAAATAGGAAATAAATTTCGGGGATGGCGAGGAAGCATTTTCTATTCGCTGTACACCGAGGTCAGTTGCTATCCAAAGATTGTTCTGTCCGTCCTGCAAAACCGAACGAACGTAATTCGCCATCATTGAATATGTTTTCTCATCATTTTTAAAAATCTTTATTTCTCCGTTACTTCTGTTTTGCCGTATCAGCCCGCTTTGTATTCCGAGCCAGATAAAGCCATTGTTGTCTTTAAGCAGGCACGTTACAACAGGTGATTCAACTCCGGCATATTCGAGATGGTCGGAATAAAAATTTTTTAAAACAGGAACTAATTTGTAAGACCCACCGGCAAACGTTCCAATCCAGATTAAACCGGTGTTGATTTTATCTTCAGTGATGGCGAGAATGGTAGTGGTAAGCCGTTCGTTGCCAAGAAGAATGTGTTCTATTTTTGAAGAAATAAATTCTGAATTGAGATATTCTTTTTTCAATTCAAACAGGCCACCACCTTCTGTTCCTATCCACAGGTTTCCGGCTGCATCAGGAAACAGGTTTAAAATGACTTCGGTTCGCAAAATGTTTACAAGGTCTTTGTCTTTGCTGAAAATGTCAACAATTTTACCGTTGCTTTTATCCAATCTATTTAATCCGCCTGAAGTACCTATCCAGAAATTACCAAGGGCATCTTCGCACATTGAATGAATACTGTTGTATGAAATTCCTGACCCATTTTCAGCTGAAAAAAATTTAACATTGGAAATAATATCGTTGGTAAAATTTAATTTGAACAATCCTTCGCGCGCGCCCACCCAAATATTGTTTAAATGGTCGGCATAAATTTTATTTACATAGATTTCCTCTTCTTTAGCACTTTCGTCTCTGAGCTTGTAAAAATTTTTAAAAGTTAATTGGGCTGTTAACGGATCATTGCCGGTTATGCTGATGCGGCTAAATCCTTTTGCAGTGCTCACCCAAATTATGTGCGAAGCATCTTCATAAATATCGTTGATGATATTATGGCTGATTCCATTAGCGCCCCCGCTGAAAAAATGGCGGAATTGAGAAGTTGCCGGAATGTAAAGGTTAAGCCCGTGTGTTTGTGTACCTACCCACAGCCACCCATTGTGATCAACCAGTAAAGCAGTGATATAACTGGAGGATAAAGTGTTTGTATCAAAAGGGTTTTCTCTGAAAATTTTGAATTGCAGTCCATCATACCTGTTTAATCCGTCCTGGGTTGCCATCCAGATGAATCCCTGCTTGTCCTGAACGATGTCGTAAACAGAACTCTGGGCGAGCCCTTCGGACAATGAAATGTTTACAGGCTTATAAGTTTGCGCAAAAATGCTGATTTGAAAAAAAAGAAAAACCAGCGATAACGCAGAAAGAAATCTCATTATTTTTATTCTTGAATTAATTCAACAAATTTACCTGTTGCTCTCTGAAAAGTCCAGTAAAGTTACAACATATTGATGTGAAAAAATATTTATCCCTGAAAGGGTTTGAAACTACAGTTCAATTATTTTTCCAATGAATCATCAATTATCCGGTACACCTTATGTTTTAAAGTTGAAAGGTCTTTTTCAGTCATCCCTGCAGTTTCAACTGGTTCATGAATAATCATGCGTGAAATTCCCGGTCCACCGGCAAACATTCTCCTGAGGATTCCATCAGGCATTCGTTTCCAGTTATCAAGGTACACAATCGGGATAATCGGAATTTGCTTTTCGATTGCCAGCTTAAAAGCCCCGTTTTTGAACGGACCTAATTTAGGTGCACCATCGGTAATCATGGCTTCAGGAAAAATTGCCACGCTGATTCCTTTATCAATATCCTCTTTTGCACGTTTAAATGCACGGTGCGATGACATGATGCTGGCACGATCAACAGGAATATTCATTTCCTTAAAAAAATGCCCGAACAACGGAATGTTTTTTAATTCGGCTTTCCCCATAAAATGAAAGTAATCGGGAATAGCAATGTAGGTCGTTACAATGTCGAGATACGAACAATGATTTGGGCAGATTACATACGGAGTACCGTTTTTTAATTGAGGCTTTCTGAGAATTTTTGGAAAAACGCCCGCGTTGTACAACATCAGGCGCGCACAAACTTTATATAATTTAAAAACTTTCGGAAACCATTCTTTTCGCTGCAACAAAACAAAATAAGCAGGATAAAAAATAATAACCACCAGCGCTCCATTCACATAAAACCAAAATCTCCAGATCAATTGGAGAATGAGACGCAAATAATTCATGGTGCGAAATTAGCGTTTACAGTTTGTGCTTAGTGCTGAGGCTTTGAAAATTCGTAATTCGTAAATTCGTACTGATTCGTATTTCGTAGATTTGCCTGCATGGAAACAGTAGTAAGCGGCATCCGGTCAACCGGAAGATTGCATCTTGGAAATTATATGGGTGCCATGAAAAATTTTGTGAAAATGCAGCATGAAAATAATTGCTTTTTCTTTATTGCCGATTATCATTCGCTTACCACCCATCCGACTCCTGAAAACCTGAAAGAAAATGTGCGCACCGTAATGGCTGAATATATTGCCTGCGGATTAGACCCTGAAAAATGCACGCTGTACGTACAAAGCGACTTGCCGCAAACAGCAGAATTGTACTTGTTGTTAAACATGAATGCTTATGTGGGAGAATTGGAGCGTTCCACCACGTTTAAAGAAAAAATGCGCAAGCAGCCGGATAATGTTAATGCAGGATTATTCACCTATCCTGTTTTGATGGCGGCTGACATTTTAATTCACAAAGCAAATAAAGTTCCTGTCGGAAAAGACCAGGAGCAGCATCTTGAAATGACACGGACGTTTGGAAACCGTTTTAACCGTTTATATAAAACAGAATTCTTTCCTGAGCCGGTGGCATATAATTTCGGTGCTGAATTGGTAAAAGTTCCCGGTTTGGATGGCTCCGGAAAAATGGGAAAATCAGAAGGAGAAGGGAATGCAGTATTTTTAGCAGATTCGCCTGAAGTAATCCGCAAAAGAGTGATGAAAGCAGTAACCGATGCCGGACCCACCGGACAAAATCAAAAGAAACCGGAAGCCATTGAAAATATTTTCACGCTTTTAAAAATTGTTTCACCGGAAGAAACTGTGAAATTTTTTGATGACCATTATAACAATTGCACCATTCGTTACGGAGATTTAAAAAAACAGTTAGCCGAAGACATGATAAAATTCATTGCTCCCTTTTCGGAAAAAATAAAAGAAATTGAAAGTGATGATGCGCTTTTAAAACAGATAATGAAAACCGGGAAAGAAAAAGCTGCCGAAAGTGCGGATAAGACAATGGAAAAAGTCAGGGAAATTATCGGATTTATGTCCTGACAATATTGTTTTTTTATTAATTCCCTGATCTGCGAATTTTGAATAAATTTGCACTCCTCAAAAAATTCCCGATTAAATTGGAAAAAACTCTTTCAATATCCAAACCCGGCTCTGTAATCGCAAAGATTTATGACTACGGGCTTTTGATTAAGTTTAAGCTTTTGCTGTTTGTAGTTTTTTCAGCAGCATTTGCATATTTATTAGGATCCACCGGAGAAATTGACTGGAGCAAATTTATTCTTCTGAGCCTGGGAGGAGTAATGGTAACAGGGGCAGCCAACGGGTTAAATGAAATTTTTGAAAAAGATTTCGATAAGCTCATGACACGTACCATGAACCGTCCGCTGCCGGATAACAGGATGGGCGTAAATGAAGCAATGATTGTAAGCATCCTGCTCGGCATTGGCGGAATTTTTATTCTCAGCACTTACATAAATATTTTATCCGGAATCCTGGGCATGATGGCTTTGTTTCTTTATGCTTTCGCTTATACCCCGATGAAAAGAGTAAGTCCGTTTTCAGTTTTTGTAGGTGCAATTCCCGGTGCAATGCCGCCATTGATCGGATGGGTTGCCGCAACGGGACATTTGAGCATGGAAGCCATCGTATTATTTGTTTTACAGTTCTTCTGGCAGTTCCCTCATTTCTGGTCAATAGCATGGAAATTAGATGATGATTATAAAAAAGCAGGGTTCTATTTGCTCCCTTCAAAAGGGGGCAGGGATAAATCAAGCGCTTTCCAGATTGTGGTGTATTCACTGAGCCTTATTCCCGTAGGATTGCTGCCTTATTTATTTCATATCTCGGGAATTATTTCAGCGATAATAGTTTCCCTTGCGGGAATAATTTTCACTTATTATGCGGTGAGATTATACAAAACATGTTCTGATAAAGCGGCATTGCAGGTAATGTTCAGCTCTATAATTTATTTACCTGTGGTGATGATCGCTTTGGTGCTTGATAAGATATAGCCATCTGCGAATACGAATCTATACGAATTTACGAATACAGCATCATTGAACTTTAAACTTTAAACTTTAAACTCTTAATGAACACAGTGGCAATTAATAAAGACCAGACATACACCTCTATCCCATCACAAAAAATTTTTCTGTGGATTGCTATTGTGAGCATCATCATGTTATTCGCAGGCCTTACCAGCGGATACATAGTAAGGCAGGCAGAAGGCAATTGGGTGCATTTTGAATTGCCAAAAATATTTTATCTCTCCACCGCATTTATTGTAATCAGCAGCCTGTTCATGCAATGGGCTTTGTGGAGTGCAAAAAAAAATCACCGGGGTAATTTGTTAACCGGCTTAATCATCACTTTGGGGTTAGGGTTAGCTTTTTCATTTGCGCAATTTCTTGGCTGGACAAAATTGGTAGAAATGAAAGTGTTTTTTGGAGGAGTAACCGCCAATCCTTCCGGTTCATTTTTATACGTTCTGACCGGGCTGCACCTGGCGCATCTTGCGGGCGGCCTGATTTATTTATTGTTTGTCATCACCAATTCTATAAGAGGGAAATATAATTCTGAATACAGTTTGCCCATACAATTATGTGCCATATACTGGCACTTCCTGGATATTCTGTGGGTATATTTGTTCATCTTCTTATTAACAATCAGGTGAAGAATTAAAAGCTAAAACCATATCCGAAACCTTAAACCTTAAACTTTAAACTTTAAACCTTCAAGTTTCTTTGTTTAATCGAAAAAAAAATTAAATATTTGCACCACTTTTCAAAGACAATCATAAAACACAAATTTAAAATCGCTTTATGTCAACAGCAGCAATAAAAAAGCCAAGTGCCACATGGGGAGGAGGCATTTCTCCATTCAATGTGAGCTGGGGCAAAATGTTTATGTGGTTTTTTCTTGTTTCCGATGCTTTTACTTTTTCATCCCTTTTGGTTGCTTATGGCGCCTTGCGTCACCGTTTTACGGATATCTGGCCTGCACCGGGAGACGTGTTCACACACTTCCCTTTCATACACGGGCATGTTCCATTGGCTTATGTGGGGTTCATGACATTTGACCTTATCATGAGTTCCGTTACAATGGTGCTTGCGGTTGAAGCTGGACATCGGAGAAGCAATAAAGGAGTTATTGTATGGCTTGCATTAACCATTGTCGGTGGTTTCATTTTCGTGGGCTCACAGGCCTGGGAATGGTATCATTTCATTAAAGGTTCCGAACAAGGCGCTTATATCCTTGAAGACGGAAGGTTTGCCCGGACGGATGCATTGGAGCCGGGAATGATTTTTATCTGGCAGGACCATCACAAAACAATTTACGAGGGGCCTGAAGCTGCGGAACTCGTTGCAAAGGCAACAAAAAATATTCATGGCGCCAATCTTATTGAGAATGAGTATGGAAATACTCCGTTGTTTGCAAACTTCTTTTTCTTTATTACAGGCTTTCATGGCTTCCACGTGTTTTCAGGAGTAGTTATTAATATTATTATTCTCATAAATGTAATGAACGGAGTGTATATCAGGCGGGGGCATTATGAACAGGTAGAAAAAGCAGGATTATACTGGCACTTCGTTGATTTGGTCTGGGTGTTTGTATTTACATTTTT
>DATEMK010000405.1:0-14974 GCA_035275625.1 Bacteroidia bacterium
AATAAAAATATACATGAAAAAGATTCTTATTTTATCGCTTATGGCTATTGTTTTTTTACTAAAAGTAACCGCTCAAACCGGTAACCTGGGTTTAAATTTTGACGGTATTGATGACCGTTGTACCATAGCTGACGCTCCCGCTTATGATTTAGGCTTCGGAAATTTTACCCTCGAAGTTTGGATCAAAGCCGCCACTTCTCAAACTTCAACCAATCCCTGCATTTTCAGTAATCGTGATACAGCAAACGGCACCACCACCGGGCTGCAACTATTTTTAAGTGGTAATGGCATAGCAACTTTTTGCATACAGGGTGTATTTACTTTTATATATGCAGGTAATTTTGATTTGCGCGATAATTTATGCCATCACATTGCATTGGTTCGTTCCGCATCAAATTCGGTAAGCCTTTATATAGATGCTGCATTGATAGGTACTTCTACTTACAATTATGGAAGTATTAATTCCAATCACAATATCTGGATTGGAAAAGAGGATCCTTTTGCAAGCAGTTTTTTCAAAGGATTAATTCATGAAGTGAGGTTTTGGAATATTGCACGCACACAAACTCAAATACAGAATGCACGAAATTCTTTTCTTACCGGAAATGAAACAGGCCTTAAAGGCTACTGGAGAATGAATGATAATGCAGGTCAGTTGTTCAATGACTATACTGCGCAGAATAATGATGGCTTTTTAGGAACGGTGAATACTGCCGATGCTGCCGACCCTGTTTACATTTCAGGTTGTTACTGTACACCGTATGCTGTCATTACTCCTGGGGGACCCACCACTTTCTGCAATGGAGGAAATGTTTTGCTGAGTGCCACATCCGGCACAGGTTATACATACCAATGGAAAAAAAATTCCGTAAACATTACAGGTGCCACATCGCAAACTTATACAGCAACTGCAACCGGCAATTATAAAGTTGAAATAACTTCAGGGACATGTATTGCAATATCGTCCCAGGTGAGCATATCTGTTGAATCACCGCTTTCCCCGACAATAACGAATGCCGGAGGTGTTTTTTGCCCGTCCACCGTTGTTCATCTCCAAACACAAATAATTTCCGGCAATACCTTTCAATGGTTTGAAGATTTATTTTTAATTCCCGATGCGACTTATGGGGATTTCATGACGGGGCATAATGGAAATTACAAAGTTACGGTAACCAATACCTGCGGCAGCTATACATCTCCATTTTATAACGTGAACGACCCCATCCTGTCAGTATCTCCTTTCGGAAAGATTGCCGCGAACGGGACCACCATGCTTTGTGCAGGCGGAAGCGTAACTTTATACGACATAAATAATGGAATGTATAACCAGCCGTCATTTCAATGGTATAGGGACGGAGATCCGATTGCGGGAGCTATATCTGATTCTTATATTGCCACACAGGCAGGAAATTATTCCATGTGGGCACAGGACTATGCAACATTTTGCGGTTACGGACCTGCCGTTTTTTCTAACTGGATTACGGTTTATACATCTCCTGTTGCAACCATCACTGCCGGAAGTTCAACAACTTTTTGTTCGGGTGAAAGCGTGCAATTAATCACACCCCCGGGAACGGGTTATACTTATCAGTGGAAAATGAACGGAACAAATATTTCGGGGGCTACCAATTCAGCTTTCACTGCAATCACGGCAGGAAGCTATACCGTTGTTGTAACCAACCCTTGTGGTTCCGCTACTTCTTCAGCAACAATGGTTACTGTAAATTCCATTCCGTCAGCCACCATAACACCGGCAGGACCTACAACATTTTGTTCCGGTAACAGTGTTTTGTTAAGTGTTCCTTTCGGTGCAAACAAAACCTACCAATGGAAAAAAGGAGCTAATATTATTCCCGGTGCAACTTTATCCTCTTACACCGCAACCACAGGAGGAAATTACAGGGTGATAGTAACCAATACTGTAACCGGCTGTTCAAAAACAACGGCAACACCAACAACCGTTACAGTTAATCCTTCACCGCCTGCTACCATTACACCACAGGGACCCACCACATTTTGCGCAGGCGGGAGTGTATTGCTAAGCGGAAACTACGGAGCAGGATTTACATATCAATGGAAAAAAGGCGGTAATGATATTCCGGGAGCTACGACTAAAAATTATACTGCAACCATTGCAGGGACATATAAAATAAAGGTTATCAACAGCTACGGGTGTGCAAAATTATCAACGGGTGTAACTGTTACAGTTCCATGCAAGTCAGGTGAAAGTGAAGGTGTAGGTGAAAATGCATTCAAGGTAAAAGTTTCTCCCAATCCTTCATCAGGTGATTTTGTATTTGAAATTTCAAATGTTGTGAACGAAAAGATTTCAATAAACATTTATGATATGATTGGAAAGCTTGTTTTATCGGAAACTATCAGCAATTCTGAATTCACAGTCAGCAATCCGCAATTATCACCCGGAATTTATTCTGTAGTGATTACCAATGGAGAAAACAAAAAAGTTTTGAAGCTGGTTAAAACAAATTAATAAAGTTAAGCTATGACACAAAATCTAAATCTTATTAACATGAAAAGAAAAATATTTTATCCTGTATGTTTTCTTTTTCTTCTATCTGATTCTTTTTTGAAACAATGCGCAGCACAAACATTGACAGTTTCTCCTCCGGGGCCTGTGGATTCATGGTTAAATTTTCAGAACCTTACAGCATCACCATCCGGTGCGGTTGCTTATGAATGGTTTGAGAGATCGCATTATCAATGGTGCGCTGTTCCAACCCCGACAGGAATTGACCAGGGACCAGTACTTGACGCACCTCCAACCGGAATTTGGTTTTGTGTTGCAACATGGTCCAATGGTTCGACAAGTGTTTCAAATGATGTTTCTATCCGCGAATTAGGTGCTCTTATATCCGGAGGAGTTCGTCCTGATAATTCAAACATTGTTTGTTCTACTGAGGGCAAAGACCTCTATATTTTTCCTCACACCAATAATAATCAGAGTTGCACGGGAATGTTCTGGGATTCTTACCAATGGCAGTTCAATGGTGTAAGTATTCCGGCTGCCACTAATTATTTTTATCATGCAATTCAAGGAGGTTATTATTCATGCATTGTTTCCAATACGATCACCCCTGTTTCTACCGATTCATTGTTTACTCAGATTAATCCTGCTCCTTCAGCTGGAATCATACCCACAGGCACTACTACATTTTGTTCAGGCGGAAATGTTACATTAAATGCTCCCATTGCAGCAAACCGTTCTTATCAATGGAAAAAAGGAGCTAACATTATTCCCGGTGCAACTTTATCCTCTTACACTGTAACCGCAGGCGGAAATTACAGGGTGACAGTTACAAATATAGTAACCGGCTGCTCAAAAACTACGGCAACACCAACCGTTGTCACAGTAAATCCCGTACCCCCTGCCACCATTACACCGCAGGGACCCACTACATTTTGTGCAGGCGGAAGCGTATTGTTGAAAGGAAATTACGGAGCAGGATTTACATATCAATGGAAAAAAGGCGGTAATGATATTCCGGGAGCTACTTCTAAAAACTATACTGCAACCATTGCAGGGACATATAAAATAAAGGTTACTAACGGCTATGGATGTGCAAAATTATCAACGGGTGTGACGGTAACAGTTCCATGCAGGGAAAATGAAAGCGTGAAAACGGGGGAGGAGGAAGGTGTGTTTGATGTAAAAGTTTTTCCGAATCCCGCACACACTGAAATCAATATTGTTCTTTCTCAGGAAAACAATTTTGAAATTGAAATAATAAATACGCTGGGTGAAAAATTGATCAAAGAACAAAATCAGGACAGGATAGATGTTTCAAGCTTCTCCAGCGGAGTTTATTTTATTAAAGTGATCTGCAGAGATCGAATGGTTACACAGAAATTTATAAAACAATAATTTATTGAAACCTGCAATGCTTCAGGCACGCGCTTGAAATAACAGGTGTTGTTTTACCTTCAATATAAATTGCCACCTGGTTTCTTTCACCTTTTAAATGCGTTATTATATCCCTTTCAATCAAATCATATCCATGTATGGTTGGTATGGCTATCAGCGTGGGGTAATCTTCCCTGGTTTTCATTGTGGGCAGGGCTTTTGGTGGTTTTTAATGTAATGCAAAAAACAGGCAATTATTGTGTGCGATTCTGTATAATTGACAGATTACGAAGAAAGCATGACTGAATTATGACATTTTAAATAGGGTTAAAAGCCTGAGAACAATAATGACTTATACCCAAATAAGTAAAAAAATAAACACCAAAATACAAAGTCCGCCTGATAAGTTATCAGGATAAAGATACAGGAAAGCAGGTTCCGAATATTTCCGGAAAGGTGCTGAATATTGTTAAATTTGGGAAATATTCGGCACCTTTAAAGGTAAAAGGTGCTGATAATAATTGTTATCAGCAACCAATGCGCTCCGAACAAACAGTGTGCGAACTTCAAACATTTAGAATTCTAATGGACGAATAAAACATTGACGACAATGAAAACAACAAATGCTTTGCTTTTTATTGTTAGCAATGTAATATCGTCAACATTGTTTGCCCAAAATTATTCTGCAAAGGATATTTCTGAAAAATCCAATAACGCAATAAGCAATTTCAAGAAAGGTTTTTTCACCATACATGCAAAATGGAAACCTGAAACATTTTCAGGGGATATTATTTTTTATAAGGATTCGGTAAAGGAAGATGAGATACCACAGTTTTTTTTAGTTCAAGATAATGACACAGTTCTTGTTTACAACGGGAATAATTATTTCTTTATTAATAATAAAACAAAGCTGATAAGAATTTATAAAGGGTTAGCCGGTAAATTGAATCTTGGTTTGTCTGGTGAAATTGGAGAGCTTGAAGATAAAGCAGAAAGCATCCTTGAATTTGCAGACATTTATTTCAGAAAGGCAAGCGCCCCTTTATGCTGGGATACTTATCCATATAAAATCGAAGGAATCAAAAAAGTAGATGGTAATTATTGTTACGCAATAAAAGATACTTTGAACGAACATTTAACCGAGGCAAAAAATGCCATGGCGTACGGTTTTACATACATTGATACATCTTCTTATCTACCGATAAGGAAAGTTCAAATTTGCAAGGATGGAGAAAGAACATTGACATTTTCCCATATCCGTCATCTTAAAGAAAGTGACCACTTTAAATTTGATGTTAATTTATTTGCAAATCGAAGAGGATATAAAATCGAAAAGGCGGGAACACGATGATGAGTTTGGTATGCTGATAACATTTAGATTAAAAGAAACCTGCCTGCCGGCGGGTAAAAAAAGAAGGGCTTTGAGAGATAAACAAAGAGTTGAGCTTCCCCGCCCGAACGTACCCGTTCGGGCGGGAAATCCCTTCTTTTTTTACTTCTCTTTGCACACAAACTGGCTCATACAGCCACTGGCTGTATGCCCTCCCTTCTTCGTTATCTGCCATTTTAACGCACGGAACAAACGGTAGTGCTAAATGAAACGACCTAACAACTTACACCTGACAATACCAAAACCATGTTTGCAGAGTTGGGAAGAAATGTCTCAAGCCGACAATGGAAAATTTTGTGCAAGTTGCAACAAACCTGTTATTGATTTTTCAAACTTTACTGACCAACAATTAAAAGATTTTTTTAACAAAGCGACAGAAAGGATTTGTGGAAGATTTACGTGTAATCAAATTGATAGAACTTTAAACTTTTCGGAAAATAAGCAACACAGATACTTCATTCCTCAATTACTTGTAAGCGCTACTTTGACAATTGGATTTGCGTCCCAAACTGAAGCTAAAGAAATTAATGTTTTAACAATACAAGTTCAATCCGAATCTAAATCGCAAACAGAATCAGAACAAAATATTATTCCAGTTACAGATGGTGACAGCTTAAGTTGCATCACGGGAAAAATTATTGACTATAATAGCCACGAACCACTTCCATTTGCAAGCATTTTAATTAAGGGAACTAAACATGAGGCTCAATCCGATATTGATGGAAATTTCAAAATTTTTGTTGCTGACACTTTGACTGGAAAGGAAATTACTTTAGTGATTACTTTTGTTGGCTACGAGAAAAAAGAAATGCAAATTCAAATTCAGAGCTTGCCCTTAACAGCAGACATTAGGTTAGCTAACTCAGATATGCATGTATTGGGTATGGCAGTTACAGGTTCTTATTATATAGACGGAACTGGAAAAAAAACTTTTTGGCAAAAACTATTTGGGAAGAAACAGAAGAAGCAAGAATGTAAATAATATTGACGTGAGAAACACATCTTCGTGGCAAAAGAAAAACGGCAGATAACACAAAGATTAAAAGAAACCTGCCTGCCGGCAGGCAGGTAAAAAAAGAAGGGCTTTGAGAGGTAAACAAAGTGAGTGCAAGTAAGAAACAGAGTAGCGTAAATAAACATGAGAGCATTCCCGCCCGTACCGAACGGTACGTTCGGGCGGGAAAACCCTTCTTTTTTTTACTTCGCTTGCAACCTTGAATAAGAAAAAAATGAAAATAAATTTTAATAATACATTCAAAGCTGCATTGCTAATTATAATCACAGGTATTGTTATCTCCGGATGTAAAAAAGACGATGAACATGGCTGCGGCACTCCATTAATGACTTTCCTCGCTGACGGTCATAAGTTCAGGTATGCACACAGCGGCTATTTAGGTTTTGTTGATACAGTGGACATAACTATTAAAAAATATGGAACTGACGGGGTCTTCCAATTTTTGCAAGTAGGCATGGGAGGACATTATGATACCCTCTATTTAAAAGAATGTGATGGGTGGCTTTATCGTTCTTCTGATTCTTCAATGTTTGCTGCTGAGAAAATAAGAAAATCAATAACGGCAGTGGGTGAAGTTTGGACTTCTTCTACAAAATATAGAGTAACCGCCAAAAATGTAAGTATTACTGTCCCTGCAGGAACTTTTATATGCGATGAAATAAAATATGATGAAACAAGTGCGTATCCCGGTGTTCTTTATTTTAATAATACAGCAGGTGAGATAAAAGACCATGGTGGTAAAGGAGCCAGTCGCACCCTTATATCAAAGAATTTTTAAAATTTTAAACACAGAACAACTTACAAAAGGTGTATATCTTACGAAGTGAGAAACAAAAACGGAGTGATTAAAAAAGGGAAGATTGTGAAATATTGAGAGAGTAAAACTACGGATAACATTCAGATTAAAAGAAACCTGCCTCCGGCAGGCAGGTAAAAAAAATGGTTTTGAGAGGTATACAAAGAGTTGAGCTTCCCCGCCCGTACCGAACGGTACGTTCGGGCGGGTAATCCCTTCTTTTTTTTACTTCTCTTTGCACACAAGCTGGCTCATCCGCCTCAGGCGGATACCCTCCCTTCTTCGTTATCAGCAACTCTTGCGCTTCGATTAAACGGCATTGCTAACTCAAATGGATGAATAAGAAAGTAACATATTTTTCTATGATGGTATTATTCACGTTCGCATTTCTTAAAATCTCCAATGCACAAACGCCTGATGAAATCCCGCCACCAGTACCTGCATATGATACAACAGATAATAGTAAATTTGTATCTGCTCTTGAGGAAGCTCCAACTTACAAATACGGTGGAGAAGAAGGAATGATAAATTTTATAAGAGAGAACATTATTTATCCGGGTGATTCAGTGAAGGGAAATGTTTATGTTTCTTTTATTGTTGATAAATCAGGAGTGTTGAAAGACATAAAACTTTTGAAAGGACTTTCTCCAGAGGCAAATAAGGAAGCTATAAGATTAACTAATCTATTAGAATTTAATCCAGGAAGACAAAATGGAAAACCTGTTTCTGTTGTTTATAATCTTCCAATTAGGTTTTCCCCTGAATTCTATGAAAAGCATAAACACAAGAATAAAAAAAACAAGTGAACATGCAAGTAGTAGAGTATGCTGATGACATCCAGATTAAAAGAAACCTGCCTGCCGGCAGGCAGGTAAAAAAAAGAATGGCTTTGTTCGGTAATCAAAGAGTTGAACTTCCCCGCCCGTACCGAACGGTACGTTCGGGCGGGTAATAAACAGTGTAGGTAAACAAATCCGCCTAAGGCGGATGCTTCTAAACCCTTCTTTTTTTTTACTTCTTTAATTCCTTCTTCGTTATCGGAAATCCATTTGCGACAGTACTAATTCAAACGACAATGCAAAAAATAAACACAACTCTAATTTTAATTCTAATTGTTAATTTTTCGAATGCACAATTTATTTCTGGACTCAACGCAGATATACGTTTGGATGATAAAAATTTACATACAATAGATAACACAAAATTATTATACGACTTTAGTAAGATGACCGGTATTCCATGTAACCCAAATACCTTTTGGGCTGCTACTTCTTCAGGGCAGGTTCTGGAATTTCAGATTAACGGAAGTACCGTAATCTACAATGGAATAACTGTTGCATCAACACCTGTAAATAGTTATATTCCTTTAGCATTTGGAAATAATATTACGGGTAACTTATTTAGTCCAACTTTTTATTCCTCTGACTATTCGAATACAGCTTATTATTTTGATGGTATTTCATGGGTAACAATGATTGGTAATTCTTCTTGCCAGCTTTTTAATGCTTCGGCAAATGGGAATAACTTGTTTTATCAATTCAATGGTGTTTCTCCCTATTGCATTGAAGAATATACTGGTACTGGATTTAATCAAATTTATACAGACAGTGTAATGCACTTTACGGTAGCTGACATGGCAGTTGACAATGTAAATAACATTTGGTGTTTTATGGGTGATTCACTTCCAACTTTAACACAGTATATCAAAGTTCTTTCTTCGACAGGCGCTTTAATAAAGCAATATAGTTTTTTATTGAACACTAATAATGCTTATGGTTGTTTTTTATTAAACAGTATTTTATACATTGGTCTCGGTACATCAAATCCAACTTACCCAAACTCAATTCTCCCACTTTCTTTTACTTCAAATTCTGTAAATGTTGGTTTACCATTGTTAATGTCATTTACTAATTTAACAGATATGGCAAGTTGTGAACCTGGGGAACCATTATCAGTTTTACAACTAAACCCAGTAGATATTTTGTTTAATATTTTCCCAAATCCTGCATCAACAAATCTCACAGTTATTTTAAAGAAAAAGGAAAATATTACAATCTACAATGTTCTTGGAGAAACCATATTGCACAAGAAGGTTTTATCAAGTTCAAATGGAAAAGAAGAATTGGATATATCATCGCTTCCATCGGGAATTTATTTTATCAAAGCGGGAAATGAAGTCAGGAAGTTTGTGAAAGAATAAAATGGAGTGAATTCGTGTGCGTGGTATGGGTATTCCGATAACTCAAGATTAGAAGAATTGCGAAGCCATCATAGCCTTCCCCGTCAAAGCGGGGAATGCCATAAAGAAAAATTAAAAAAAATGAGCTAATAAAAAAAGGGCTTTCCCGCCTGATTCATAAGTTTTCAACAAGATATTTTCTTTTCAATAAATTGTAGTCGGCAGGAAAATACCTTTTCAAAAAAGATACATAGTAATTATAGGGTTTGTGCTGGTAACCCCACGAACCTTTTTCGTAGAGGTTTTCATCATAAAAATTCCCGTTGCTGTCTTTCTGGTAAATCCTCATCAGCGAATCATTTTGCAGGATGGAAGAATCTTTGAGGATTTTTGGATATTCAAAAGCAGCCAGTTCAATCCGGTTATTTACCAATTGGTAATTTATATCATTTACATAATCTGGCATTTCCACCGGACCTACATCTTTAACAATTCTTTTTGATGTGGAAGCACCGGCACGCTGTATCGCCTGGCTGAGCCTTCCGCGAAGCAGGATAGCGCTTCCGTCCATTATCATTTTGCTCAGGCTAAACGATTCCCGGTCGAACAAAAGTGATTTGATGTTGTCAGCTACATAGTTGGTATCGTTGTAGCTTAACGGAAGGCCGGGTATAGGGTCATCAGGATTTACGATATTGAAGCTGGTTTGATCAGCTGCAAAGCTTGTGTTGTATTCCTGTGCAAATGTTTTATTACCCACCATGGGAGCAGCAAAGGCATACGTTTTAAATTTGTTTTTTTTGGAAATTTCGTTGTGCGAAAGATTTTCGAGATAGGAGCGGAGCATGTTCGCCAATGCACCGCCCTGGCTGTGCCCGGTAATGATAAATTCGTAAACACCCTGCATGTTAAGGATATTAATGCGGTCAATAATATCTTTTGACAAGCATACTATTCCGAGCGCATAACCGCTGTGCACTGCTGCTTCAGCTTCATGGGCAAAGCAATAGTCCGTTTTTTCCCCGTTAATTTCAATCACTCCTTTTGCAGGTATCATGGCAGAATAAATATTTTCCAGCCAGCTTGCTTCTTTGCCGGTTGACCCGCGCAAATTAATTACCGCTACGCTTCCGTTTTGATACACCTGGTATTTGTTATCCATGCCAAATACTCCGGAAGTATATTTTTTCCTGTAAGCGGGCGGAATAATTTCTGCATCTGAATTGAAAAGTTCTAAAAAAGTGAAACTGTTGGAGAGGGCAATCATGTCACGCGCTTCTTCTTTGCTGAACCCTGGTTTTACCTGTGCAAAAGAAGGAACCGATAAAATAAAAGTGAGGAGAAATAAAACGGCTTTCATAGAATGTTTTTTGATTTTATTTAAAGATGCCAATAATAAACGAAAATAGTATAAATTATATTATTTGTTGCAGCTGCATAACCATTCGACTTTCGCGAAATCTTCACAGAAATTAAAATCTGCTGACAAACAAAAATCACACGGTTAATTTGCAAACAACTTTCGAATTTATACAAACAATTTCGTATGCTTTTGTTGTTGCACAATATTTTTTTCTGCAAAATAAAAGAGGCTGGCCGGATTCCGGGCAACCTCCTTGTTTACTTTTAAAAAAGTTATTCTACTTAATTACAGAGAATTTTTGAGTGAGCGAAGTAGCGCCTGCATGGAATGTGAGATAATAGGTTCCGGCTGCAAGCTCTGAAATATTTATTGAATAAACTGCTTTACCCTGCTGTCCGTTGAGTTTTTCTGACTGTAAAATCCTGCCGCTTTTGTCCATGATGAAGAATGACGGGATTACATTTCCATGCAACGTATAATCGAGGGTAATATTATCTGATGCCGGAGAAGGATAAACCGGTTTAAGGCTGAAATCCTTTGCTTCGAACTGCTGAACACCGGAGGCAACGTCAACAATCGGAATGATCATTACATCGGCATCTATGCCTCCTGTGTAAAGATCACTTATACTGGTCCATCCACCGCCAAAGGCAGTGCTGAGCTTATAGCGGGCACGCTTTTCACCGGCTCCGTCATTCATGGTCGGATCTGAGCAAACCAGGCCGAGTGTATCATCAATACCTGCATAAGCAAAAGAAGCAAGGAAAGAAGAAGTGATGGGTGCGTTGATAAGTACAGAAGTAAAAGCGTTTGTTGTATCGAGGTCGTTAGTCGTCAGAGCTGCAGTTCCTAAAAGAGTATTTGCAGAGGTATCTGTATTTACACTGTAAATGTTTACTGCAAGGTTATCAGCTGTGCCGATAACCTCCTTGGAACCGCACCATAACAGAACTTCAGTTACAGTTGCATTGCCGATGCCATCAAAATGGCAGGCGGTTTCATCCGAAATCATATTTCCATTAAAAAAACCTGTTCCAAAAATATAACCTCCTGTCTGCACGCCATACAGTACAAATGAAGTGGCACGGTCAAAATATTGTGACAATGTATCAATAGATTGAATGCTGTTTTGATCAGGAATTTTGGCAATATTCATGCTCTTTTGAAATACCGGCACCATGGCTGATTGAGCCCATATTACAGCGGTTGCACAACTGAATGTTAACGTAAGTAAATTTTTTTTCATATTTTTTTTATTTTTTAAAATTGAGCGGTAAAGGTAGGAAAAGAAGTCTTTTCAGTTCAAATTTTAACATGAAGTAAAGATGATGTCTTTTTTTCCAATCCGGGCATTTATACAAGCCTGAACTCTTTCCGGATTTTGTTGAAATATTCCGCTTTCAGGGGTTTGCTGAAGAAATCGTAAACAGTTTTATGATGCATCACCTTTTTCCTGTTTTCCTTTTCGGAAGTTGAAGTAAAAACGATGATTTTGCACCTGATCTTAATGGCTGTGGGAAGTTTGTCAAATGCATCCAGGAATTCAAAACCGTTCATTTCCGGCATGAGCAAATCCAGGAAAATAAATCCCGGCAGTGAATCATCCGGCTTGTTTCCGAATTTAGAAAGCCATTCCATTACGTAAGCGGCTGAATCTGCTTCAAGAATTTTTTTTGAAAAACCGGTTGCGGTAACCAACTGTGAAAAAATAAGGCGGTCAGCATCGCTGTCATCAATAATCATTACCGTATTATAAGTTCCCCGGGGTGAATTAATTTCACGCACAGTAATTTTGTTAAACCCTGTTAATGTCGTCATTTTTTTGGTTTTTTAATTAACGATTTGTTTTAGTGTATATGGATATATATCTTGTTGTTGCATTCATTTCGCAAAATTTTCCCTGCTAAAGCTGAACTCAATTTTCCCAGGTAAAACCTAACCAGTAATAACAATTCATTTTAAAAAAACATTTAAAATAACCCGGATCATTCCAACAGCAATTAAAAAACCGCCTTATTAATTAATTCCAATTTTTCCTCTCAGGAAAAACCGGCACTAAACCAACACGCACCGCTGTTGTTTTTTCCTCCATGGGATGAAGGATTGCTTCTCAGGTGAATTCGAAACAATGCACAAACGTATAAAAACTTTTTCCTGCATAAACAAGAACACAGTAAGAAGTTTTGAACAGCTTGTGAACAAGAAGACAGAAAAACCGGTGAGAGAAAATAACAAATGAAAAAGCAACGCATGGAAACGTTACTGATCTTTAACAAAATAAAAAAAATAATTTATCCTGCCGGGATGGCTCTGTCTTCATAGGTCTGCTGTTTTAGAAAAAATCATGTAGGTTTGTGAAATTCCGTTACAAAATTATGAGGAAAAAAATATTTTGGTTTTTATTATCATTTGCGCCCTTTTTTTCTTTTTCACAAAGATTTTTAAACCCGGATTACGCAGAAGGTAATTTCAATTCAGGTTACATTATTAAAAATCATCCGCAGTTTCCTGATGTGAGCCAACCTTCTTTCTCGGGCGGAATTCATTTAGCTTACAAACTGAACGGAACAAAACCCTGGCATAAAAATTATAATTATGCGGAACTTGGATTTCATTTTATTTATGGCAGTATCGGGAATAAAAAGGTGCTTGGAAATTTTGCCGGATTTGTTCCTGAAATGATTTTTCCTCACAGAATTTCCAACAGGTTAAAAATTTCCGAATCTTTAGGCATCGGTGTTTCTTATTTTAATGCTCCATACAACCAGGTATCAAATCCGGAAAATATCGTGATCGGCTCGCATATCACCTTTTTTGCAATGGCTGCAGTGAGCATAGAATACAAGCTCAATAAAAATTTTTCAGTAATGCTGCGGCCTTCCATTTATCACAGTTCTAATGCACATACTGCGCTGCCAAATGTTGGAATGAATATTCCCTCTGTCGGGATAGGAGTGAAGTGCATGCTGCATGAAATGCCTTCAATAATGCCGGCTGATTCTGTTTTCACCTATGATAAAAAAATTCATTTCAACATGCGGTTGGGATTAGGCATAAATGAACAGGGTGGTTCTACAGGTCCTCCAAAAGGTCCTAAATACCCGGTTTATATTGCTTCTTTTTTTATTACCAAAAATTTTTCCACAGTCAATAAAGTGCAATTGGGAATCGAAGGGTGGTATAATACAGGTGTGCATGACTACATTACCAGCCAGGACTACTATGATGATCAGGAAAAAATAAAATCCGCTGCTGTTGTTTTTTTTCTCGGTCATGAATTCCTGGTGGGACATTTCAGCCTCGTTGCGCAGGGCGGCATTTATCTTTACAATCCTTTTTACAGGGATAAATTAAAAAGCGATAATGTAACGTCATTTAAGCAAAAGCTTAAAACTGTTTTTCCTGCACGGTTAGGCTATCATTATTATTTATTTGATTCAACTATAAAGCACCGTCACAACCTCTTTGTTGCCATCTATGTCAAAACCAATTTAGGGCAGGCGGATTTCCTGGATACGGGGATTGGTTATACTTTTTGATGGGTATTGATCATTGACTGTTGTCCATTATCTATCTGCAATCGTTCGCTTTTCCCTAACTTTGTTCTGTGAAAAAAATAATTTTCTTTTTTCTTCTCTTTGCTTCCCTCCAGGTAAAAGCGCAGTGTGTGGATACAAATGCCTATAATGGAAATTGCGCTGAATGTTTCGGGCTGGATTTTGCTCCCGTGTGCGGATGTGATGGCAATAATTACAGAACAGAATGTGAAGCTTTCAAATGCCACAATCTTTTACAGGATAGCAGCACGATATGCGATTACGTGGAATTTGAATTTCGCCCTACCTTACTCTCTGAAACCTCAATTGCACAAACGGGAACTGTGGGCAGGATATGCGTGTATGCAAAGTACCGCGGCAGCACTGTGATACAGATTTATAATTCATTTGGAAAAGTGATGTATGATGAGCTTCTGATTGCAAATTATGATAATGTCTTTTTACCGGGAAATATTTTCAGGGGATCACCCCCTCAATATCTTGAGATACCCGGTATCGCATCTTTTGAAAGAGGAGTTTATATAGTTGTTGTGACAGTTGACGGCCAATCGAAGACGAAGAAGATTATGAAGATGTGAGAAAGTAGTATACCTTACATCCTTTTTTTTGTGTTTCTAACGTAACGGGTAAGCGTAACTCCAGTGAGGCAGCAATTATTTATTGCATTTTCACCCATTGTTTTATAGCATTCACCAAATATTTTAAAATTATATTCTTTTCCGCTTGAAAATGGTTTATTCATTGTATAAGTTTGTTATGCTGTTTTAATAATAATCTTAACCCGGATTAAAAACCTGCCTTCAATTATAATT
>DATEMK010000406.1:0-19515 GCA_035275625.1 Bacteroidia bacterium
TTATTTGCATTCACAAATTCAATCCAATTCTTCTACTTTTACAAAACTCATTACTCTTAAATATTGTTATGAAAAAATATTTTTTTATTACCTGTATTCTGCTGGTTGCGCAAAAAAATGCTTTCTCTCAAAAAGTGTGGACACTGAAAGAATGTGTGGATTATGCTTTGCAGAATAATATCACGATTAAACAAAGCGAAATATCCTCGCTGACTGCGCAAACATACCAGGCACAAAGTATTTACAATTTATTCCCTTCGCTTAACGGAACCGGTTCTTATTCTACCAACAGCGGTCGTTCGGTTGACCCGACCAGCTACCTGTTTACCACTTCAACCATACAGTCGGGGAATGTTTCGCTCAATGCAAGCGTTACAGTGTTCAATGGTTTTCAGCTGCAAAATGAACTGAAGCAAAGCAGGCTGAATTACATGACGAGCAAATATGATCTTGAAAAAATAAAAGATGATATTTCATTAAATGTTGCCGCCACTTATTTGCAGGTACTTTACAGCAATGAACAATTAAAGGCCTCGAACGACCGCCTTGATGCATTAGTAAAACAAAAAAACCGCACCAGGCTTTTAACCGATGCAGGTACGCTTCCGGCAGGAAGCCTGCTGGACGCTGAAGCCCAGGTTGCCAATGAAGAATACACAAAAGTAACAGCAGAAAATTCACTGGTTTCATCTTATCTGAGCTTAACGCAATTGTTAAATCTCGATTCAATCGGTGATTTTAAAACTGAAAATCCGAAAGTGGAAATACCTGATCAGAGTATTTTGAATGTTCCTGTTTCTGAAATTTATGCCACTGCATTAAAAACCAAGCCTGAAATAAAAAGCGCGGATTCTAAAGTACTGAGCGCTGGAAAAGGGCTGGCAATTTCCAGGGGCGGATATTTTCCGAGAGTATCGCTTTTTGGTTCCTTAAGCTCCAGCTATTCCAGCCAGAGCGACAGGATCATCGGGATTCCTATATTTGGCGGGTATGCACCCAGCACGAATATCACCTCCGCAGGAGACACAGTTTTAACCCCCATCTACAATTATGCTTTTGAAAAAACTCCTATAGGAGATCAGTTTGATAATAACTTCTACAAGTCAGTGGGCGTTAGTTTGAACATCCCTATTTTTAACGGGCTCTCATCGCGCTCGTCTGTTAAACGCGCAAAGCTGAATTATGAAACCGCAAAATACAGCGCAGAGCTTGCAAGAAATACATTGTACAAAAGCATCCAGCAGGCGTATGCAGATGCTGTTGCCGCGCTGAATAAATACAAGGCCTCCGAAAAAAGCGTGGATGCTTTAACACAGTCGTTTAATTACACAGATAAAAAATTTAATGCAGGATTGATCACCTCACTTGATTTTCTTACAGCAAGAAATAACCTGACGCTTGCAGAATCCAACCTGCTCCAGGCGAAATATGATTTTATTTTCAGATTAAAAGTGCTGGATTTTTACATGGGAAAACCAATTGTATATTAATAATGGAAAGTGAGAAAGTGAGCCTTTTGGAGAACAAGAAAACAGGAAATGAAAAAATGAGAAAATGAAAGGAAATTCTTTTTTCACACTTTCACACTCTCCCACTTTCCCGTTTCCAAACAAAAAAAATAATAATAAAAATAATTTCTAACTTTCGCCTCTTAAACTTTTTAAGCTATGGCAAAAAATAAAAAAGCATTAAAATATATTGGGATAACTTTAGTGGTCTTGATCATATTGCTCACCATCGCAAAATCAAAAGGATGGATCGGCAGCGAGGACGCAACAAAAGTAAGCGCAGAAAAAGCCAGCCGCCAGACTATTGTTGAAACCGTTTCAGCCAGCGGCAAAGTGCAGCCCGAAGTAGAAGTAAAAATGAGCGCGGATGTATCGGGTGAAATTGTTGAAATGAATATAAAGGAAGGTGATGTGGTAAAAAAAGGAACACTGCTTTGCAAGATAAACCCTGAAATTTATGTTTCCAACCTGGACCGCACCGTGGCTTCTGTTAATTCATCAAAAGCAAATCTTGAAAACAGTAAAATGCGATTGCTACAAACACAATCACAATTTACAAAAGCGGAATTAACCTTTAACAGGAATAAAAAACTGTTTGATGACGGAGCCATATCAGCCTCTGACTTTGAAACCATTAAATCAGCGTATGAGGTTGCAAAAGCTGAAGTGGATGCAGCTCAGCAAAGTGTCCGCGCTTCGGAATTCGGGGTGAACAGTGCTGATGCAGTGGTTAAAGAAGCAAAAGAAAATTTAAACAAGACTTCCATTTTTGCTCCCGTTGACGGAACTATTTCAAAACTGAGCGTTGAAAAAGGTGAGCGCGTTGTCGGAACTTCTCAAATGGCAGGCACGGAAATCATGCGCATTGCAAACCTGAATGAAATGGAAGTGAGTGTAGATGTAAGTGAAAATGATATTGTTCGTGTGCATTTGAATGATACTGCCATCATTGATGTGGATGCGTACATGGACAGAAAGTTCAAAGGCATTGTAACCGAAATTGCAAACTCAGCAAACATCACCGGTCAAAGCACTGACCAGGTAACGAATTTTATAGTGAAAGTCAGAATACTCCGGGAATCCTACCAGGATTTGATTCCAAAAGAGAATCCGGCTTATTCACCATTCAGACCGGGCATGTCAGCAACAGTGGAAATTCAAACAAAGCGCGTTTCGAATGTTGTTGCTGTTCCGATCCAGGCTGTGACGACACGAGACACTGCTTTAAAAAAATCTTCAAAAGTTATGAAGCGCCCGGGAGATGAAGATGAAAACGATAGCGGAGAATCATCCGCAAAAACGGCTAAAACTTCCGACCAAAAGATAAATGAATGTGTTTTTTTAATCCAGGAGGAAAAAGCAAAAATGACTTCCGTAAAAACCGGCATCCAGGACAATATGTATATTGAAATTGTGAGTGGGTTGAAAGAGGGCGACCAGGTTGCAACAGGACCCTTCAGTGTAATTTCCAAAACATTAAAGGATGGAAACAAAATAAAAGTTGTTCGCAAAGAAGAACTTTTCGCGAAAGAGAAAAAATAAAAAAGTTTCTGGTTTATGTTTTTAAGTTAAAAATCGTACAACTTGTCCCGATTAATCGGGATTGTACATTTTAAATCGTACATAATAATTAACATTTTGGCTCTGATTTTATGTATTGAGACAGCTACTGATGTTTGTTCGGTGGCGCTTGCAAAAGATGGTTTCTTATTAGCCATTGCAGAAAGCGATGAACCAAAATCACATGCGGGAATTGTTACAAAATTTATTGATCAAGTAATGCATGAAGGTAAATCAGAGCTTTCTCAGCTCGATGCAATTTCAATTAGCAAAGGGCCCGGCTCATATACCGGGCTGAGAATCGGAACTGCCACTGCAAAAGGATTGTGCTACGCTTTGGACAAACCATTGATTGCAATCAACACATTGCAATCAATGACTGCTTTTCTTCTGAATTCATATCAGCCTCAAACCTCTCCCGATGATTATCGGGATAAATCTCCAGCCTTTTTTATTCCTCTTATTGATGCCCGCAGAATGGAAGTTTACACAGCAATATTTGACAGTTCGCTGAATGAAATTTCTGAAACCAAAGCAGAGGTCATCTCAGAAAATTCTTTTTCTGAAATATTAAAAGAAAACAATATTCTTTTTTTCGGAGACGGAATGGGTAAATGTAAAAAGATTTTGGACTCAAATTCAAATGCAGAATTCGCGGATGACTTCAAAACATCCGCAATGGGAATGTTTTTATTATCTGAAAAGGCTTTTGCAGAAAAAATGTTTGAAGACATTGCGTATTTTGAACCTTTCTACCTGAAAGATTTTGTTGGAAATAAGCCAAAAGGTTAAATTCAGTACTCATTATTTCCTGCGGGGGTGAAAAAAATCCTGGTTAAGCAACTTTTTTGGAGATAAAAGCGTCTTTTATTATAGTTTTATGATAAAAATCCAAAAAAATCATACAAAAGTATGATATCTGAATTTTTTTTATTTAATATTTATACCTATATTTGTCAGAACCATTAAACAACAATTTAACAACCGCAGGGAAATGAGAAAAATCTACTTATTATTTGGAATAATCTTTTCAATTTCGGCAAATTTATTTGCTCAGTTAAGTGTTACTCCCGGAGTTACACCTGCAACTTTGGTAAATACTATTTTAGGAACCGGGGTTACAGTTTCAAATATTACCTACACGGGAGTCGCTTCTGCAAGCGGAACATTCACGTGGGGGGCGAGTGGTAATGGCGGGTTTTCCAATGGAATTTTATTAACCAGCGGAAGCGCTTCCATTGCCACAGTTTTTAATTCGGCAAGCGGACAGGGAAATGATAACGGGCTTGTCGCAACCGATCCGCAGCTTAATACTTTAACAACCGGACAAACTCAGGATGTTTGTGTTTTGGAATTTGATTTTTCTGTTGCTTCTGATTCTGTTGCGTTTAATTACGTTTTTGCCTCGGATGAATATAGCGATTATGCCAATACCGGCTGTAATGATGTATTTGGATTTTTTATAAGCGGTCCCGGCATTGTGGGACAAAAGAATATTGCGATTGTCCCCGGAACTACAACTCCTATGACAATTAATAACGTGAATAATGGGGGTCCTGTTCCGCATGGTACACTGCCCACAGGACCCTGCTCGAATTGTGCATATTTCAGGGATAATACTGTGCCCGTTACATACTCAACCGCGTATGATGGATTAACAACTACTATGGTTGCCGGAAGTTTGGTTCAGCCATGTGCAACCTATCACATTAAACTTGCTATTGGTGATGTATGTGATGGTATTTTTGATTCAGGTGTTTTTCTTAAAGGAAATAGTTTTTCTTCTTTTGGTTCTGTGCATATTTTGGCTAACGGTATTTCTTACAATTCAGGTTCCACCGCGTATGCCTGTACAGGAACTTCTGTTACACTCTCTGTGAATCCGGCCCCGAATTATTTATGGAACACCGGTGCTACCACGCAAAGCATTGTAATTGACGAAAACAACATCAATGCGACCGGGATTTATCAATTCCAAACCTCATTTGGAAATTGTTTTACATTTTCCACCATTCATATCGTGTTTGTTGTACCAACAGCAACCATCACCCCGTTAGGACCCACATCACTTTGTCCTGGCGACAGCGTTACATTGCAGGCTAATGCGGGTAATTCATATTTATGGTCAACTGGTGCAACGACTCAAAATATTACTGTAAATGCTACCGGTACATATACAGTAACGGTTACTCAAAATGGAAATTGTTCAGCTACATCTCTGCCGTTACAGGTCACAGTTGGAAACAGCGGTTCAGCAAATATATCAGGCACTACGAGCTTATGCAACGGTGCAAATACAACACTGACTGCCAGCCTGGGACAAAGCTATTTATGGTCAGGCGGGCAGACAACTCAATCAATCACCGTAAGTACGTCAGCTATATACTCAGTGACTGTTACACAGGCCGGAGGATGTACTGCTACTGCATCAGTGAGCGTTAATGTTAACCCTTCTCCGGTTCCGGCTATTACAGGAATCCTCGCTGCTTGCCAGGGTGCAAATGCATCGTTAGATGCAGGAGCCCCCTATACAAGCTATTTATGGAATACCTCCGCTACAACTCAAACTATCGCACCCGGAATTGCGGGTACATATACCGTTACAGTTACGGATGCAAACGGATGTACAGGTTCAACAACTGCAAATGTTACTATAAATGCATTGCCCACTCCTGTAATCGCAGGAATTTTCTCTGTATGCCAGGGTGCAAATGCTTCCTTAAATTCAGGTGCCGGTTATACAGCTTATTTGTGGAATACTTCAGCCACTACCCAGACAATTACTCCTGGAACTGCTGGTACATATACTGTTACAGTTACCAATGGATTTAACTGTACGGCAAGCATAAGTCAGAATGTTACGGTGAATGCCTTACCGGTTCCCGTAATTGCAGGTCCTGCTGCTTTCTGCCAGGGGAACTTTACCATTTTTGATGCAGGAGCAGGATATACAAATTATCTCTGGTCAAACAGTGCAGCCACACAAACCATTAATATCAGCACTGCAGGCACTTTTACGGTAACTGTTACCAATGCAAACGGATGTACGGGTTCAACTTCAAAAACCACAATTCTAAATCCGTTACCTGTTCCGGCAATTACCGGAACACTCTCTGTTTGCCAGGGCACAAATGCCTCTTTAAGTGCAGGTGGTCCTTATTCAGGATATTTATGGAATACTTCAGCTGTAACACAAACCATCACCCCCGGAATTGCGGGTACATATACCGTTACAGTTACGGATGCAAACGGATGTACAGGTTCAACAACAGCCAATGTTGCTGTTAATGCATTACCCACTCCTGCCATAGCAGGAATCTTCTCTGTATGCCAGGGTGCAAATGCTTCCTTAAATGCAGGTGCCGGTTATACAGGTTATTTATGGAATACTTCGGCTACTACACAATCTATAACTCCCGGAACTTCGGGTACATATACTGTTACAGTTACCAATGGATTTAATTGCACTGCAAGCACAAGTCAAAGCGTTGTAGTGAATGCTTTACCGGTTCCTGTAATTGGGGGACCTCCTGCTTTCTGCCAAGGGAACTTCACAGTTTTTGACGCAGGAGCAGGCTATACAAATTATCTCTGGTCAAACAGTGCAGCCACTCAAACCATTAATATCAGCACAGCAGGCACTTTTACGGTGACTGTTACTAATGCCAGCGGATGCACAGGTTCAGTTTCAAAAACAACAATTGTAAACCCACTGCCTGTTCCTAACATTACGGGAATAACATCCGTCTGCCAGGGAGCTTCTACTTCATTTGATGCAGGTGCAGGTTATTCGGGTTACTCATGGTCAAGTGGCCAGGCCGGGCAGTTTATCAGTGCAGGCACCGCAGGTTTATATACCGTTACTGTCACTGATGTAAACGGATGTACGGGTTCGGATAATATTAATCTTGTTGTAAATCCTCTGCCCGTCCCGGCTATAACAGGTAACAATGATTTTTGCCAGGGAAATTCTTCGACCTTAAATGCAGGTGCAGGATTCACAAATTACCTGTGGTCAAATGCTTCAACAACACAAACAATAAATGTTAATACATCCGGTAATTATATTGTAACAGTTACCAATGGATTTAATTGTACTGCAAGCACCAATATGGCGGTTACAGTTCATGCCTTGCCTAACCCTGTAATAACCGGAGGTACCGGAATATGCCAGGGGGCCTCCACCATTCTGAATGCCGGAAATAATTATTCAAACTACGCATGGTCAAACGGTGCAATCACTCAAACAATCAGTGTAAGCACAGCAGGTAATTTTACAGTTACAGTTACCGACATTAACGGATGTTCTAATTCAGCAAGCACGACAATGGTTGTTAATCCATTGCCTGTTCCGGCAATCACCGGAAATAATGTGGTTTGCCAGGGAGTTTCAACCACATTTAATGCAGGTGCCGGATATGCTTCTTATTCCTGGTCAAACGGTTCGGTTGCGCAAACAATTGGTGCAAACACTGCAGGTATTTATACTGTTACTGTTACTGACGTGAACGGATGCACCGGTTCAGATAACATTAATCTTACGGTAAATCCGATACCAACTCCTGCCATAAGCGGCAATACCGTTTTCTGCCAGGGGAATTCATCGGTTCTGAATGCAGGAGCAGGATTTAATTCCTACTCATGGTCAACAGGTGCAACCTCTCAAACAATTTCTGTTAATGCTTCGGGAACATATATTGTTACAGTTACTAATAATTTTGGCTGCTCTGCAAATACAAACAAGGTAGTTACGGTGAATCCGTTACCCAATCCTTCTATCACAGGAGGAACAGGAATTTGTACAGGAAGTTCCACTGTTTTAAATGCAGGGAACTATACAAGCTATATTTGGTCAACAGGAGCATCCACTCAGACTATTAGTGTTTCCAGTGCGGGCAATTACTCAGTTACAGTCACCAATAATAACGGTTGTGTAAGTTCAACAAGCACAACTATGGTGGTTCATCCTTTGCCAATACCTGCAATCACAGGGGTAACCGCCATTTGCCAGGGAACTTCAACTGCATTTAATGCCGGAAGCGGTTATGTGACGTATGCCTGGTCAACAGGTTCAGGACAGCAAACAATAAATCCAAATACTGCGGGCATATATACCGTTACAGTTACTGACGTAAACGGATGTACAGGTTCTGATAACATCAGTCTTGTTGTTAATCCATTACCTACCCCAGCAATTTCAGGCAACACCGTTTTTTGCCAGGGAGATAATACTACGCTGAATGCCGGAGCAGGTTATACTTCGTATTTATGGTCCAACAGCTCAACTGCACAAACCATTAATACCGGCACAGGAGGAAATTATATAGTTACAGTTCAGGATGGAAACGGATGTACAGCATCTGCAACGGTTCATATAACCGTTAATCCGTTGCCAAACCCTGTAATTTCCGGAGTAAACCCCATCTGCCAGGGAGCAAATACTGTTTTGAACGGTGGAAATTTTGTAAGCTTTGCCTGGTCAACCGGGGCTACAACTCAAACTATTAATACAGGAACTGCAGGGGGCTATACTGTGACAGTAACCGATAATAAAGGATGTGTAAATTCTTCTCCGGCATACAATCTTGTGGTTAATCCTTTGCCTTCTGCTGCAATCAGTCAAAATTCCTCTATTTGTATTGGTGCTTCTTCGAGCTTTACTGTTTCATTTATCGGAACACCACCGTTCCGTTACATGTATAATAACGGCACTGTTAATTCAGCCCTGCTCACCACTTCAAGCTCTTCGGTTACTATTAATGTTACTCCGAATGCCACTACCACATATACATTGGTAAGCATCACAGATTTGCATTGTACAGGAACTGTTTCAGGAGCGGCTGTGGTTACAGTTAATCCGTTGCCCACACCTGCAATAACAGGAAACAATATTATCTGCGATGGTGCTTCCACTGTATTTAATGCAGGAGCATATTCGGGCTATGTATGGTCAACAGGAGAGACGACTCAAAATATTAGTGTGAATACTGCCGGTTCTTATATAGTAACTGTTACTGATGGCAATGGCTGTGTTAATTCAACCTCGCAAACATTGATTGTTAACCAGACACCCGTTGCAGCATTTTCAAATGATACAAGCTTAACCTGTGCAGAGCCTGTTATTCACTTCTTCGATAATTCAACATATCCGGCAGGTTCGTCATTCACCTGGGATTTTGGTGACGGAGCGCAATCATCAGAACTGAATCCTTCCCATACATTTAATGAACCCGGTACGTACCCTATTACTTTAACGATTACTTCACAGCAAGGATGCGAGGGAACATTAACGCAAAACACCGACATCCAGTTTTATCCTTTACCAGTGTCTGAATTCAAAACCGACCCTTCCGAAGCGGTAAGTGTTTTCAATTCATTCGTAAATTTAGTTGACCTTTCACAAAATGCCGTAACATGGAATTGGGATTTTGGTGACGGAGCTAAAGCGGATGTGCAAAATCCAAAACATTACTATGATGAGATCGGTAAATTTAAAATTCATTTAACGGTTACTAACATAGCAGGATGTGTAAGCAGATCGGAAGGCGAAATATTGATCACTCCTTTCTTTGTTCCGAACAGCTTTACACCTAATGGTGACGGGTTGAATGATGTGTTCTTCAACTCAGGATATGTGATGGATGTTGCTGCTTACAACATGATTATCTGGAATCGCTGGGGTCAAAAAGTTTATGCCGCTGATAATATAAATAAAACATGGAACGGCACTGATAAAAACGGCAATACTGTTCCTGAAGGAACGTATGCATACCAGATAAAAGTGCTTACAAAAAGCGGTAAGAAATATTCTTACGAAGGTTCTGTAACAGTATTAAGATAGTCTATTTTACTAATCCCGATAAAAAGCGTCCCGCACTATTGCAGGGCGTTTTTTTATTGAATTGAAAAAAATCCAGGGTGCTTTCCAGGCTATTGTCTTAAATAAGACAAATGAAGCCTGAAGAATATTTTCTGATTTCTGCGAAGGTTTAAAAAGTTTAATTAAAACCGGGTTAATTTATCTATCCTCAGCTCTGCAAAACCTCCAGCTCTTTCCCAACTTTTTCAAAAGCAGCAATTGCTTTATCAAGATGATGCCGTTCATGTGCTGCTGATAACTGGATGCGTATGCGTGCATTCCCTTTTGCCACCACAGGATAGAAAAATCCGATTACATAGATTCCTTCATCCATCAGCTTAGATGCGAACTCCTGTGCAAGCTTTGCTTCATAGAGCATGATAGGAACTATCGGATGTTCACCCGGTTTAATTTCAAAACCCGCTCCTGTTATTTTAGAACGGAAGTATTTAGTATTCTCCCATAGCTTATCGCGCAAAGCTGTCGTTTCAGTAAGCATATCCAGCACCGCTATGGATGCTCCCGTAATGGAAGGAGCCAATGAATTTGAAAATAAATAAGGACGTGACCGTTGGCGCAGCAGCTCAATAATTTCTTTTCTGCCTGATGTAAATCCGCCAGAAGCCCCGCCTAACGCTTTTCCCAAGGTTCCGGTTATAATATCAATTCTGCCCATTACATTCCTGTATTCATGAGTCCCCTTCCCGGTTTTCCCCATGAACCCTGTTGCATGACATTCATCAATCATCACGAGCGCTTTATATTTATCAGCGAGGTCGCAAATTTTATCCAGCTGCGCAATAGTTCCATCCATAGAAAAAACTCCGTCACTCACGATGATGCGATGTCGAAGATGCTGTGTTTGCTTCAGATAGTCTTCAAGCTCATTCATGTCATTGTGCTTATAACGGAAGCGCTCTGCTTTGCAAAGACGAATGCCGTCAATGATAGAAGCATGATTCAGCTCATCGGAAATAATTGCATCCTGTTCATTGAATAACGGTTCAAACACTCCGCCATTAGCATCGAAAGCCGCAGCGTAAAGAATAGTGGATTCTGTTCCGAGGAATTTAGAAATTTTTTCTTCCAGCTCAATGTGAATATCCTGTGTTCCGCAGATAAAACGTACGGAACTCATTCCATATCCATGGGTGGCTATTGCTTTTTTAGCAGCTTCAATTACTTTCGGATGGGAAGATAAGCCGAGATAATTGTTAGCACAGAAATTAATTACTTCTTTTCCGTTGGCTTTTATATCAGCGCCCTGCGGAGTTGTGATAATACGTTCTTCTTTATAAAGACCGGCTTCTTTTATTTCCTGTAATTCTTTTTCGAGAACTGGTTTGAGCGTATTGTACATGGTAAAGATTTAGAATTAAGTGTATATTTTGTTTTTAGGAATTCGTAAATTCGTATAGATTCGTATTCGTTGATAATATCAAATCAGTTCATAAACTTTCCCCGGCAATGATTTCACCATTCCTTTAAATTCGAGATTTAACAAAGTTGCAGAAACTTTGCTTACCGGCAATGTAATATTACTGCAAATTGTATCAATATCCATCGAACCATTTTGATTTATCAGGTCAACCAGCGATTTTTCGTCAGCATTTAATTCAACAAAAAGATTTCGTTGAGCATTTTTTACTGTCTTCGATTGCTTTTCTTCCCACCCCATAATGTATTCAATGTCTTTTGACGTTTCAATCAATGCCGCTTTGTTTGTTTTAATCAAGTGATTGCAGCCTTCAGAAAAAGTATCATTGAGTCTTCCCGGAACTGCAAATACATCACGGTTATAAGTGTTGGCAATTTCAGCAGTGATTAATGCGCCTCCTTTTTTTGCAGCCTCAATAACTACAACAGCATCTGAAATCCCTGCTACGATCCTATTGCGTTGCGGAAAATTTTCTTTATCAGGATTTGTTTCGGTTAAATATTCTGTCAGCAATCCTCCGTGTTCAATCATTTTTTCGGCAATGCTTCTATGCAATCCGGGATAAATTCTATCTAAACCATGAGCCATCACACCGACAGTTTCCATTTCATTTTTCAATGCCGCTTTATGTGCGCACACATCAATACCATAAGCAAGCCCGCTCACAACTATTGCTTTTGAATTTTTAAGGTCGACAACAATTTTTTCAGTTATTGTTTTACCGTATTCAGTTGCTGATCTTGAACCTACTATGGCAACAATTCTTTTTGAGTTCAAATCAGCATTGCCTTTATAATAGAGCATGACCGGAGCATCGCTGCAATTCTTTAACCGGGCCGGATAATTTTTATCAAGATAAAATAAAGGAGTGATACTGTGCTTTTCAATAAAGAGGCATTCTTTTTCCGCTCTTTCAAAATCCCGATGATTTTTAATTGCTTCAGCAGTAACCGGCCCTACATCGGGAATTTTTTCAAGATGCTTTTTGGATTCTTTAAATACGCCTTCCACGCTTCCGCAATAGCTCACTAAGTTTCGGGCAATCACATTTCCCACTCCCGGAATAAGCGTGAGCGCAATCTTGTGTTTCAGGTTTTCATCAGTAATAATTTTCATCACCATGTATTAAAAACCAAATCCTTTTCTTTGAACATTCAACATTGAACAATGAACATTGAGCATTTGTTTCTTTGTATCTTTCAGGCAAAAATAAAATTAAATAATTTATGAATCTACATAGCAAAGTAGCAGTATTTATTCTTTTTTTTATTCATAGCTTTTATTTCAGTTTTTCTCAGCAGGAGGCAGTTGTAATAGGGGTGGTGCGGGATGCATCTTCAAAAGAAAAGCTTGCCGGTGTAACAATAACTGTGGATAATATATCAGGAACAGCAACAGATGCAACCGGGAGGTATGAGTTGAAAACCACCCAGGGTAATCATAACCTTACCTTTAATTTTATAGGATATAAAACTGTTTCACGAAATATTGTCCTGGATTCTTTGGCAGCTAAAATTCTCAACATTGATCTCATTTCTTCTTCAACTGAATTAGGGACTGTTGTGGTAACAGCAAGCAAATTCGAGCAGCGTCTTGAAGATGTTACCGTAAGCATGGCAGTATTAAAACCCGGTTTTTTGCAAAATACAAATACTACTGATATGGATATTGGCATTAACCAGGTGCCGGGAGTTACTGTTATTGATGGACAGGCAAACATAAGGGGAGGCAGTGGTTTCAGTTATGGTGCAGGAAGCCGGGTATTGGTCCTTGTTGATGATATGCCTATGATTACTGCTGATGCCGGAGATGTAAAATGGTCATTTCTTCCGGTTGAAAATTTAGAGCAAGTGGAAGTGATTAAAGGTGCAGCATCTGCTTTGTATGGTTCGTCCGCTATGAATGGAATTATCAATATACGCACAGCTTATCCAAAATCAGAACCCGAAACAAAAATCATCATGTTTGCCGGCCATTATGATTCGCCAAAAAGAAAAGCCTATAAATGGTGGAATGGAAATAATCAGACTTTTAACGGGTATAATTTCAGCCATAGCAGGAAAATCGGCAGGTTTGATTTAGTGGCGGCAGGAAATGTTTTCAGGGATGATGGCTTCCGGCAGGGAGAATTTAAACAATACTATCGTGCAAATATCAACACACGCTATTCATTCAAAAATACATTCGATGGATTATCGCTTGGAATAAATGGCAATATTCAACGAAACAAAGGCGGACTATTCACAATATGGCAGGACGACAGCACAGGAGCATACCTTCCATTGGGAGGACTTGATACTGCAACTACTTCCATCAGCGAGTATGTTACCATCCGCAAAAAGATGGATCCTTTTATTACTTACGTGAGCAAGCATGGAAGTTCTTATAAACTAAGAGGAAGATATTTCAGTTCGGATAATATTAATAACACACAACAGCAATCTTCTGCCGAAACTTATTTTGGTGAAGCGCAATACCAGAAATCAATCAAAGAATGGGGACTGACTGTTACCGGTGGTTTTGCATATACTTATAATAAAGTGAAAGGTGAATTATATAATGATCATAAAAGCAAAAACACGGCAGTATATGCACAATTTGATAAAACTTTTATTAAACGAATTAATTTTTCAATAGGAGGAAGGTTGGAATCAAACAAAATTGATTCCGGAAAAGTAGAGTCTAAACCTGTATTTCGTTCCGGAATAAATATAAAAGTATTTGAAAATACTCACGTTCGGGCATCTTACGGACAAGGTTATCGCTTTCCATCAGTCGCTGAAAAATTTATCCGTACAGAAATCGGAAATAGATTTGAAGTTTTTCCAAATGATAGTTTACAATCAGAAACAGGATGGAGCGCTGAAGGCGCAATTAACCAGGGGTTTAAAATTTCTGACTGGAAAGGTTCTATTGATGTGGCTTATTTCTGGATGGAGTACCGTGACATGATGGAATTTTCTTTTGGGCAGTATGGAAAAATTGTACCGCCAACTTACGGAATAGGTTTCAAATCGCTTAACACTGGAAATACGAGAATCAATGGTGTTGATGTCACATTAAGCGGGCAGGGAAAATTGGGAAATGTTCCAATGACATTGCTTTGCGGTTACACGTATATTGATCCGATCCAGCTTGATTTTGATCCAAAAAAAGATACCGTATTTAATTCGGTGACTTACAATGTCCTTAAATATCGTTACAGGCGCATGTTCAAAGGAGATGTCGAAGCCACTTTTTTTAGCCGGATTGTCTTCGGGGTTAGCGTTCGATATACCAGTTTTATGGAAAACATTGACAAAGCTTTCAACTCATATATACCCGGCTTAAAGCATTATCGTGATATTCATAAAGTCGATGACTGGGTATTTGACAACCGCATCATTTTTAAACTTACCGATCAAATTGATCTGGGATTGATCACCAAAAATGTATTCAATCATGAATACATGGGGCGTCCTGCTGATTTGCAACCGCCACGGAGCTTTACCATGCAGGCACGAATTAAGTTTTAATCAGAAATTAAAATCAGCAGGTTCTCCGTTTAATACTCTTGCTTTCAGAATTTGCTTTTTGTAATTCTCCACATTTCTTAAAACAAGCTGTTGCCGGATATTTTCCGTTTCATCATAAAAAGGCAGTTGTGCCTGTATCCGCATCAGGTATTCATCATATACTGTCATTAATGCTTCAGCAATTTTTTTTGTTTTATAATGCCTGGCAGCTTCGATCACAGCATTTTTCCAATTACGATGTGAATGAATAGGAATAATTTCATCGCTTGCGCCAAGCAATTGCAGGGCTTCCTCCAATTCTGAATTTTTACATAGGTCAGGATGCAGTTTTTCTGCAGCATAAAAATATTTGACAATGGATTTATCCTCAAAAGTGTTAATAAAAAATTCAAGCGTTTTAAAATTAAAATGCAGGGGAGGTTTTACATCATTTTCATTTTTTCCTGCAACGTCATCATAAAGTTTTTTAAGAGATTTTTTTTTGTTTAACAAATCCAGGTAAAAAAATTCTTTTTCGCCTTTTATATCAGCCAGGTCCTGCAGGTTCTTTGCGCGTTTCTGCTTATCGTAAAAAATATACCATGCAGGAATTCCTGAATTGCAAAACATGAAGCTTTGATTTTTTATGAAATCATAGTCCTGCCATTGCATGTAATGTTCTTTATCAGAATAATCATCTGAAAAAAGATAATCCACATAGAGCTGCAAGTCATCGCGTGTCACCGGCTCAATAAGCGTACAGTTTTTAATGGTAGCTTCGAGGTATAAAAAATCTTTCGTCACCTGCACGCCTTTCACCTTTTCTTTTTCAGCGCGCCAGAGACATTGAAGGTCAAATAATTTTTTCTGCTGAATTTCCCAAATAAAATTTTCTGCAAGCTTGTGAAAAAAAAGCTGGCTTGTTTCTTCTTTTTGCAGCAGTTCCGGCCCATGCATTACATAAAACGCTTTTCTTTTTGCAAATGCTTCCACAAATGGATGAATTGTTTCTGCATCATAATTATCAAAAAAATTTTTATAACGCGGTTTACAGTATAAATCTTCTTTCACCTGGTAAATAATTTTTTCCCGGAGCAACTGCTGTTCGATTTCTTGTTTCGCACCCTCAGACAAAGGAAAATCCGGATATTCGGTATGGATTTTTTTTCTCATATAATTAAAGTGATTGTCCTTACGCAGGTATGGAGCAAAAGTTCCCTGGTTTATTTTTCAAAGGGTGTAAGAAATTGCGTCTTTTCACAATAATTCTTTTTGAACAATCACTTGCGGAAAATGTTTTTTTTTGAATTATTTTTATATTGCAAGAACAGCTTACTTTAGCAAGGTAAAAAATCTCAGCCTGTCAATTGACTCTGCGCGAACAATTAAAAAATATCACGCCTCTTCTGATCATCATTCTTGCTGCGACATTGGTGGTGCTTTCAATTGTCATTTTGGCGGGCCTTCAATACAATATACAACTTAATCATTTCACCAAAGATCCGGTGCAGATCATGAATGCCCCGTTTTATACCGGACTTTTTTCAAATGTTGGGATCCTGCTTTGGTGCGGCAGTGTGGTGATATGTTTTTTTGTAAGACCGTTCATTCCGAAAAATGAGGAAAACAAGCCTGCAAGAATATTTTTATTTTTTTCAGGATTGGTCACCATGTTACTTATGACTGATGATTTGTTTTTGCTTCACGAAGAAGTCTTTCCAAAATATCTTGGTATTCCTGAAAAGGGAGTTTTTGTCATTTACAGTAATATTCTTTTACTTTATGCATTGCTTTTCAGGGAAACTATTTTCAAAACTGATTTCATCATTCTCGGCCTTGCCTTTTTACTTATTGGCGGCTCCACCTTTGTAAAACGAATTCCCATGCCGATTCCTGAAGACACATTTTTGGAAGATGCAGTAAAGCTCTTCGGAATAATCTGCTGGTTTACCTATTTTTTACGCTTAGGATTCAGAGAATTACAGAGGACAGTTGGTGAAAAAAAGCCACCGCATTTTTAAAAGATGCTTTCATTTTGAAAAGCATAAAATAAATTTTATTGCGAAGGAAGGCTGAGATTATCAGCCGGTTTAACATTACCGAGATCAACATCAACGAAATACTTGCGTTGTGCAGTTTCAAGTTTATAATAATGCCTGATAATAAAGAGGCTTGCCACATAAAAAGGAAGGATAGGAATACGGTATCTTACCATGCTGCCGAAATTAGGAGTTGAAATTCCTACTGAAAATGCAAAAAATAAACTAAAGACAAGGGAGAAAGTCAGCAGGTGATGCTTTATAAAGTATTTAAAAACTCCAATGATTTTTAATCGCAAAGTAATAAGCAGGGTAAATGAAAGTATTATAAAATTTTCAATTCCTGACAAAAACATAACGGGGTTTTTGCATTCCCAAAGATAAGGACGAAATAAAGCAGCGTTAATAGCGAGATGGGCTTTGCTGAGCATGCTCGGGATAGTGGCTTCAAGGTCGCCTAAGTCGAATGCATTCCCGTGATAATAATCCGATTTAAGGTCTGTTTGGGTCAATACTGCTTTATCCAATACTTTTTCTAAAGAATAATCTCCCAGCTGGGAACTTAAATTATTCAATAAAAAATACCCGGTTGTAAATGCAATTACAAGAAATACCGGGGTAGCCACTGCACGGGTAAAACTTCCTCCGAAACGTGTAATAATATTATTGATGATCCATAGCAGGCATCCGGGAAGAAATGCGAATATTATATAAGGCTTAATGGCAAGAATGACATAGGAAGATGCTAATAACCCGAAAGCGTGATAAAAGATCTGTTTCCTTTTAATAAATAATCTGTAAAAATTGAATGTAAAAAATCCGGCAGCGCTGAATGTTACCGTATCTTTCAACATTCCTGATCCCCAGAAGAAAACGGATGGAATGAATAAAAATGCAATAGACATTTCACGGGATAACATAGGGAACTCATAAAGAAAAACCCGGAAAAGCCGCCAAACACCCATGTATGAAAACCACGCAAATAATATGGTTGCTACAAGAAAACTTCTGAAGGAAAGTAAAGTTACAAAAAAGGCAAGCCGCACGACAAACGTGGTTCCCCTGTCTTTCCAATAAATAGGATATCCTGTTTCCGGAGTAAAATAAAAATAATTATTTATGTTGGTTCCTTCCTTCAGTACAGTAAAAAACCCCTCCGGATTGGAAAACATAAGCTTATTCCAGCAAATTGCATCATGGTAGTAATTAGTGGTATCTCCTCCGCCATAATACAATAAGTAAATCAATGTTATCGAAATGGCACCGATTATTTTTACATTAAGTCCGGCAATATAATATTTGTACTCAGGATATTTTTCAATGTTATCATCTCTTCTCATCCTGGCAAAATAGTAAATGAAAAAAAGAACAAAAGGCAATAAGATGAAATCAGTAAGAGTTAAAAGTTCCATATTTTCTATTTACATAAAATATTCTGCCCGGATTATTTTATTTTTAGCCTGAAATAAAAAAATAAAATAAAAACGTGAATTTAATAATGTTTTTAAATTCCATTGTTATAACCTCCGTCCATTGCAAAGATAAGGTATATGAATCTATGTAATTAATGAAAAATTGCTGACATTCCGGACAGGGAACATGCTGCTGATGTTTCCTTAATGCTGACGACAACTTTTATTAAATAATGCTTTAAGTGGAAAACCAGGAATCATAAAATGTCATAAAGCACTGAAATAAAACCAGGGATTTTTTGAGCGCTAAAACTTTATTGCCCCAAAAATTTTGCTATCTTTTCAAAATATGCATTCTTATCAGTCGAAAAATTATCAGCGTTTTTCGGGCTTTCTTTTACTGTGTAAACTTCGGTCACGCCTTTTAATGTTTTCATATCAGCCGGAGTGATCAGAGGATCCTGCGGTGAAACAATTGTGAGCAATCCTGTTATTTTTCCTTTTGGCTTATCAAAAGCATACATCGGTTCGTAATTTTTATCATAGCCGAAAGGCATGTTCACATCCTTATTCATTTTTTCTTTCATCTTCTTTTTCATTGGCTCAAGCCCCGTCCATGGACCATCGGCAATGATTTTTCTTGTTTCGGGGCGCTGCGCTCCAACGCCTATTGAAAGCCCGGCACCGATGTTTTGTCCGTACAAATCAAATCTTGTAATCGCCCTGCTTTTACGCAGGTAATCAAGCACGCTGTTTAAATCTGCGATAAACTGGGGGTAAATGAACAGATCGGGATCAATTGCAAAGTCACTGCTTTTGCCGTATCCCCTGTAATCATAAGTGCATACATTGTAGCCTGCGCTTATAAATGAATTCACAATTTCAAGTTCATCACCCATATTACCATCACCGCTTCCGCTGATGACTATCCAGTTAGTAGTTTTCTTAGGCAATTCAAAAAACCAGGCATTCAGCGTGGCGCCATCTTTTACGGGAATTTTTTCTTCTTTAAAAGTCATTCCGAATTTAGCCGGTGTAGTTTTATATTCCCTGGAAGGATTCAAAGCTTTCGCTTCGGTTGCAAAAGCAATGATGAAACTTATCATTGCTATCATACTATTTTTTGTCATGAATAATTAGTTTATGAGTTTTTGTAAAAGCAAAATTAATTGAACCCGGTCAAAAAAGCAGTGAAAAACTTATGA
>DATEMK010000407.1:0-10102 GCA_035275625.1 Bacteroidia bacterium
CAGCTTTATCATGATCATTCTTTGCCTGGATGACAGGATTTTCAGCATCAGAAAAATTATTTGAACTATTCCAAAATTCCGTTGCTGGAATTCTTGTGCTTACCAGGTGATTTTTTAATATTTCAAACTGGATTATAAAATTGGAATCTTCACTTTCCATTGCATACATTTTAACAGGACCAAAAATTTTTTTTAATTCTTCAGCATCGCACGTTGGCAAAAAAACACGCAGAACACGCGGGTCATGTAACCTGAAACCGATTTCTTTGTCATCGGCTGAATTGACATTCAAAAATTTTCTTAAGTGAATAATCAGTTCATCAATTGATAAATTTGAAATGGCGAAAATGCCCCATGCCTTTCCAAATCCTTCCGATTGAAACCATTCAGCAAAAGGAGCCAGGAATTGAAAATCAAAAACAATACCTGATTCATTTACTTTTTTGTCACTTCCTGTATCTGAAAGAAATTTATTTACCGGGTTTATTTGCAACCCATCGCTGATTTTGCCATTCGTTTTTGCTCCGTCAATAATTAAATATGTTTTTTGAGCCGGCATATTTCCACTTTATACTCAGAAAAAAATGAGCAAATTATCAATAAACTTAATCCTGGATTACGATTAACCAACCATCGTAAAACAAAAAATTTCAACAATTTCTATTAAAAACTTTATTAAAAAAGACAAAAACAGTTCAGCTTCTCTATATCAGGTATCCTACCCGGAATTTTTTGGCTGAACTGTTTTGTTGCTTTAAGCCTCCTTCTTTTATACAGGCCAATCATTTTTGTATTCTGCATTTCCGATTTTGATATCCTTTGATGTAATCGTGAAATGTTCAGTCATCGGGTTTTCCCCCTGGTTGGCGAATGCTTCCGAATAATTTACAATGTACCCGTTTTTGAACGTAAGCTCTTTCATCTTCTGATCGCTGTTGCGCTGGGTGAAAGTAACTTTACCGTCCTGTTCTTTGAAGGCATCAAATGCCCACTCGGTAAGCGCTGAATCACCGGTGGATTCCACTTCAAGTTGTAATGTTCCGGCCCTTACTGCTGAGGATGGACGACCGGTTTTGTCTGTGTCCTGTGACATAGTGTAGCTGCAATGTAGCACTCTGTACTTTTTGCCGTTTACTTCGAATTCTGCTTTGAATGACATGGTTTTTAAGTTTTAAATTGTTAGAATTGTTTTTGTTATTATATTGTTTAATACCTTAAGTGAATCGAATGTTATCATGTTTTAAAAAATATTTTTTTAAATGTCCTTATGCTGATCAAAATTCACTTGTTATGCCAGTAAAAGGAGCATAAATGGAAAATATTAACGCAGGATAATTGGTTAATATGCCTTCCCTATCAGGTTATCTTCTATACCAACAATTATCGCTAAAACCAATTGCTTAATAATTGAAGAATTTGTATTGACCTCTAACTTATTTTTATTTTCAACCGCTAAGGGTTGTAATTTGGTTAAATATCTGTCAAGCAGATTTGCTACCGTCTCTTTGGAATTTTCGGCCCGGGCAATGGTCAGAATTTCTCCAAAGTCTGCTCCTAATTTGTTTGAGCCTAAATCTTCATTACTAAAACATGAATTGATTTTTTTTGCCTTTATTTCGGAGGTGCATTGAGCTAATTCGTTTGCAACACCGAGCAATAATGTGTTGCCCACCGTCTGCCTGGAAAAGCCTCCCCTACCTTGAGTCGTTGTCATCATCGCTGCAAAAAAATGCCTGAAATCAACAATTTTTGTCGGGCCATTTTTTACCGATAGGTATCTTTTGTTATTTGGTGTTTTTAAAAAATCTGAAAGAATGTTCAGGTTGTTTGATTGCTCAAGATCACGAACATATTTTACGAAATCAATTTGATTTCCTAATTGCTTTACAAATTCATCTGTTTTTGCCATTGTATTTTGGTTTAGGGTTCAGGATATATTTTTAAATATGGATAAATCATTCTATGATTGACTTAAATAGTTTAATGTGTCATCTCTGAGCAAAAATCTGCTAACGTCCCGGTACAATCAACATCATAAACAAAATGAAATTTAAACTTATCATAATAGGAATTAAAATCTCCGAAAAATTTCAAAACCATGCTGTCAACTTCTTCTTTTAACAATCCTTTTTTCAATTCGAGAACCGGAACCGGGTTTGAATTTAAGAAAGTCAAAGCAAAGCTCCCATGCTGTGATTCGTGAAATCTCAGGGAAGTATCTTCTTCTGTCACATCATCTGTTGTGGTTCCCCTTCCATAGCTGGAAGGAAAATCATCAATTGACTTTCCTTTGCTGATGGTGTAATCTGTAAAAATTTTCAGCTTGTATTTTATTTCGGGAAAAGCAGCCAGCTTATTTTTTTTGTCCGTTTTATCTTTTTCAAATTTCATCAATGTCATCAGCTTTGATGTATGATTCAGCGTAATTTCTTTTTTAAGCTTTGTGTTTACTGATGTCATAAATAAATCAGCATGAGTTAACCCTTTACCGCTGAAAGTGGTTGCACCTTTTGGAACCGGCTTAAATTTTATTTTATCATTAGAAACTTTGACATGGATCACAGCATCACCTGAAGGAATATCAAATTTCATCCCGTCAGAAGCACTTTCTTCATTAGTGGCAAATGATGGTATTTCAGTGGTCTTTGACATAGGGTCAGGGTTGAAATGATTTTCGGGAATGGGGTTAAACTTCTGGCATCAATCTAAAAAAGTAAATCTTGATTTTTTTATTTCTTTGGGCGGTTGTTTTGGTTCGGGTGCAGGTTGTTTTATTTCTGGTTTTTCCTCTTTTTTTTCTTCCTGCTCCTGTCCTTTATTTTCGTCATCATCTGTGATCAACTCTGTATATTTCTCAACAGGAACAAAAACAAAACCGCTTAATTTCTCTTTCCTGATTTGCTCAACAACGCTTTCATGAAAAACCAGGATTTGAGGTTTATCTTTTAATCTGAACATTTTTAATGCAGGATCAATTTTGCTTTCATCCAAAACCAATTTTGTGATAAGGTCAATGTCGTTCGGGTTTTCACCCGCAAAAGGGTTATTGATCTCATCGCCTATTTCTTTTTCTTTATTCCTTAACTCAGGTGGAAAGAAATAATCTAAGGCAGACTTTTCATGATCCACACAATCCACTAATCCTACCACATTGGCAATGAAAAAGTTTTTGTATTCAATAATTTGCTTTTTTTCGTCAATCTTATTATCTTCTTTCATTCCTTCTGGAAATTCATCACGAAGCGTTAATAGAAAATATTGAATATTCTTTAAACCGATTTTTTCAAAAAGATTTTTCACTTTTAAAGAAAATATCGGGCCAGGAATATCGCTGAGATTCAAATGATCTGTCATGATCCCACGTAAAGAAAACACATCAATTTTAAATAAGATCGGTGCAATGATATCTTCAACAGGAAGTGAAACTCCTTCCCTGAAAGAACACTCTATACGTTTGAGATAAATGCTATCACCACTCAGTATCGCATCTTCCCGATCGTTCTCTACTTTTGACGTAAGGATATAATTCATTTTGGGTCTATTACATTTGAAAATTTTCCGGTAAACAAAATACAAAACCAGATAAGTTCAATGCTTCAATTTGCTTTTTTAGGCTTTCATGAAAAATAATTATAGGGTCTATACTTCTCCCAAGTAAAAAAATATTTAAATTTGGCGGTATGAGAGAAGTGTTTAGTACCAATTTATCTATTGTATAAATGGAACCTACTCCTACGTCATAATCTTCATTATAATCTTCAAAATCTATATCTGATTCTTCCAAATTCAAGCAATCTACTTTATTCAAGACATTCACTATTTTATAATCTGAAAATATAGTTTCTCCGTAATCAAACTGAAAAGGATAAAACTCTACCTGGTTCGTAGCAAATTGAGTTAATAATGTTTGTACTTTCTTCGAAACAATGAATAAATAAATGCTGTTATGTATATACACCGACAAGCGATCTCTCAATTTTCCTGGCATCGAAAAAGTGTCATCTGCTTTAACTGAATACTTGCTGTCTGCGATATTTTTTACTGACTCACCATACCCAAATATATTAGGCTCTATGTTCCCCTTTGAATCTACTAATGCTCCGGCTATATGTAGATCAAACTTGGGCTTTTCCAGTTCATTTGATAATATATAATACATTATTAATAAAATCCTCTTGCATTTTCTAATTCAAAAAAACGAAATCCTGTTAAACCTCCTTCTTCAATAGATTTTTTCAAATTCTCATGAACAAGAACAATTGCAGTTTTTTTTCTTCCTAGTAAAAATATTTTTTTGTTTTTCGGTATTTTATTTTCATCTAAGACTAAAGATGTCATTGAACGTATTTGGTCCTTTTTCATTTCTAAAACAGAAGCAGAAAGATCAGCGCAATCAATTTTGTCTGTAATATTTACTATCTTATAATTATTCAGTTCAAAACCTTTACTTTTGACAGTAACATCAAAATATTGCATATTATCAATTTTCAATTTTAGAAAAAGTGCTTCAGCTACAGGGGAAACCATAAATAAGAAACCAGCTCCAGTCGTAGAAGTTGATATTTTATCTTTTAATTTTTTATTTTTTATCCCGCTTTCTTTTTCGTCTAATATTATTTTAAAAGGAGCTTGTATTTCATTTTGCTTTAAAGCGTTTCCGCTACTAAACATAAACATATCATCCACCTCAACCTGATTATTATTGTAAATTTCTCCGTTAAACCATATGTCAGTTTTTGAATCTTCGATATTGTAACCTAATAGATAATACATAATTTTTTTTAGTACTTTAATATTACGTTTTTAATTAAGATTTAAATGAAACTTTTTGCCGCTGCTTTTGCTGCTGAAATTCTTTCACCAGCTGCTCCAGAACGTAATGTGGGCTGGCTCCAACTTAAAATATGTTTTCTGAAATTTTTAACTGCATCTTCGATTTCCTCCCATAATTCTCCTTGGTTATCATCTTTACAAAAATCTTTAACTTCTCCTTCCAAAGTATTTAAATATGCTTTAACTTCATTATTATAAGCGGGGTGCGGTCCTCGATGCGCTTGCAGGTCATGCCATTTTATATCTTTAGGCTTGGAAGGCAAAGATATACCATTAAGCCCTTCATCATTAATATCATATCCTAATAGTTTCAAATTAGCTGATATCTTTTTTAGTTTTTTAAAAACAGCGCAAGGTATTACATGATGTTTCTGAAATGGATATCCAAATGCCCTGGTAGCAGCCCCCTTTGCTGAAATATCGGCTTGAAAACTGGGTTTATGGCCTGCTCCAATCAAGGTAGAAGGGTGTGCCCAATCACCCAACGCTCTGCGATCCACCACGCCATCATTCTGATAAGCTATATTAAACTTATGTGTATCACCACAAACCTTCCATAGACAATGTTTATCACCCCCCTTGCCACCTTTGGCAAGGATAACCATTTTTCTTGACATATAATATTAATCTTTAGCCTGAATCAACCATTGTAATTACACCTGGACCAGTCGTACAAGGAATCATATTAGGAAAAAGCAATGCCTTTTTGCCATTTATTAATACATCACTTTTAGTGTTTGCCCATTGACTTAAATTCGGACTACATTTTTTAGGCGCTGTTGGAATTGCTAAACACGTCCCGAATCCAGGTTGTTCAATCTCTTTGTCTGCTTCTGTTGCCTGTTGTTTGTCATTTATTTTTACAGTTCGCGCCTCTTTAGCATCTAATTTACCGGGGACTCCCGGACAACCAGTGCACATAAGTGTTGCACCTTTATTTGCATATTCGATCATTGATACATTAATTAGTTTTTACTGTAGAACCTTTGATCTCTAAATCAGAATTTGACTTTAAACGTAACTTGCCATCCTTTGTTGAAACATCCATTTCTCCTGCGTGTTGATCAAGTTTTTCTTTTGCAGAAATGATCATTTTCCCTGAAGCTTTATGATTAATATCCTTTTTAGCAGTTTGATTTATAGTTGTAGCAGAAGCACTTAGTATATTTCCAACCATATGAGAAAGATTTTTTGTACGCAGCATTGTATTCATACTTACATTACTCGTGCTATTTAAGGCATTGAGATTAAAGGCTGCAGTAGCTTGTACATTTACCGTTGCACCAGCAATTAAATTTATGTTCATTGCAGAAAGAGTAATTGAACCTTTAGCCGTAATATTAATGCCATTGCTCTTAGCATCAATCATAACATTATTGCCATTCTTATCCTTAAGCGTTATGCAATTTCCTGGAGTATCTATCGTAATTATATTATTATTCTTATCTTTTATGGTTATGCTCTCCGCTCCCTCCTTATCATTCAATTCAATCACATGCCCGCTCCTTGTCTGAATTACTTTCAAATCATTTTCAGCGTTTGAATAGGTGACTTTAGCAGCGCCACTGTAAACAGTGCCTGCAACAAATGGCTTGTCCACATCACCTCCTTCAAAATCAACAATGGCTTCTTCGCCTTTTTCAGGAATGAAATGCATTCCTTTCCCTCCTCCGCCATGCGGGGATGAAACTCTTAACCACGGAGTGCTGCCTTCCTGCCAGTGGAACTGAACTTTTATTCTTCCCAATCCATCACTGTCATGGTTTTCAACCACGGTGGCTGTCTGCGGACCCGCGCTTCTGAATACATGCGGGTTTGTATAAGGCGGAGCTTTCACTGTTGAAGGTACTGCGGTAAAAATATTCTGGTAATGACCCATCAGGTTAGAGTAATGTGTTACGCTGGTAATAATATAGTCATAATTGCCACCCTGGCTGTCCACACTGAATTTGCAGCCTGCTTTAAGAGCGGGGTTTTTACTTTCTCCTTTAACGGTAAGCATTTTTGCATTGATGCCTGCCTCATCGGTTTTAGACAAAGCATCCAGGTCGCCTTTATTGACTACATTAAAAGTATGCATGGCCCGGTCATCAGCGATGGAATATGTACTCAATGAATGATTAATGGCGGAAGTGGCAAAATCGTTTTTAATATCTTTACTAAGCGTGGAGAGTTTTTTAGAAATGTCAGCGCCTGAATGAGCATCATAACTTTTATAATTATATTTATTGGGCTGAAGGCTTGCCTGGAAAACAATCCTGTCGAGATCAGTCCCTGTTTTTAATTTGGCTCCGCTGTCACCGGGTTTTCCGAAAACCAGTGCTGATCCGTCATAATAAAACCATTCGCCATACCGCGTGGCAAGACGGCATAAAAAATCAAAATCTGTTTCGTTGTACTGCGTGCAATAGTGAAGTGTGTCACCTGTTACTGGGCTGATGGATTTTGACATGGCATTATCCGGTAAATTTTCCAATGTTTTTTTTGCAATTGCGCTCAGGTTTTTTTTGGTGTGTGATGCTGACCGGGGAACATCATCAGCTAAAATTGTCGGGCTGTATCCTTTTACAATAAAAGACTGCGCATTCGCGCCACGGTCATCAACTGATACGTCTGTGATGATTCCATTAAACTCATTTTCCTTAAACGATATGGTTATAGTTGATCCGATAAAAGACTTAATGACATCCAGTTGAAAATTAATATCCGATTTAAAATCTCCTGCATTCCAGACAAAGTTAAACTCGTGGTGATCACACACCGGTTGTGACAGAACAAGGTTTCTATAAATTACCTGTTTGTCATAACCCTGAATTTTTACTGAACCAATTTTTGAATTGTCTGCTGGCATGGTTGAATGTTTTTATGATTTCAAAATTTTTCTTAAGGAAAGGTATTAAAAAGTTGACTAACAGGTGAAGACTCTAAATTATGCCTCACCTGTCAGTTCATTACTGCCAGTTACACCGGCCATTCGTTTTTGTGCTCAGCGTTTCCGACCTTAATTTCTTTTGAGGTGATCACAAAGTGTTCGGTCATGGGGTTTTCTCCCTGGTTGGTAAATGCTTCAGAGTAATTTACAACGTATCCGTTTTTAAAAGTAAGCTCTTTCATTTTCTGATCGCTATTGCGCTGGAAGTAGGTAACTTTTCCATCCTGCTCTTTGAAGGCATCGAATGCCCATTCTGTGAGACCGGAATCACCGGTGGATTCTACTTCTAATTGAATTGTTCCGGCACGCACACCTGATGATGGGCGGCCTGTAGCGTCTGTGTCCTGGGACATGGTGTAACTGCAATGAAGCACTCTGTACTTTTTGCCGTTTACTTCGAATTCTGCTTTGAATGACATGGTTTTTAGATTTAAATTGTTAGACTTATTATTTTATTTTTTGTTTCTGTTATACTGTTTGATTCCTTATGATGGAAATTTGTTATCACGATTTTAAAAATTATTTTTTCCCCCTGTTGGTTTACGTACCGGCATCAGGCCATTGCATGTCATAAGACGTAAGGACACCTTGCGATTCATACTCGATTTTGCCCGGACAAATAATAAACGACTCTGTCATCGGCCGGTCGCCAGAACTGTTAAAATCTGTTTCAAGACTTACAATATATCCATCGCTGAACCGGATTTCTGTTAATTTCTGATAACTGTCTCTTTTCATAAAAGTTACTTTTCCATTTTTCACCTCGTGATTCTTATAGGCCCAGTCATGAAGTAATATGCAGTCAGGAGAATGTTCAACTGTAATTTCTATTTTAAATCCATACATTTCTGAAACAGGTCTTCCCAGCCGGTCATGATCGCGCATAGACACATAATTAAAATCAATGACCTTAAAAGTTTTGTCGTCTATGGTAAGAATTGCTTCAAACGCCATTTATTTTAATAATTAGAAGTTTATATCACGGGTTACAGGAAGAAAAACTTTCTTTTATCAATAAATAAATAATGATGAAGAAAGGGGGTACTATGAGAGGCTGGGCATTAGCTTTTTATCTTAAATCATGCTTTTGCATATTCCGCAAGCCATGCCATTCCATCATCTCCTTTTTGACCGTCCAATTTAATCATAAAGGTCTTTGCAGGAAAATAAGGTGTCATGTGAATATCAATAAGCACTCTGTCTTTCTGATTTGGATCCTGTCTGAGCTGTCCTATTCTGAAACTTTCAATCAATTTTCCGGGGCCTGTCACACTATCAAGCCACTTGGTTATCTGGCTTCGCAAATCTTTTTCAGTGTTAGAGTTCCAGTTTTCAAAAGCCCTGCGATTCAGAAAATCAATCAGAACCTTAGTTACATAATCAAAAACACGCACAACGGAATATGTCTGTAAGCCAAGGTTATCACCATTGAATAAAGTTTTAGCTGAAAAGGCCATCACCTTTCCATATTCATTTACCATCGGAACTAATCCAAGCTTTTCGAGGTTACCGATTTCACTTTTTTTCAACTCAAATTTCACTCCGTCCACCTCGCTGAGGCCGCCATGCTTCTTTCCTGCAGCAACCTGGCTCATAAGTGTTTTATATACGGTTCCGGCAAGGGCACCACTGGGCGGAACATACAAGTGTTCTTCTTCACCCACTTCATCGGCTTTGGCTCTTCCGACAAGCCAGTTGCACGCCATCATGACGTTTGAACGGTAAATATCGCCTCCCGTAAGGTTCGCTTTCTCAAAATGCTTCATAACATCATCAGGAGTATCGAGATGCCTGAAGTCGGTAACCAACATAACTTTATTGGCATAGCACATTTTTGCCCATTTCTCAAGAACTGCATTAGAACCAAGATATCCCGGAATAACCATAAGAGAATAATTATCTCTTAAGTCAAGCCTGTCCCAATTTTGTTTCATTTCCGCTGAAACCTTATTAAAGAAAAGAGAACCTTCCATATCTTTTATCTGATCCGGTGAAGCATTCATAAATGAAATATTTTTCAGCTTTTCAGATTCCGTATTTTTAAAGAACAACGCAACCGATTTATATGATCTTTCAAGAGCAGCGCTCTCCTTTAATGCTTTTTTAAGATTCGATTTTAAAGTTTGATCAGCGCTTTTTGTATTTGATTCAGCTTTCTCAATCATTTCCGAAGTCGTATTTGATTGAGTAAGCAACATCAGCCAGAGATCAATAGATCTTTTTAGCGCCTCACGATCCGCTTTGCTCTCTGATTCAGTGAGAAATATAGCTTTAAGTGCCCTCTTTTGAGGATTCAGATTCTCTGCTCCTTCAACCGCTTTTTCTATTAAGCCGAAT
>DATEMK010000408.1:0-19124 GCA_035275625.1 Bacteroidia bacterium
TATATACGATTCATCTGTAACCGGTTATTATTTCCTGGTAACACGCCAGCTGGGTGATGTGCTGATGGGTGACCCCACCCAGCTTATATTGAATGAAAAGGGCGAAGCGGTTTACTATAAACCTTTCGCAAATAATCCCCCGTCAACTGATTTTAAATTGCAGCCCAATGGAATGATATCCTATTTCAGAGGAACTAAATATTTTCTGCTGGACAGCACCTTTACCAGGGTGGACTCTGTAAATTGCATAGGATATAATACCGATGCGCATGACATGCAAATCCTGGGTAACGGACATTATCTTTTATTAGGAATTGAATACAGTACAATGGACCTGAGCACTTACAATTATTTTAATAATAATGGCACCCCGGGCAGTTCAAATGCAACCGTAAGCAGCGATCTTATCCAGGAGCTTGATGCAAATAAAAATGTTGTTTTTGAATGGCATTCGTTTGCGCATTTTCAATTCGATGATGTGGATGAGTTTTGGCTGCATGACCCGAATTATGTTGACTGGACTCACAGCAATTCTATAGAAATGGATACAGATGGAAATATTTTAGTTTCAATACGGCATTTTAATGAGATTACAAAAATTGATCATGCAACAGGAAATATTTTATGGAGGTTAGGCGGAAAAGAAAACGAGTTTACTTTTCTCAATGATTCATTAACTTTTCGCGGTCAGCATGACATCAGAAGAATTGCCAATGGAAACATTACTTTATTTGACAACGGAAATCACACGATTCCGCATGGCGCCCGCGGAGTGGAATATGCACTGGATGAAGTAAACAAAACTGCAGACCTGGTCTGGAGCTATACGCGCGATCCGAACATGACAAGCTACGCTACGGGGAATAACCAGCGGGTCAGCGAATCACGTAAAATTATTAATTACGGCAACAGGGGTGAAGGGAGTATTTGTTTTACGTTTATTGATTCCCTGGATAACCCGATTTCCGAACTTTCATTCACCGACAGTGCCGGTTCGTACAGGGTATTTTTTTATCCTTCACTTCCGTGGAATCTGAAGCGTCCACAGGTGATCTGCTACCAGCAATTAAATGATTTTTATCTCACCACTATTACTTCACATACCTCCTATTTATGGTCCACAGGGGCCACTACTGCAACTATCCAGGTTACAGCAACGGGGACCTACCATGTTTATGTTCCTTATGGTGAAGGATTCATCAAGTCAGAAAATTTTGAAGTAATCAGCACGGGTAACCCCTGCTCAACAATTTCAGTGCAAGAAACCGGACTAAACAGCAACGATATTTTCCTTTATCCTAACCCGGCATCGTCATCCCTAACTATCCATTATCCTCTTACGGGAGAAAAAGTTTATGAATTAAAAATAGTTGATGTTACGGGTAAATTAGTTTTTAAAGATAACCTTCCCCCTACTGGAAAATATGTGCTCCATACAGGGATTTTTGAAAGAGGAATTTATTTTTTACGGATTGGAAACCTGGCAGCAAAATTTTTCAGGGACTAACGAATGACTTTATATTTCTTTAGACAGCCTTTCACAGAACCCCGGAGATAAAAACCTTTCAGAAAATGAAAGCTGAAAAATTATGAAAGAGGGTAATCAAAAAGTATTAAATCGAATGAAAATGATGATTGTATGAAACAAACATTGTATTTTCGTTAGCGTATTCAAAAGTTAAATCCCTAAAAACAAACCCTGATACTACTTTACAGATGAAAAAAAAATACATTATTCTGTTATTTATCCTTGCCTGTTCAGTTTCATTTGCACAGCAATTGAAACCCATTGCACAAAAAATTAACGATAGAAAAACGCAGCGTATAATTTTCACACCGGCCCAATTATTCGATATTTCTCCTGCATCTTCTCCGGGCAATCCGCAGCTTTCAAAAACAGTGGGCGAGGCCGCAATATTGAAAATCCGCCCTGCAGATATACAGGATATTTTAGATACAAAGCCCGGGAATATCGTTTTTACTATACCTGCCGGACAGGGAGCCGGTATAGAGCTTGAATTATTCCGCTCAGAGATATTCACTCCTGATTTTTCAGTTGTTGCGGCAGCTGACGGCAGGGCTATAACCTATTCTGAAGGGTTGCATTATTGGGGAATTGTAAAAGGTGATAATGCTTCGCTCGCTGCCATCAGCATTTTCAATGATGAAATAATGGGAATCATATCTTCCCTTTCAAAAGGAAATCTTGTTCTCGGAAAAATTAAAAATGATCCCGGAGGAAAGCACATCCTGTATAATGAAAGCGATTTACATGCAGCTTCTTCCATGCATTGCCATACACCGGACGATAATATTTCTTACCATAAAAAAGATTTACAGCAACCTTTGCGAATTTCAATGGTGAACTGTATCCGCCTTTACTGGGAAGTGAACTATGATATTTTCCAGGATAAAGGAAGTGTTGTCAATGCCACCAATTATGTAACAGGCTTATTTAATGAAAGCGCCATCATCTATACCAATGATAATATTCCCGTTTCTCTTTCGCAGGTGTTTGTCTGGGATATTCCGAGTCCTTACACCAGCGCTACCACACCCGGCTTACTTGGCCAGTTCCAGGCATACCGTAATTCATTTAATGGTGATCTCGGGCATTTGTTGGGATATGCAGGAGGCGGAGGAATTGCAGCGGGCTTTAATGGATTGTGTGCAGCTAATTTAGATAACAGCCAATGTTACAGCGGTATTTCTTCAACTTATAATAATGTTCCAACCTATTCATGGTCGGTTGAAGTGGTCACACATGAACAGGGACACCTTATGGGCTCACGTCATACTCACGCCTGCGTGTGGAACGGAAACAACACTGCCATAGACGGCTGCGGGCCTGCTGCCGGATATCCTTATGAAGGCAGCTGCAGCGGTGCAACGATACCAACAGGCGGAGGGACTATTATGAGCTATTGTCATCTTGTGAGCGTGGGGATAAATTTTTCTAATGGTTTTGGCCCCCAGCCAGCAGCAGTTATTCTGAATAATTATAACAATGCTGCATGTTTAACCTCCTGCTCCGGTTCCACATGCCTTGCACCTATAAACACATCAACAACTAATGTTACAGGTACAACAGCTATGTTCAACTGGGATGCTGTTACGGGAGCTGTGAGCTATAACATACAATATCGTATAGTTGGAACTTCTACCTGGTCAACAGGAACTTCACCCACAAATTTTTATAATGCATCGGGCTTAACTCCCGGAAGCACTTATGAATGGCAGGTGCAAACGGTCTGCTCCGGAGGCACCTCCATTTTTACGGGTTCGGTTAATTTTATAACTGTTCCGCTTACGTGTAATATTCCTTCAAACCTCAGCACCATTAATATTTCATCTGTATCAGCAACGTTTAGCTGGAGTGCAGTGCCGGGAGCCGTCAGCTATTCTGTCCGTTACAGAATTATCGGTACAGGCACATGGACAACAGGAACTACATCTTCTTTATCTTATGCAGCGACAGGATTAACGCCTGCCACAAATTATGAATGGCAGGTGCAGACATCGTGCGCAGGCGGAGGTACATCAGCTTTCAGCAACTCAGTAAATTTTACAACACTTGCCATCGGGCAGGCTGTTACAATTATTCTTCAGCCCGAAGGTGATTGCGGGAAAGACGCTTTAATAGCGGATTGTATCAACTGCGGATATTATAATACGAACTTTGGCAACTCTATGGAATTTGACGCAATTGCCTGGACTAATGGTGGAAATATTTCGGACGCACGTTCGCTGCTGCAGTTTGATCTTACTGAAATTCCGGCAGGTTCCGCTGTGCAAAGCGCTTATCTTTCTTTATACTATGATTCTACAAGCAGCAACTTAGGTCATTCACAGCTATCAGGAGCAAACGATGCAATGATCTATGAAATTTCTTTACCCTGGGATGAAAATACAGTTACATGGGCAAACCAGCCCGCCACTTCAACTGCAAACCAGGTCTATCTTGCCCCGAGCGCAAACGCTACCCAGGATTATACAAACATAGATGTTACGGCAATGATCCAGGATTTTGTAAACGATCCGGCATTAAATTATGGAATGATGGTGCAGCTTGTGACAGAAAGCGCTTACCGCAGTTTAATTTTTCGTTCAAGTGATCATCCCAATTCTTTATCGCATCCCAAACTGGAAGTAACGTACGCTCCTGCTATATCTAATTGTCTTCACCTGAAATACGCAGGCTGTAACGGAATTGATGCGATGGTTTCAAGCTGCATACCCTGTGGATACGATACCATGAATTCCGGCACAGCTCCCGAAATTGATGCCATTGCATGGACCAACCAGGGAAATATTTCCAATGCACGTTCGCTGCTTTACTGGGATTTGACTTCTATTCCAACTAACGCCACTGTCACAAGCGCTTTACTTTCGCTATATACATGGAACTCTCCTTCTAACGGGCAGCATGATCCGCTCTCCGGTCCTAATGATGCATATTTGAATAAAGTAACCGGCCCCTGGAATGAATATACGGTGACATGGAATACAATGCCGGGTGTGTCAACAGTAAACCAGGTATATTTTCCTGCAAGCACAAGCGCCACACAGGATTATACCAACATGGATGTGACAACCCTGGTGCAGGATATGGTTACTAATCCTGCCACGAATTACGGATTCATGCTGCAGCTTGTTACAGAGCAATATTACAGGAAGCTTATATTTGCCTCGAGCGATCATGCAGACCCTGCAAAGCATCCGCTGCTGGAAATTTGCTATACTGTTCCTGTTGGAATCATGCCTGTTCAAAATGAAAATCACATTTCAGTTATCCAGGATTTTAATACGGGTACAGTGACCGTCAGGTCACCGCTGGATTTTGAACCGGGCAGTTCGATTTCTTTATTCAATCCTGCAGGACAGTTAGTAAGCAAATTTGATAATTTAAAAGGGCAAACTTTTACGTTTACTAAACCAGGCGTTTCTCGCGGAATTTATTTTTATCAGCTTGTAAATCCCCCAGAAATACTAAATGGAAAATTGATTTTTAAGTAAATACCCCCGGGTTTTTACCAGGTAAATTTCAAATATCATCTTTGGTGCAGGGTAATCAAATCCTTTTCAGAAATTTGTATTGGAAATGCAAAAGCGGGATTTCAACTATTAATTGTTATACGAAATTTTAACTATACATCAAATATATTCAATTAACAGAATATGAAAAGAAGTTCACTATTATACGCAGTTCTTATAGGATTTTTTGCGTACCTTATTTGGTTTGTAATTGATTCAGGAAAAAACCTGAAGCCGCAAAGCACGCCAACCATTACATCAGAGCAAACATTCAATAAAACAGTAAAAAAATCCAAACCTGTTGTTATCAGCTCGAATGAAAGTGTAACGGAGCAATTTCTTCACAATATTAAAAGCCCTTTGGGCTTATTGCTGTTACAGATAATAACTATTCTTTTTGTTTCAAAATTATTCGGAGCAGTTATTACCAGGATCGGGCAGCCATCCGTTATTGGAGAAATGATAGCGGGAATATTTCTCGGGCCGTCAATAATGGGTCTTTTGTTTCCCGCATTTTCTGAATTTCTCTTCCCAAAAAGTTCTCTTAATAATCTCCAATTCCTCAGCCAGATAGGTTTGGCGTTTTTCATGTTTATCATCGGTATGGAATTAGATATTGAAAAGTTAAAGAACAAAGCCTATAACGCAATTGTAATCAGTCACGCAAGCATTATTTTCCCCTATTTTCTGGGGGTATCGGTTTCATACTTTCTATATGAAGAGTTTGCTCCGGCCAATGTAAGCTTTACGGCATTTGCTCTTTTTATGGGGATAGCGGTCAGCATTACAGCATTCCCTGTGCTTGCAAGAATTTTGCAGGAACGCGGGCTCACAAAAACTTCGCTGGGCGCAATAGTTATTACCTGTGCCGCATTCGATGATGTAACTGCATGGTGCATCCTTGCTATTGTTATTGCCATTGCAAAAGCAGGAACCATTGCAAGTGCGCTGTTTACCATCGTGCTTACTGTGATTTTTATTTTAATCATGCTTTACGCAGTGAAACCGTGGATAAAAAAAGTAAGCAGCAAGTATGGAGACAGCAAAAATCTAAATAAAACACTTGTAGTAATTGTTTTTTTTGTTCTTCTCTTATCTGCCTGCATTACAGAAGCCATCGGCATTCATGCCCTGTTCGGAGCATTCCTCGCAGGAGTTATTATGCCGCAAAAAGTAAACGTTAAAGAACTCCTGATGGAAAAAATAGAAGACGTAAGCATATTGCTGCTGCTCCCGCTTTTCTTTGCCTTTACAGGATTGAGAACACAGATAGGTTTGTTGAACGATGGCAGCCTGTGGACAACCTGCGGGTTGATAATCTTTATTGCTGTATTAGGAAAATTCGGTGGCAGCGCCTTTGCAGCAAAATTAACCGGGCAGTCATGGAAAGATTCTTTTTCCATTGGCGCCCTTATGAATACCCGTGGATTAATGGAGCTTATTGTTTTAAATATCGGTTACGATTTGGGAATTCTTTCACCCGTCTTATTCGCCATTATGGTTCTGATGGCTCTTATCACAACTTTTATGACCGGTCCCCTGCTTTCTATAATTTCAAAGTTTTCTCCCGTTTCGAAAGAACTATAAAAACACTCCTTCAACTTGCAACCACACAACTTAATGCAACTTCCTTTTTTAATAAGATAAATTTCTCAAAAACCATTCATAGTAACGTGTAATGAAATTCTTTTCACACATTTGTATAGGAGATATGAAATGGGACTTCACAGATTAAGTAACATAGATGCTAAAACAATAAACTGCCAGGGTAAAAGGAAGGGATTGAAAAAAATATTTTGGCTTTCATTCCTGGCAAAAAGTTACTTAATTGTCGCTCTTGGATTGACTTTTTCGGTAAGCTCGGAAGGTCAATCCTATTCTCAAATTATTTTTGACAAACAACAATCACAATATTTTGGCTCCTGCAACCTTATTTCCCTGCATAATGTCCTCTATTCATTTGAGGACAAATATATCCGGGACACACTTTTCAATGAAAATAATTTTATAAAAAAAACTGCTGGCATTGGATACAGGATAGCAAAGCTTTTATTGCTTGACGCACAGGCAGATGGTCTTATGGCTCTTTCACAACATGAAGTTTTTGGGCACGGTGCCCGTTACCGTGAATTCGGATATAAAGGTAATTCGTTTAATCTTAATTTATATCCTCCTTTTGGCAATGGATCTGGTTTTGCCCAACGCGGAAGCCTCAGGACAGGTTATAGTACTCCGACTGAACAGGAATCTATAGCAATAAATATTGGAGGAGTGGAAGGTGAAATGCTTCTTGCAAATAACATTACTTCTCAAATCCTGTTAGATGACACGTTGAATTACCGTGAAGGTTTGCTCTATATAATTACGCAAAATAATCTATCCGGCTATTTATGGTCAACCCGTTATGCAAAACCCGGATATATTAAACCCGGCAATGACATGAATAATTATATCAACGGAATAAATTATCTGTACCCACATCCCCCCGGTCGTGTTTACGATATAAAAAAACTTTCCAATCAAAGCCTTGTTTCTTTTGCAAACCCCTTTCAAATTTACGCTGCATTTTCAATTTTCTGGACTTACGGAATTAAAGGACAAAAACAATTAACAAAAATACCGATGATTAAATTCGGCAGCGTGCGATACCTGCCCGCATTTAATTATTCACTGACTCCCTTTGGCAGTCAATATCATTTTATTAATTATGTCCGCTGCAAAAAAATATTGTTAATCGGTGATTTCAGTTTAGGAGATAAATCGTTCAATGATTTTTATGGAATTTCAGTTAAGGGTTTTAATATTATGAATGCAAGAAGAATTATCCTGAATTTTCATCTTGATGTCTGGAACCAACCCGGTCTTGAACTTGAAAAATATTTCCAGTCAAACGCTGTAAACAAAATTGGTGAATCCTTTAAAATAGATATAATGTTAAGGCCATTTAACAGGCAAAACAACCCCGGTATTTTTTTTCAGGCAGGATATAAAACAAAAGGATACGTCATGGGCGAACCACTTGCAAAATCTTTTATACTGCGCTATGGCATTAGCATGCATTTATAAAAGATAATATTTTGCATGACTACTGACGTTTTATTTTCTTGATGAATTGGCAAAGAAAAATTACTTTCGCTTAAAAGAAAAAAAACAGTTTTTTTAAAAATATAATCGTCAGCATAAAATACCCGGCAGACAAAAAATGATAAACAAAGAAATTGAGGATTATTATAATTCAGGTGTGGAAAAAGAGCGGCTAAAGACAGATGTTTCCCAGCTCGAAGAAGCGCGTACACGGGAAATATTTTTACGGTACATGGAAAAAGCTCCTTTGAAAATTGCTGATGTGGGAGGAGCATCAGGTATTTACTCTTTCTGGTTAAAATCATTGGGGCACCAGGTTCACCTTATTGATCCGGTAGAAACAAATCTTAAGAACGCGCATAATTATGCGATACAAAATAACATCACGCTGGATTCAATTTCTCATGGAGATGCAGAAAAACTGCCCTGCCAGGATGATGAAATGGATGTGGTGCTGTTAATGGGACCGCTTTATCATTTGCAAAAAAAGACAGAACGCATGCAGGCTTTGGCTGAAGCAAAAAGGGTCCTTAAAAAAGGAGGAATTATATTCTGCGCTGCGATTTCGCGGTACGCTTCCATGATGGATGGCTTTACAAGAAACCTGGTGGCTGACAAAAATTTTATTTCCATCATGCAGCAGGATTTGGCGAATGGCAACCATGTGAATCCTACCGGTAAATTTGATTATTTTACCACTTCTTATTTCCACCATCCTCACGAATTGAAATCAGAAATTGAAGAAGCAGGACTGCAATTTCAAAAAACACTCCCTGTCGAAAGCTTCGGATGGCTTGTGCCTGGTTTTTCAAATAAGTGGAAGGACACAGAGTTTAAAGAACTGCTTCTTCAAACAATAAAACAGGTGGAAAATGATGAAACGCTGATCGGGATAAGCGCACACCTGCTCGGAATAGCAATAAAATTGTAAGGATAAAAATCGTGTGCGGACACATATGCTTGCTGAATTGGCTTGCCGGAGTGTCAGCGTACGATTATTCTGTTCAACACCGGCAAAAGAATAAAAGACATAAAATAAAGCTTTACATAAAATGCTATATAAGACTGATTTTGTAGTTTTAAATAAACAATGTTCTATTTAGAAAATGAACAAAACGGTTGAAAACCTAACTTCTTTTCTTGGCTTAAAAAAGAATGTTATTTATCTCCTTGCACTCACTGTCCTGATCCTGGCGGGAGAAAAGATATGGGAACGGTTTCTTCCAAAATATTTAGAGGGTATCGGTGCATCAGTACTGGTTATCGGTGCTCTTGGATTTATGCAAAATATGCTGGGCGCAATATGGGCATTGCAGGGAGGTTATTTTTCTGACCGCATAGGAGTTCGTAAATCTTTTTTGCTTTTTAACATAATGGCAATTTCCGGTTATTTGATGGCTGTGTTTTTCACCAACTGGATTATTGTTTTCATCAGCATGATTTTTTTTACTGCATGGAGCGCTGTTTCACTTCCTGCAAGCATGTCCCTTATTACTTCATCGCTGGGTGGTTCCAAAACCGCTATGGGAGTTTCGATGCATTCAATCATCAGGCGCCTTCCCATGGCTATTGGTCCTGTAATTGGCGGATTGCTGATTACTCACTATGGATTGGTGCCAGGTATAAAAATAGCATTTGCTTTGTCTGTTTTATTTTGTTTGCCTGCGTTGATTTTTCAAAGGAGGATAACCGAAGCCCCGCCAATGCACTATGAAAAGCTGCATCCTGTTGCCGTCTGGAAGCAGATGGACAGCAGATTAAAAAATCTTTTACTCTCCGATATACTTATTCGGTTCTGCGAACAGATACCTTTTGTTTTTGTAGTGATATGGTGCCTTGATGTCATCAAAATTTCTCCCGGAAAATTTGGCGTGCTTACTGCCATTGAATGATAACCTCCGCACTTATCTATATCCCTGTTGCAAGCTTCAGTGACCGGCTCGAAAGAAAACCTTTTGTTATTGTATCTTTTATTTTTTTTACCCTGTTCCCTGTTATGCTTTTCTATTTTCGAAGTAATGCGGGACTGATTTTGGTTTTTATAGTACGCGGATTAAAAGAGTTTGGCGAACCTACCCGCAAAGCAATGATAATGGATATGTGTCCTGCCCATTCAAAAGCAAGAACTTTCGGACTATATTATTTTATCCGTGACTTTACAGTTTCATTTGCAGCTTTTTTCGGAGGATGGCTTTGGAAACAGGGAGCTGAAATAAATTTTTTTGCAGCATCATTGTTCGGCATAGCAGGAACACTGATTTTTTTATTCTTTGGAAAAGGAATGAAAAAGTGATCGTTTACAAAACGTAAAATAACAAAACTTTGACAGGAATAAGGGTACACCTGGTCGGAACAGCAATAAAATTGCAAGGATAAAAATTTTATTTTTTTATTACCTGAAAAATTTCCTGGTGTCAATTGTTATCTCATTCTGAATGATCACTGTGTAAATACCCTGTGAAAGAGAAGAATTCAGCTCAATATAATTGATTCCTTTTGCAGCATGCTTTGATCCTGAAACAATAACTCTCCCGGTTCTATCTATTATCCTGTAACTGTAAAGACCAATACTCTCAGAACTGAATACTATTGTGAGCGAATTATCTTCTTTGTCAATCACCGTTACAATTCCAAACGGACGGTTGAAATTTACTGTCACCGGTCCGAAGTATTTAAAATCTCCTGACAGGTCAACCTGTTTGAGCCGGTAGTACTGAATGCCAGTGAGCGGATGTTCATCGTAAGCAAAATAATTGCGGAGTGTAGTGCCGGTACCCTGGCTTTTTACCTGCGTGATAAAATCATAATCATTTCCATTCAGCGACCTGTCAACAGAAAAATAATCGGTATTATTTTCTGAAGCAGTTTGCCAGCTTAATTTTACTCTTGAATTTTCAGGCTTTGCCATAAAGCTGAGCAGCTCCACCGGCAGGGGCTGGGATTGTAATGTCAAAGCCCAGGCAGTACTGAAAGAGGAAATGTTTTGTGACAGGTTTTGATTTGCAGCAGGGTTTGATTGAGGTGAGGAAAATGCCTGCCATCCTGAAATAAAATCATATCGCTGTGAGCGGATCGGACCTGCACCGGGTGATTCGGATGGGGCATAATTAAAGGTGAGGTCTGCAGCGGGAGCTGTTCCGTTATCATCCATGATCCAGAACCTGTCTGCCATGTTAGCGCTGTTATTGGTCCCTGTAAAAGCATTATTGATGTTGGCAACACCAGTTGGAAGCGGAGTATTATTTGATGCAGTCTGGTAAGTGCCGATATTTAAATCATATGTTCCGGATTTTAAATCATACACAAAGGGAATATAATTTCCTCCCGTATTAACAAAAGGAATGGTGTGTGCGCCCAAATTATTTCCAATCAGCCAATGCAGTTTTCCGTAATTGGGCGGAACATCTTCGCTTAACAAATATCCGCTGGTGCGTTTCAATGCTCCTGCCCGCCCGTTATTAAGAGTGAGTGTTTTTTGATTGAGCATAAATCTGCCTGCCGTCAGCGCAAGCGTATCGTCCACTATGACAGCTGTGTTTTGCTTTACATGCTGGATGTTGTTTATCTCAAGCTCATGAAAGGTGGTGGGAGCGGTTCCGTCAATGTTTTGAAGAAGTGTTCCTTTGAATGTTACTATGCTGTTAGCGGCAGTAAAGGTGCCGTTGTTTTCCCAATGTCCCCTTACTTCGATCGGGAATTTGTTGCAATTACGATGGTATCTGAAAGTGATGTTCGGACGGAACTCACTGGAGAACCTTAACACCCCGGCTGTGTTGTTCAGCAAATTACAGCCCGGTGTAGTTCCCCCCACTTGCGAGATAGTATAGAATGTCCGGCACCCGATGGTTTGCGTATAGTAACTCTGATCGTTAGTATTGTTTGCAGGATTGTCATAGCAGATTTCGATCACCAGGTTATTGGCGCTGCCATTCCACACTAACGGAGTGGTTAAAGGAATTTTTAACTGGCCGCCAGCTGCGGGAACAAAAAACGGTCCGGCCACACTCATGTCAGGCGAGCCGGAATATAAAGCTCCTCCTGCTGCCACAACAGGCAATGGCGGATTGGCAACTCCCGATCCCGCTGCAGGAAAACAAGCTGAAGGTGTGGTGTAATAATAGCTGATGGTAAGGTTGTTATAAGGTACAGTGCTTGCCCTTTGCTTTACCAGGAAAACCAACGTATCAATTACATCATTTGTCATCAGCCCGCGTGACGATAGTTCAGCCTGGGTGTAAGTAAGCCACATCCTGCGCTTGTTTAAGCTTGCACCAAAAATTAAAGCAAAGGAGTTCACCAGGTTGGCGTTGCCGAGCTGTATTGTATCGTGATTGACAGACTGAACTTTAAACACACTTGCAGGGTCTTTAATGGAAAGCGAATCTGCAATGGTCATTGAACTGCTTTGACGACCATTTAACAGCACCATGGTGTTACCCGTAATGCGCAGCTTTTTTGTTAATGCTGTAACCCCGGTTTTGACAACCGGCTGGTAAATTGGTTTTATAATTCCACCGCTTGATGCAGAGTCAACGATAATTGTATTTGTCGAAAGATTGGGAACACCTCCGCACCAATTAGCTGCAACATTCCAGTCATCACTATAACTGCCCAGCCATATATTCCATCCGGCAAGCCAGGGCATCAAACTGCAATCGGGAATTACGTTAAGGACATAATCTTCTCTTTCTCCATATCCACAGGAAAACACGCAGGGCACCATATTGGGCTCATTCCAATCCTCAATAACGCGCAAACGCGTTGCTCCATTGGTTGCATTAACCGGAACTGTAAAATTAGCAGACTGCCAGCCAAAGGCAGGCAAACCAGCCGGAGGAGTCTGCATTATTTTTTCTCCTGCATCGTCAAAATCATAATCATGGTTATAATCAATCCAGGCCGCTATGCAATTTAAAGAATACCAGGAACCCACTTGCACTTGTAAGTTATAAGTACCTCCTGCTTTCACAACCGCAGTTTTCCCTGTAACCGGGGGGAACACTTCACCATCTTTTAAAAAGCAGTGGAGGTACGGGCAAGGACCTCCGTTACACGGTGGAAATGGAGGGCCTACCGAATTCAGATTATTATCTATGCCCGGGGGGTAGGCAGCTTCGCCAGGGAGTATTACCCTGTTAATATAATCCATGGTGTCTAAATTCCAAAAACAAAAATCGCATAGTGCCCCGGTAAAAAAGTGCGGGTTACAATAGGGTTCATCTATTATTCTGACTCCCGGCAATGAGCCTGTCACAGGGTTTTGATAGGATGAAGCACCATTAAAAATTCTCATTCCGATGAATTCAGCATCTACAACATGCATAGATGTTGCAGGAGGCGCATCATCTATATCATAAGTCAGGTAAAAATTGTTTTCGCCATTTTCAAAGCGAAATGATGCGGAAGGATAAAAGATAATATTAGTGGAAGTAACCGGGGTAATTGCCGGGGGGATTTGCAATGCATTAAGGGTATCAGGATTTAAATTCACTGCAGTTCCCCCTACCCACCATAACCTGGCTTTTTTAATGTCAATAAACGGAGTAGTGGAGCCGTTAACATTAAAGCAAATTGAATCCACACGGTAAGAACTGCCTACTATGCCTGTTCCTGCTCCATCTATTATTACTTTGATTGCTACAACCGGGTTATTAGCGGAATTAATCAAAGCTTTTGTTGTAAACTGGTTGGACATTGTGCAGGAAATAAATTGCTGACTTTTGGGATAAGTAGTAATTGAAAAATCATCAATGAACATATCCGCTCCGTTCTGGCTTGTTGCCCTGATAAGTATAAATACCGAATCAGTGTTCCAGGTTGTTCCTGCAGGAATTGTGTAAGAATACAAATGCCAGTTTGCAGGATTGTACGTGCCTGAACAGGTTACAAAAGGAGCAGAGTTGCAGGGACGGAACAAATTCGGTAACCAATTCGCTGAATCAGACAGCAGCAAAGCCCCTGTAAGGCTATTGGAAGCATTGATAAAAACCGTAATATTATCATTTACACCCGGATTAGCCGCGTCACGGTACATCCAGAATCTGAAATTTGATGAAACTGCGCCTCTTGTGGAAAGATCAAATGGCTTTGAAACTAAATACCGGTAAGTTCCTGACGGAACCAGCGAACTGCTGTATTTCATCATAACCAATCCTGTTCGTGGTGAACATATCGCATTAGCCTGTTCACGTTTCCACGAATTATTAGTATTACCAAAAAGGATGGTTCCGAATGGCTGTGTCCAGCCAAACGGAAGACTGGATGGCGGAGCGGGATCTGACATTTCAAAACTCTCGCTTACTGCAATCTGGCCTGCTGCCGGTTTGGAAAAAACAAAAACAAACGCAAGCGATACAATATAAAATTGAAAACTTAATAATGGCAAACCGTAACTTCGAAGTAAATTTTTTTTCAAGACGGTTAGTATAGGGAAGACAAAACTAACGAGAGTTTTTTACATTTCCAAGTGATTCTGATTATTTATATTAACAAGAATGTTTTTGACCTGCCTGAGTTTTCTCCTGTATGTGAAGGAAAAAAAAACAGGATTTATCTTATTTTTTTGGTGAACAATTCCACGTTGCTGAACAGCACATTTGCAAATAAAAAACCAAAAGGTATCTTAGCGCATTAAAACATGATCTGAAATTCTTTATGGAGGAACTGAACAAACCCCGGATTTACTCCCTCGATTTGCTGCGTGGACTTGTGATGATCATTATGGCGCTCGACCATACGCGTGATTTTTTTCATTTCGATGCTTTTGCCCACGACCCGCTTGACCTGGCAACAACTTCACCTTACTTATATTTCACCAGGTGGATAACCCATTTTTGCGCACCTGTTTTTGTTTTCCTTGCCGGTACCTCGGCTTACCTGCAAAGTTTCCGGAGAAGCAAAAGCGAACTGAGCATTTTTTTAATCAAGCGCGGAATATGGTTAATGCTCATGGAAATTTTTATCGTCAACCTTATTGTTACATTCGATATTCATTATGAATTGACAGCATTACAAGTTATCTGGGCTATTGGAATCAGCATGGTCATTCTCGGGGTGATTATAAATTTTCCCTATAAAATAATTTTTGCGCTGGGCTTATTAATTGTATTCGGTCATAACTCTCTTGATTTCATTGAGGCGAACCATACAGGAGCATTTGGTTTCTGGTGGGACTTATTGCACCGCGGAAATTTTGCCGTGCATCCTTTATATGGCAATCATTCATTTCTTATTATTTATGCATTTGTTCCCTGGAGCGGACTCATGATGCTTGGGTATTGCTTTGGAAAATTATTTAATCCTTCCATCGGGTACGAACAACGAAAAAAATATTTAACAAGGCTGGGTATTTCATGCATTGCTTTTTTTGTTGTGTTCAGAATGTTCAATAATTATGGAGATCCGCACAAGTGGTCAGAACAATCCACCGGTTTGTTCACTTTTTTCTCGTTTATGAATGTGCATAAATATCCTCCATCGCTTTTATATATGTGTGCAACCATAGGGCCCGCAATACTTTTTCTTGCAGGTTTTGAAAAAACAAAAAACAGGTTAAGCAAAATTATAGCTGTATATGGCAGGGTACCGTTTCTTTATTACCTGCTTCATTTTTTCCTTATTCATCTCTTATCTTCCATAGTTTTCTTTATGAAAGGACATACTTATGCAGAGGGAATGAAAGGCGCTTTCGGGATAAAATTTGTTTTGCTCAATGATGGATTCCATCTGCCCGTTGTTTATTTAATCTGGATTTCCGTTGTTGTTGTGCTCTACCCGGTTTGTCACTGGTTTAGCAATTATAAAATGAAGCATAAAGAAAAATGGTGGCTGAGTTATTTATAAAAAAGTCTTTTACCTTGTTGTGCTTTCGCAAGAAGGACGAAGGATAATTCATTACCTTCATCACATCGAACACACCAGGCTTTTTACAACCCTAAAACTATGAACCCTGTTCCGGAAAAAGAAAACCTCAAACGCGAAATAGGAGTGCGTTCGCTCACGCTGGCAATCTTAAACATCACTGTAGGAACCGGAATTTTTGTAATCCCCGCAATTGTTGCCGAAAACCTCGGAGCAGCAGCCATTGTTGCATATCTCGTTTGTGGAGCCCTTATTTTTTTAATTGCATTGTGCTTTGCTGAAGTAGGAAGCAAGATTACTACCAGCGGTGGCACGTATGCTTATATCGAAACTGCGTTTGGTCAGTACGCAGGATTTATAGCGAATAATTTATTCTGGATTGGTTCCTGTGTAGTATCAGATGCCGCTGTCGCCAATGCATTGGCAGATACGCTGAAATATTTTTTTCCTTTTCTTGATAATGAAATTTTCAGGATACTGTTTTTTATTTTCATTTTCGGAATCCTTGCATGGATAAATATCCGCAGTGTAAAACACGGTGTGCGTTTTATCGAATTTGCAGCATTTGCAAAGCTTATTCCGCTTGTGTTGCTGGTAATTGCAGGAACAGGTTTTGTTTCAGCAGAAAATCTACGATGGGCTTCTTCACCAACTATTGGCAACATCGGAGCAACGTCTCTGCTTTTATTTTATGCTTTCCTGGGATTGGAAACACCTGTAACCAACAGCGGAGAAATTAAAAATTCAAAACGCACCGTACCGCTCGGAATCTTTTTCGGAATCTCCTGCGTAGTGATTTTATATATTTCCATTCAATTGGTAACGCAGGGAATTTTGGGAGAAACTATTTCAGCTCACAAAGATTCGCCATTGGGTGCAGCAGCAGGAATTATTTTCGGAAAAGCAGGAATCACTTTAATGATTATTGCAACAGCAGTATCTATGCTCGGAGGTTTAGGCGGAGAAATACTTGCCATTCCGCGTGTACTGTATGCAGGAGCAAGAGACGGTATGATGCCGAAGGCGCTGGCGAAAGTGCATCCGCGTTTTTTTACTCCTCATATTGCCGTTGTTTTTTATGCCGCGCTGGGATTATTGTTTGCCATATCAGGAGGGTTTAAACAACTTGCTATTATCTCCAGCGCTTCAACGCTGCTGATTTATCTCGGAGTTGTACTTTCCACTATTAAGCTAAGGAAAACGAATTCAGAAGCATCAGAAAAAACATTCCGTGTGCCGGGAGGTATTACTATTCCGCTGCTTGCCATTTGTGTAATAGGATGGCTGCTTTCCCACCTGACAAAACCGGAACTTATAGGTATTGTAATTTTTATTTTTATTTTCTCTTTGATTTATTTAGCAATTAAATTGCTGAAGAGAAAAGGTGAAATGGAAAAACAACCAAACTAATTAACTGATGTATGATGAATGCTGTGCAAAAATTTTTTGGAAGCATAATAATAAATAATAATTCTTAATACTGAAAAACATAATTACTATTTTTACACATTAAATAATTGCACTTATGATAGCCTTAAAACCCAAAAAAATATTTATTGTTGATGATGATGAAATGCAAAGGGTTGCTTTGGAAGATTATATCACAATGAAAACTCCGCATAAAGTTCGCACCTTTGGTACGGGTGAAGAATGTCTTAGAAGCCTTGATGAAGAACCCGATATAATCATTCTTGATTATTACCTGAATACAGTGCAGAAAGATGCCGCCAATGGTATGGAAATATTACAAAAGATAAAAAAAAATTACCCAAAAATTCATATCATCATGCTATCCAGCCAGGAACGTTATGCGGTTGCCATGCAAACCATTCAAAAAGGAGCGGAACAATATGTGATAAAAGATGAGGATGCTTTTGAGAAAATAGCAGGGATGATTGAGGAGATGTGATGCACCTCAAAAAAACTCTTCCGCATTGCATTAAAGCTTAATAATTTTTTCTATCCTTTTTTCATTTCCCGCAGTAAAAGCTGCCATATAAACCCCGGCAGGAAACCCTCCCAGATCAATGCTGTTTGTTTCAGTGTTACCAGCGTAAATGCTTTTTGAATAAACAGCTTCTCCAAGACTATTAATAATATCTATCGTGATTTTTTCATTTGATTGCTGACTTAAAGAAAAATTAAAAAATCTTTCTGATACATTCGGGAATACAGACAAAGTAAAATTTTCGTTAGGTAAAGCAGAGATACCGGTTGTTCCATTTATTATATATACAACATTCTGCCGCATTATCGAACCCGTTATACCGCCATTGCCAAGGGCATTGACGCGTACTTTAATAACTGCCGTTTGCAGCACATTTGGTGTAAATTCCATCAAACCTGAAGTATTTAATGTGATTGGAATGGAAGATGAAAGAGGATTAGCTGGTGAGTAAGGGATCATGTAGATAGCTGCTGAAGGAACCAACGGGCATGAACCGCTGGCATCCATAACTGTTTCAAAGGAATAACTAAGCAAGTCTCCATCCACATCCGTAGAAGCGAAATTATAAGTAGAATAAGTATTCAGGCAAAACCATGGAAGGGCCAGAAATTGAAATTGCGGGGAACTGCCTGTCGGAGCTGCAAGATTATTCAAACGTGCTTCTAAGTATATAGAAGGCATGCCTGAAATTGTATTTACGTTACCCATGCAGCACGAAGAATAAGACATCACCCAGTCGTTGCAAAGCATGGAGAGTGTCACGGTATCCTGGTAAATTATTTCTTCCATACCTAAAGCCGTTCCACCCTGGCAGGAAGAAGTTCCCGGCATTAAACATGCCGGTTGAAGAAGTTGCTGTGTATAAAACATATTTACTGTACGCATGAAATTTACACCACAGGAAGAAGAGCTGATGCAAATAGTTTGAACATTTGGGAGCGGAATTCCCTGGCAATCGCGAAAGAGTTTTAAAGTTACCATGAACATATTAGGCGCTCCTGTATAATAATAGCTTATTTCTCCTCCCGTTATATGACCTGCAAAAATATTTTTTGTTAATGCCATTCCAGCAATCAATAATAAAATTGTAATTCTTTTTTTCATAGTTCAGTTTTTAGATTTCCGGTTAATTTATTTAATAACAAGATGATAAAAATTGTTAAAAGGTTGCATTGCAGATAAATTCTTTTTTGTTTTT
>DATEMK010000409.1:0-3466 GCA_035275625.1 Bacteroidia bacterium
TAAAATAATTAGAGTCAACACAGAAATAATTTGGTTCGTTGTAAACCGTTGTGTTTACTTCTACAGGAACTGCCTGGTAACCACGGTCAAAGATTGTAGCAGTTTCTATGTCTTTATATTCAGCAAGCTTGTCATGTAAAATCTTTTGGCTTTTGGCAAAACCGCCCATGTCAAAAAAATCTGTGGCAACACGATAGATGCGGTTGTAATCTTTAAAGTGACGGTCGCAGCTGAGTTCCTGCCATACATACATAAGAATGACGAATGATGATGCAATGCCAAGAGTGAGCCCGAAAATATTGAGTACAGAAAAACCTTTGTACTTGACAAGATTTCTGAATGCTAACTTGAAATTGTTTTTAAACATGGCTGCAATGTTTTATTCTGTTCGTAAACTTTTTACGGGATTGGCAACTGCCGCTTTGAATGCCTGCACGCTGACAGTTAAAAATGCAATTAGCAAAGCAAGGAGTGCGGAGACGAAAAAGATCCACCACTCTATAGTGATGCGATACGCAAAGTCTTCGAGCCATTTGTTCATGCTCCACCATGCGATAGGGAAAGCGATAACGGCAGAGATGAGAACGAGACGGATAAAATCTTTTGAGAGCAGTGCAATTAAACCCTGCACGGAAGCGCCTAATACTTTTCGTACTCCTATTTCTTTGGTGCGCCTTTCGGCAGTATAGGCAGCCAGGCCGAACAACCCGAGGCAGCCAACGAAAATGGAAAGCACAGTGAAAATACTAAAGATGCTGCCCATGCGCTGTTCGGAACTATAGAGGGCAGCAAAATCTTCGTCTAAGAAAGAGTAATCAAAAGGAGCATCGGGTGCGAAGCTTTTCCATTTATTTTCGAAGAGGCTGATGGTTTTGCTCATTTCGCCCGGCTGCACACGTGCAAGCATATAGGAAGAACCGAGACCGTATGTGTGAGAAGAGGTGTGAAATAATGCAAAAGGTTCCATCACGGTGCGCAACGACTGGATATTAAAATCCTTTGTTACACCAATTACTTTAAAACGTTGCGAATTATTTCCCGGGTACTGCATATACATTCCTACGGGGTCTTTCCAGCCTATTTGTTTAGCGGCTCTTTCATTGAGTATGACGGATGCGGAATCATTAAACTCTTTTGAAAAATTTCTTCCTTTGAGCAATTCTATTTTCAGTGCAGGAATGAAATCATTATCAACTATAAAAGAGCTAAGTGAAATTTCTTTTGCAATCTGCTCTTTTGAATTTGCAGGTTCAGGCAGGTAGCCGTCTCCAAAGTTCATCACCGTGGGAGTAGAGGAAGTGATGCTGACATGGATGACTTCCTGCATTTTGGTCAGCTCGTGCCTGAAACTTTCTTCGCTGCTCCCCAGCCGCTGGCTGTTTAAAACGACTATTACATTTTCCTTATTCAAGCCTAAATCCTTGTTGCGCATATATTGCATTTGATTATATACCACCAGTGTGCAGATGATGAGTGCAGTGGAAACCGTAAATTGAAATACAACTAATCCGTTGCGGATAAGAAGATTTCCAATGTTGGATTTAAAAAGCTTTAACCCTTTGAGCACTGCAACGGGCTGAAAAGATGTGAGATAAAATGCGGGATAGGTGCCTGCAAGCAAACCTGTAACTATTGATAACCCTAAAATAAAAATCCAATTGCCGTGAGCAAATATCAAACTGAAGCCAAGTGACTTTCCGGCAATTTCGTTGAATGGTTTTAAGAAAATTATTACTAATACGATTGCGGTAGCTGCTGCAATGAAACTATACAACATAGCTTCGGAGAGAAATTGTTTTATCAATTGTTTTTTTTCAGAACCGAGAACTTTCCTGATGCCGACTTCTTTTGCACGCCTTGCTGATTGCGCAGTGGAGAGGTTCATAAAATTAACGCATGCGAGCACGATGATGAAAAGCGCTATTGCGGAAAATATATATACATATTTAATATCGCTAAGCGTTGGAATGCGTGAACCGATGTTGGCAGAATGCAAATGAACTTGTGTTAGTGGTTGCAAATGGAAATCCCACTTGCCGCCTTTCTTATAAAATTCTTCGAGCGGCTGCCCGATTCGCCTGAATGCTGACGCAGCGTGCTTTTTTACCACCGCAGGAAATTTTGTTTCGAGCTGTGCGATGCTTGCCGCATCATTAGCAACGTTGTCTTTTAATTTAACATACGTATTTACCTGCAGCCATACCCAGCTCCAGCTGAATCTTTTTACGACAGGATAGGAAGAAATGGAAGCAAGCATATCAAACTGCCAGCTTACCTGTTCGGGGGGATTTTGTAAAATTCCCGTAACAGTGAAAGGAATTCTGTCGTTGTCAAACAACAATATTTTTCCAAGGGAATGGCTGTTGCCGAAATATTTTTTTGCGATGTGTTCGGAGATGACAATGGAATTGGGTTTGTCGAGACACGTTTTGTTATTTCCTTCGAGCATGCTGTAGCTGAACATTTGAAGGAAATTGGAGTCAACTCCAAGAATTTTTTTCTCGGTAAAATAATTTTCTGTTTGGTTTAAACCTTCAGAGCGAACAACCACGTCACCGGGCCGGTAAATTCTTATGTATGATTCTATTTCGGGAATTTCACTGACCAATGCAGGACCGACTGTAGGAGGTGTGTTACCGGTCCAGAAATCAGTTCCATCCTGGATGCCGTTTAAGTTAACCTGGTAAATACGGCCGGAGTTTTTGAAGAACTTATCATACTTCAATTCATCCTGTACATAAAACGCAATGAGTATTACAGAAGCCATGCCGATAGCCAATCCTGCAATGTTGATAAAACTGTTGACTTTGTTCCGGGTAATGTTGCGCCAGGCGATTTTGAAATTGTTTGTGAACATGATTTAAATTTTTTTATTCTGTTCGTAATGATTTTACAGGATTCGCAATAGCAGCCTGAAGAGATTGAAAACTGACGGTGAGAAAAGCAATCACTATAGCAATGCCGCCAGCAAACGCAAACGTCCACCAACTTATGGAAATACGGTAAGCAAAATCCTGCAGCCACATGTTGACAGATAACCATGCAAGAGGAGAACCGATGAGAATGGAAATGCAAACAAGGCGGAGGAGGTCTTTTGACAATAAGCGAACAATGCCTGAAACGTTAGCGCCAAGGACTTTGCGGATACCGATTTCGCGAAAGCGTTGTTTGACGGTGAAAGCAGTGAGCCCGAAAAGACCGAGACAGGCAACGAAAACCGAAAGGGCTGTGAAGACGCCAAGGATGGATTGCATGTTGTTTTCTGTTTTATAGAGGGCGGCAAAATCGTCATCCATGAAAGAGGAAAGGGGAGCGTTTTTTCCTGTGACATTTATCCACGCGTGGTCAATCTGATTTATGGTGGCTGAAATGTTTTCGGGTTTTATACGTACTGCTATACTTCCGTAAAACTGAGGGTCTATGTGAATGATGAGAGGTTTTATGTTTTCGTGAAGCGATTTGAAAT
>DATEMK010000410.1:0-6053 GCA_035275625.1 Bacteroidia bacterium
AACATTTCAAAAAAAAAATATTACACGCTTCTCTTTAAAAATCTAAGGAATACGGTGTTCGGAGAAAAACATGCCAGCCTACCATAGTTGGCTGATGTTTAAAGCATAACACGGGTTCAGCAGCGGATTTTTCAATATTTCTTTTGATTTTTTTCTTACATGAATTTCCGAAAGCCGCAAAATTTACTGGCTTCCAATTTGAAAAGCTGGCTGGTGAACACAAATTAAAAAGAATTGCATACTAAAAAATTGTATGAAAACTAAATTGAAAATTCTGATGATACTGTTTATTTTTAAATCTATCACGGTCTCCGCCCAGGATGATGCCACGAATACTGGCGTTATGTTTATCAGCAATGCAACCATCGTTGCGGCTGAAGGCTCGTTTACCACAACATCCTCAGGAAGCACAGAAAACGGTGGTGATTTTTACTTAAAAGGTCACTGGACGAATGACGGCACATACATTACAAGCACAGGAAAAATAACATTCTGGGGGTCCAATGCACAGACGATTAACGGAACTGTCAGCACCGTATTTTATGATGCGGAAGAAGACAAGCCATCTAACGGTGTGTCGCTTAATGTATATACGGGTGTAGCCAATACACTTACCTTAACAAACGGGGAGTTTGATCTCAACTCGCAAAAACTTACTATAAGCAACAGCGATGCTGCCGGTATCGGTTATACGAACGGTTATTTGCTTTCTGAAAAAACAGATAATTCTTCCAGGTTGCAGTGGAATATCAGGAGCGTCACAGGCGCCCACGTCATTCCCTTTGGCAAATCGGCTTCTATGATCATCCCACTTACCCTGGACTTAACATCAGGGGATGTCGGTGATGTTACCACATCCACCTACAGTACATCTGCGGCAAATACACCCTACCCAACAGCCCCTGTGACTGTCTTAAATGTAAACGGACCTGACGGGTTTGATAACAGCGCATCCATGGTGGACCGTTTTTGGGAAATAGACAGAACAGGTGAAGACGGAACATTTACTGTAACTTTTACTTATGATGACCTGGAAAAACCTGCTAACGGGGAAATTAATCTTGAGGCAGAGAGATATAATTCTTCACTGTCCCAATGGGATGCTGCTGTTCCCTTCCAGGCTTCAGACGCTGTTGTAAATACCGTTACAGCGCCAGGTGTTACAACTTTCGGTCCTTATGTATTAACACAAAGTGCTCAGCCGCTCCCGGTCGAATTGCTTGCTTTTAATGCTCTACCGACTAAACAAAAGCAGGTAAATTTAATATGGGTAACAGCAAGCGAAGAAAACAGTGATTTTTTTACCATAGAAAGATCGCGGGATAATAAAAAGTTTGAAGCCGTTACGCACGTAAAAGCAGCCGGCTATAGTACGTCAACTTTAAACTATAAAACTCCTGATAAAAATCCTTATGACGGAGTATCATACTACAGGCTTAAACAGGTTAATTTTAACGGAAGTTTTTTTTATTCCGAGGTTAAAAAAGTAAATTTTAACGAAAGTGATTTTAATACTATTTCTGTTTTTCCCAATCCCGCAATTTCATCCGCCACCATTTATTTTAATAATACTGAAGGCCTGAACGAAAAATTAAATGTGGATATATATGACGCGGTCGGAAAATTAATACTGTCAAAAGATTTGACAACAACAGGTTTAATGAATAAAGATATGATAGTAGTTGAGAGAAATAATATGGCGGCAGGTCTTTATTCAGTTAAAATACTAAATGATTCACAGCTCCTGTACGCAGGAAGAATTATTTTTAAATAAAGAATACAGCAACACTATTTTAAATACAAGAATATGAAACGATCATTACTAAGATGTCTCCCGCTGATTTCGCTGCTGGTTTTAAGCAGCGAACTAAAAGCACAGGTTGGCGTAGGCACCACTTCGCCTCATGCCTCTTCCATTCTCGATTTAACATCAACAACCAAAGGAATGCTTGTTCCCAGGTTGACGGCAGCTGAAAAAATGAGTGTAAGTTCACCTGCCACGGGATTGCTTATTTACCAGACGGATGATGCATACGGTTTTTGGTACTTTGACGGTACCAACTGGATTCCTTTTCTCACTCCCGAAGCGGGTTGGTTAACAACGGGAAACAGCGGAACTGTTGACGGCACTCACTTTTTGGGCACGCTTGATGATGTTCCTTTATATTTCCGTGTAAATAATACTATGTCGGGGCGGGTTTCAGCTTCTGATCTTAATACGTATTTTGGTTACAATGCCGGAACCGGCAACTCCTGGAACGGAAGCACCTTTGTGGGTTACCGCGCAGGACAATCAAATACAACTGGTTCAGGTAATTCAGCATTCGGTGTATCTGCATTAAGGGATAACACTACGGGAACTAATAATACAGCTATAGGGAGCACAAGCATGCTGGTTAATTCTACCGGGTTTGATAACACCGGGATGGGAGAAAATACACTGTATTCCAATACAACCGGTGCTCAAAATACGGCAACGGGGTCAAACTCTCTATATTCTAACACCTCGGGAAACGGTAATTCTTCTCTTGGACAAAATTCATTGTACTATAATACGACAGGTAATTATAATTCTGCTGTAGGCGTAAACAGCCTTCGGCTCAGCACAACCGGCTTAAGAAATGTTTCAATGGGTTATAACTCCTTAAATGCCAATACTACAGGAAGCAATAATACAGCAGCCGGTTATACTGCCGGAAGCACTAATACCACCGGGAGCAATAATACATTTATAGGAAGCAATGCCGATGCCTCTGCTGTTGCCCTCAGTAATGCCACAGCCATCGGGTACAATGCTGTGGTGGGCGCAAGCAATTGCCTGGTCCTCGGAGGATCGGGCGCCAATTTAGTTAAAGTAGGTATGGGAGTTTCTTCCCCGACTAACACTTTAAGTTTTGACGGAACGGCAGCACGCACTGTTTGGATGGAAAGAAATACAACCGCAGCCACGGCAGGCTTTAGCCTGACTGTACAATCAGGAGGCGCTTATAATACAGGCACGAACCTGAATGGCGGGGATTTGAATTTATCTTCCGGTACAGCTACAGGAACCGGTTCATCTAATATTTATTTTAAAGCAGCAACGGCCGGTGCTTCGGGAGCTGCTGATAATGTTCCTGCAACTAAAATGACTATTCTGGGAAGCGGAAATGTAGGCGTAGGAACAACAGGTCCGACTTCTACTTTCCAGGTAACTGGTTCAGTAGCATTTTCTGTTCGGACACAATCGGGAGCCACCACTCTTGCTGCCACGGATCATTGCGTAATAAATACAGGCGCTGCTGCCACATGGACTTTACCGGCAGCTAATACCTGTGCCGGCAGAGTTTACATCATCACTAACCATGGTACAGGTTCTATCACTACATCAGTTGCATACAGGACTGCAAATGGAACTACTTCAACGACAGTTGCTGTTGCTACGTCAGTGCAGATAATTTCTGACGGAACTGAATGGAGAAGAATTAATTAATACGATGTTTTTAAATATTCCAAATTTTAGAATTTGGAATATTTGTTTAACCGCCAACTCCAAAGCATCTTTCTTTATAACCTCTGTGCATTAAGGCATCCGGGTTGTTTTTATAATAACATCATTTTTTAATTCCCTGTCCATTTAATCTTACTAATAATTATAGAAAATCACTTTTTTTAAGTGATTTTAATTTTTCATCGTTTCATTTAAGTAGGACCTGATGACTTACAGTTAGCGTCTCACTCTTTTCTGTATTCTGCAAATACAATATAATATTATGTGCTCACTTTAATTTAGTATTAACAGTGATTTCAGGCACGATAATAATAATAATAATATAATTAATTAAATCGTAAATTGTAATAAATCATAGTTCGGTGTAATTTACGTCTAAAACAAATATAACTATAATCAATATATGCACAAAAAACATAAAATTGCTTCGTTAATGTCGAAAGATATAATACATTAGTATGAATTTATAATTGTGTAAGATATAAAATGTTTAGAAAAGTATTAGTGGCACGCTTGGTTCACAAATTGCAAACTCTATTGAAAATTAAAGAAACAAAAATAAAATGAATACACAATTACAATTAAATGAGAATTCTTCAATCAGCAGATCGAACAATCTCCGTCAGGTACCAGTTACGAAAATACTGCTCCTTATTTTGTTAGCAATTATGAATGGCATAACTGTTTATGCACAACCTGCTGCGCCAACTTCTGTAACAGCAACTCCGACTGCGGTTTGTCCCGCATCCCCGTTTGCAGCTTTAAAGGCTACTTCGCCCGGCAACAGTATAAAATGGTATGTACAGCCGACCGGTGGCACCAGTATCGGAACCAGCTCAAGCGGTGCAAACTTCAATGTTACGGTAAGCGCTGCCACAACTTATTATGCTGAATCTGTTACTACATCCGGCATTACCAGTACCTCGCGTACTTCCGTTTCGGTATCCGTCAATACAGTTCCTGAAATAACTTCCTTGCCTTCTGATATTACACAGAATAATTCTACAGGAATGTGCGGAGCAGCAGTTACGTATTCTGATGCAACAGCTTCCGGTATTCCGGCTCCTGTAATCAGCTATTCACAAAGCTCCGGCTCTAATTATGATGTCGGTTCAAACACCGTTATAGTAGCTGCATCAAACGTTTGCGCTACGACTTCTTTATCTTTTGATATTACAGTAGCTGATATTGAAAATCCGGCAGCTGTTGCTCCTCCCTATGTTGAAGTAACAGCGCCTGCGGGAGCCGGATCCATTACCGGGGTTGATTTAGGAACCCCTATCGCCACTGATAATTGTGGTGTGGCAAGCATAGCTAATGATGCCCCATCAGTTTTTTATGGCGGAACAACAACCGTAACATGGACCATAACTGACTATCATGGTAACACAGCCGTTGCCACACAGGCAGTAACAGTAACGCTAAATAATACAGCTCCCCAGATTACAGAATTCACCTCTTCAACAAATTCTAATATCCTGGCTGCAGGAAGCTCTACTTCACTTACTGTAAACTTTACAGACGAAGCACTTGGCGGTCCGTACACAGTTGAATTTGACTGGAAAGACGGAACTGCTAATACTATTTTGACCAATGTTTCAGCCAGCAGCGCTTCTGCTTCTCATACCTATTCTTTGTCAGGTGTGTATGAACCCACTGTAACGGTCACAGACGGAGTGTCAGCCTCTTCTGTTTCAAGCTTTCAATATCTCAGCGTGTATGTTACAGGAAATGACTTTACAACTGCCGGTGGTTATTTCTATCCCCCTGCAGGCTCATTAATTTCAAACCCTAATGCTTCAGGCAAAGCGAATATGGGTAATAACTGCAAGCCTAAAAGCAGCGGAGGTTTCCAGGGTCAATTGGAATTCAATTTCCAGGAAGGTAACTTTAACTTCAAGTCGGGTACACCGACCAATTGGGATTATTTAAGCATTGCGCAATGTTATTTTGCAATATTCAGAGGTTCAGGCACTGTAAACGGAACCGGCAACTATGGAGTATTAGTTGCGCAGACAGATAAAGACAGGAATCCTTCAAATGCCAATCATATCAGGATAAAAATCTGGAATAAAAATGCCGGTAACGCAGTAGTGTTTGACACGCAGCCGGGAGATCCTGATAATGCATTACCGGTGACACCCATGGGAAATGGCACCATTAAAATTCATACTTCTAATAGTTGTATTGCTAAAACAGAAGGACAGTCAGATGATATGGGAACGTTTGAAGCTTCAATATATCCGAACCCGTTCGCGTCTGACTTTACAATAAAGTTCAATAGCGCTAATACTCAAAATATCGGGGTTTCAATTTATGATGTAGCCGGTAAAATGGTTCAGAATTTTTCTGAAATTGATTCAAACGCTTCAGTAAAGGTTCAAAGTGATTTAGCTCCAGGCATTTATTTCCTCCATGCTATCCAGGGAGATCAGTCGAAGGTGATGAAAATAGTAAAAGAGAAATAATCACGATTTAATTAAACAAACATCAGGCTGACGGAGAACCCGTCAGCTTTTTTATTTTTTAGCTTGTAATCACAATCGTATTCATGGTGAGTAAA
>DATEMK010000411.1:0-7301 GCA_035275625.1 Bacteroidia bacterium
CGACCTCCGATTTCAAATTTTAATTTACCAACATCAAACACAAATATGAATAATCGTAAAGACCGAATCATTTCTGAATTGAAAGAAATGTTTGAAGAATCATCGGGCATTGAATTGAAAAATGTGGGTGATGATGTATCCTTCCTCGAAATGGGATTGGACTCATTGTTTCTCACGCAATCTGCTTTGAGCGTTTCAAAAAAATATGGAATCAAAATTACATTCAGGCAACTGAACGAAGAATTTTCCACGCTCGGAACTTTATCAGCGCATCTTGATAAAAATCTTCCTGCGGAAGCAGCGCCAACTGCCACTGTTGCTGCCACTTCAACCATTTCCAACGTCCCCCGCCCCCTGTCTCCCGTCCCCGCTTTCACTGAAGGAATGAACCCGATGCAATTGATGATGATGCAGCAAATGCAAATGATGCAGATGATGATGCAGCAAATGAATCAGCCGCATCAGCAGGTGGCTCCAGTTGTGCAGCAGCATATTGAAAAATCAATTGAAATAAAATCTCACACTAAAAAAGAAGATGTTAGTGAAAACGAAAAAGCGGAATTGGCAAAACCTTTTGGCGCCATTGCAAGAATTGAAAAATCTGTGAGCGGTGATTTAACAGATGCACAAAAAAAATGGCTGAATGATTTCACAGAAAAGTATAATAAGAAAACACACAAATCAAAAACATATTGCCAGGAACATCGTGCGCATCTTGCGGACCCGCGCGTGGTGACAGGATTCAAGCCATTGCTGAAAGAAATAATTTACCAGATCGTAATCAACAAATCCAAAGGCGTGCACATGTGGGATTTGGATGGCAATGATTATGTGGATGTGCTGAATGGTTTCGGAAGTAATTTTTTCGGATGGGGTTCTGACCTATTGATGAATGTCTGGAAAAAACAATTGGAAGAAGGAACGGAATTGGGTCCGCAAACTCCGCTTGCTGGTGAATGCGCAAAATTAATTTGCGAACTGACGGGTTATGACCGCGCGGGGTTTTGCAACACCGGTTCCGAAGCCGTGTTAGGCGCCATGCGTATTGCACGGACTGTCACAGGAAAAAATACGATTGTTTGTTTTAACGGTTCGTATCATGGAATCAATGATGAAGTGATTGTCCGCGGAACAAAAAAATTAAAATCATTTCCCGCAGCAGCGGGTATTCCCTCCGAAAGCGTACAGAATATGCTCGTTCTCGACTACGGAACCGAAGAATCGTTGCAGATTATCCGTGAGCGCATTGATGAAATCGCAGCAGTGATGATTGAACCGATACAAAGCCGCAGGGCTGATTTTCATCCCAAAGAATTTATTCATGAGGTGCGGAAGATTACAAAAGAATCCGGTGCGCTCATGATTTTAGACGAAGTGATAACAGGTTTCCGTTTGCGGCTTGGCGGTGCGCAGGAATTTTATGATGTGAAAGCTGATTTGAGCACATACGGAAAAGTGATTGGCGGCAACATGCCCGTAGGCGCTATAGCAGGACGCAGGGAATTTATGGATGCACTGGATGGCGGTCATTGGCAGTATGGAGATTTTTCCGTTCCCGAAGTTGGCGTCACTTATTTTGCAGGAACTTTTGTTCGCCATCCGCTGATGATGGCTGCGATGAAAGAGGTGCTCACCTATTTGAAGCGCGAAGGAAAACAGTTGTATGAAAAATTAAATTCCAAAACACAGCGATTGGTTGACGAAGTAAATGCGCACAGTAAAAAAATAAATTCACCTTTCAAACTCGTCACGTTTGGTTCGCTGTTCAAAGGAAAATGGGAAACCGAGCCTGCTTATACCGAATTACTTTTTGCATTGATGCGTTCCAAAGGCGTTCATATCATGGATGGTTTCCCGTGTTTTCTCACGCTTGCGTTCACCGATGCTGATGTGGATTTTGTAATTAAGACGTATAAAGAAAGTTTGAGTGAGCTGGTTGAAATTGGGTTTATTCCGACAGGAAACAATGGGCAATCAGCAATTGGCAATTTGCAAATGAAAGAGAATGGGAGTTCATCTAACGGTAATGGGGCTCCCCAAAACATGCCGCCTGTACCCGGGGCCAAGCTTGGCAAAGATGCAAATGGAAAACCGGGCTGGTTTGTTCCTGATCCGGAGAGGCCGGGGAAATATATGCAGGTGAAAGTTTGACATCAACGATTTTTTTTATTTAGCCTGCAGTAAGAAATAAAATTAATTTTTTTCTGTAATTTAATAACCAGAGAACAGGAATGCCATGTTTCAGCATCATTTAAGGTTTTTAATTTTGTTTATTGTTTTTACTGCGGACATGAAAACTTTATCTTCTAAATATTCGTTCCTGATGCGCATAAAATGCTGAAACGTGTTCAATCCGGCACGCTGATAATATTTTTTTTCAAAATGCAAAAGAAGCCGGTTATTGGGAACTTTTTTGAGATGAGGACTAAACACTTCCGGCTTTTTATCGTGCCAGTGTACCACAAATGGATACCCTTTTTTCTGTTCAAGATTTTCGATGCTGATGGCATCTGTATCAGGGTGCGCTCCTTCCCTCATAAAATTAAAACGCTTCAACGTTAATTTTCCCAACGTCATTTTTTTCATTAATAAATAATTAACAACAGGCTGCTCCCCCCCGAAAGTAAATGCATTCCTGTAAAGCATTACCCGTGGCTCTTTCCATTCAATAAATTCACCGAAATCCTCGCGCGTAAGTATGCCGGATGATCCAACAAACTGTCCGGTGTTAAATGTAAAGCCGGGGAAATGAAATTCCGGATCTAATTTTTGCAGCTCTTCAAGATTAAAATACCATTGGTAAAGATCTTTCTCAGAAAAAGGCTCATCATGAACGATAAAATCTTCATCAAATTTTTCAAGCACGTCAAGCACAGGTCCCGCCATGATGATATCGGAATCAAGCAGCAAAAAGCGTTCTTTCTTTTCCTGAAAAAATACTTCAAGTTTTGAAAAGCCCCATCCGAATAATTTCACGTCACACGGAAAAACTGAAACAGCATACGTCTTTTCGAGCTCTGTTGTATCATAGTCTCTCATCATGCAATCCTTTATAATTACGATGGGAATTTCGGGATACCAATGCCGGATGCTGGCGACCAAAATACGGGTGAGACGATAATCGCGCCTGTAACCGGCAATGTAAATAGTGTCAATTTTCATAACTTATCAAATCCTGGTTGGAGTTTTCAAAAGTAAAAATAAATTCACGCGTTGGCATAAGCGCCCTGCTTTTCCAAACAAAAAACTTTTTAAAAAAATTAAAGTTCTGAAACTGTTCAAAATAGAAATAAAAAATTAATTTTGATAAAAATATATAAAGCATTACTATCATGAAAAAAATTACTCGCACAATTTATTCATTTATTAAAATCAGCATGATGATTTTATTGCTGTTGACAAATAAAAAAATAACAGCTCAAAGCCAAAATGCATTGGATTTTGACGGAACTGATGACTATGTCTCCGCTCCTGGCGGTTCGCAGCTTATAAATGGAGCAGGTTTAATGTCCCTGACCATGTGGGTGTACCCTGTAAATCCCGTAATTGGTTTTCCTGATTTTGATGGTTTTGCAGGAATCAGGAATAATTTGGACGCTGACTTTTATATTTTGCAATATTCTGCAACAGAAGTGGAAGCGCGTTTCAGAAACAGTGCCGGGCAAAATTTTGATATTGTGCATGGCGGATTGCAGCTGAACACATGGCAGCATTATGCTTTGACATATGATAACGTTCAATTACGATTGTATCTTAACGGTCAGCCGATTGATTCCATTGCTGCAGCAGGAGTGATTATCAATACTGCTGAACCGTTTTATATCGGGGACTTGCTCTACACCGGCACCGATTATTATTTGCAGGGAAAAATGGATGAAGTAAGTTTATGGAACCGCATGCTTTTACCCGATGAAATAAATTGTATCTACCACAACGGAATTGATTCAGCAGATGCCAATTTGAAATTGTATTACAAATTCAACCAGGGAATAGCAGGAGGAAATAATGCCGGAGTTACAACTTTGATTGATTCAAAAGGCAACAGTAACGGCACGCTGAATAATTTTACTTTGTCGGGTCCCTCTTCGAACTGGGTTGCAGGTGTATTTAATAACATAAGCATCAGCGATACGATATGCCAGGGAGACAGCTATGTTTTCGGATCGCAAACACTTACTGAAGCAGGTATTTACTATCAGCATTTTCCATTAGCAAGCGGATGCGACTCTGTTATCGAATTAAATCTAAGCGTCACTTCAGTGGATACTTCTGTTACCCAAAACGGGGTTACTCTTACATCCAACCAGGCTGGCGCAACTTATCAATGGCTGGATTGCCACATTGGTTTAGCAATAATTCCGGGGGCAACATCACAGACTTATAATCCAATTTTTGATGGCAGTTATGCTGTAGCTGTGACTGTAAATAATTGTACCGATACATCAGCCTGCTATTTAGTAACCGGGGTTGGAATTTCAGAAGACGTTAATTCGGCTTATTTATCTGTTTTTCCAAATCCTGCCGATAAACGGCTTTCAATTGATCTTGGCAAAACACAAAAAAATGTTTCGATACTAATCACGGATGCTAAAGGCAGGGAAATATTAAATACGGTTTACCCGGAAATGAAATCTTCAAACTTCAATACTTCTGTATGGAGGCAGGGAATTTATATTTTGAAAATTACTTCGGAAAATATGAATGCAGTTGTTAAAGTGGTGAAGAAATAATAAGGAAGAAATAATTCCTTTAGTGTTGATCTCATTACTGTAAAAGAAAAATTTCTTACCCGGTTTCAATTAGGGCGGAAGGGAATTTTTATTGAGCACATAGCCCTTTAACAGTTTACAGTGTGATTTTAAAAAGATTTTATAGCATTCTTATTTGAAGATTAGCAAGGTTAAAAAAATATATTTTATTTTTATACCTGAAGTTTTACGGCTAATCCCACATGAAATCGAAACACTTCATATTTTCATTTATTTCATTATGTATTGCAACAACTGCAAATGCACAGCATGAAAACGACCGATGGGTTTTTGGCGGAGCGCCTTTTCCGACAAATCCTCCTGCATTAAATTTTTTTTCAGGAGTTCCGGTCTCTGTACCCACCGTTCCTGTATCCGGGCTTTGGGCAACAGAATCAGCAGCAGCAGTTGCTGACAGAATTACGGGTGCGTTATTATTTTATACCGATGCTTCAAATGTTTTTACCGCTAATCAATCGTTAATGCCTGAAGGCGGAGCAACTTTCACAACAAAACTAAGCGGCTGCAATTCTACAACACAGGGTGTATTAATATTACCACGTCCCGGTGTTGCAGGTCATTTTTATATTTTTACTCTTGATTGCACAGAAGATTTTACTTCTTCCACATACAGCGGGCTGCGTTTTTCAGAAGTTGATATGTCCTTAAATGGAGGGTTGGGTGATGTGATTGCAGCAACAAGAAACACGCTGATGTGGGGGCCTCCCGCAAATAATAAGCTCACTGAAAAACTTACCGCCACCCGTCATACAAATGGTAATGATTATTGGGTGGTAGTGCATGAATGGACAACAAATAATTTTTTATCCTTTGCAATAACGTGCAGTGGTGTATCGCTCAATCCTGTAATTTCATCAACCGGAACAATTCATACGGGCGGCAGTTCATTTCCAAACGAGATAATCGGAGCAATGAAAATTTCACCAAACAGGAGCCGCCTGGCCCTTGTTGCACAGGATGCATTGAACCTGATAGAAATTTTTAATTTCAATCCAACAACCGGTGTGGTTTCAAACCCGATCACATTACCCGGGAATGGTGGCCTGGATTATGGTTTAGAATTTTCACCCAACAGCCAGCGGTTATATGTAACTGTTTACAATCCCTTTCCCTGCTGCAGCGGAACAATTTTCCAGTACAATCTTGCAGCCGGAACAGCAGCAGCCATACAGGCGTCAAAATTCCAGGTTGCAAATTCTTCCAGCGTTGGTTATGGCGGAATGCAACTCGGTCCTGATAATAAAATTCACGTCTCAAGAGTTTTGCAAACAAATAATCTCGGCATCATTAATTCCCCTGACAATTTGAACGGGGCTTGCGGATTTTCCAATACGGGCGCTCCTTTATCTTCCCGCAGAAGCAACATCGGTTTGATCAACATGGTTCCTTTCCAGACAAATCCTGTTTGCCTGCCTCTCCCCATCCAGCTTTTATATTTTAATGCAACAACTGAGGATAACGAAAAAGTTCTGCTTAAGTGGGCGACAGCCTCTGAATTAAACAATAACTATTTTAAGATAGAAAAAAGCGTTGACGGAAAAACATTTTCTCAAATTGGAATTATTAAAGGTAACGGTACGTCATCCGCAATGCATGAATACCTTTTTATTGATAATGTATCAAAAGTGCTCGTTTACTATCGCCTTTCACAAATTGATTTTAATGGCGACATGCAAACATTCCCTGTCATTGCCCTTAAGCCAAAAGCAGGATCAGAACCTGTGATCACAATTAACAGCAATAACGATCTGGTAAACGTTTTCTTTCCCCATAATTTTAAAAGCGAACATGTAAAAATTTTCTTATTTGATTCTTACGGGAAAAAAATCTGCCAGAAAATAATTTCTTCTTCTGAAAACGAAAACCAAACCGTTGAAATGAAGCTGCCCGTTAATCTTGAAAAAGGAATTTATTTTATTAAAGCAGAGCATGGTAATTCTGATTACATTCATAAGTTCATAATAATGTAAACCAAAAAAACAGCCACAGATTCTCAGATTTTTATCCGCAAAAATTGAATAATTAATCTGTGAATCTGTGCCTGTTTATCCTTTCTGACTGCTAATTATAGCTGTCCACGGAAATTTTATAATCCCAGTCCGATCCGCGCTTCCATACTTTCACCTGGTCAGATGAATGTGTTTCCGGAATTCCGTTTTTATCAGCGGTGAAAGTAATCGTTCCAACCTGGTAAAGAATTTTTCCGCTGCCATTTACATCCGATACTTCTGCTTTAAAATCTTTTGAATTTTTTAACGTTGCCAGGTATTCATAGATCGCTTTTCTTCCTTCAATTTTCTTGCCTCCGGGTATAATTACAGTTGCATCGTCAGCATAGAATTCCGAAACTTTTACCATGTCGCCAGAGCGAAATGCTTCTGCCATTTGCTGATTCATCTCCTGTATTTTTTGTTTTGTTTCTTCCGTTGCGTCTCCTTTGATAGCCGTTTGTGCATACAGATTAAACGGTGTTACTAATGCTGTGAGCAGGAATAATAGCGCTCCTGCAAATAATGATTTGATTTTTTTTGA
>DATEMK010000412.1:0-3125 GCA_035275625.1 Bacteroidia bacterium
TGTTTCAAAAAAAGCAGACATCAATGAAGTTGAAAATTCAATATCAATGTTTCTACCTGTTTACATTTTATGGGCAATCATTGTGATTTTTATTTTCCCTTTCATATTTCATTTCAAATAGGACAACGAATTATAGCTTCCTGTCCTGGTTATTCTTAATTAAAACCCTATAGCGGTTTTGCAGCTAAATTCTTTCCCTTCAATTACTTTTTATTCGCATCTTTGACAGTGATGGAAGAATCTTTAACTTCGGTTACAGAGCCGTATAAAATTTTAGATTGGGACAGCGCCTTTTTCGGGTATAAGGTGGCCATGTTGCTTGAGCCTTCTTTTAATTACAACGGACTGAGCAATGGCTTGCAAAAGCTTAAGGAGGAAAATGTAAAGCTTGTTTACTGGTCGCCTGCGAAGCGCAGCATTGAAAACGGAGATGAGCAAAAGATTGCTTCGCTTGGCGGAAAGCTGGTGGATATTAAAACGGTTTACGAGATAAGCCTTGACGGGAAATCAGCGGATGAATTTAAAAGGGATGAGCGGGTAAAAGAATACACGGATACGGTAATGCATCCTGACCTGGTGGGCCTTGCTTTTGAAACCGGGGTATATTCGCGTTATAAGGTGGATGAACGCATCGGCCGGCAGAAATTCGAGGAGCTTTACACCATATGGATGGAGCAATCGGTAGAAAAAAAAATTGCGAAAGCCATTCTTGTTACTGTTGAAGAAAAAAGAATAACAGGCATGATAACTTTGGGAGAGAGAGACGGATCGGGAAATAGCGGGCTCATGGCGGTTGATCCTGCACAACGGGGAAAGGGTTTAGGTTATGCCTTGTTCCAGGAAATGTTCCGCTGGTTTATTGAACACGGATATAAAAAGATCAGGTTGGTAACTCAGGAAGCCAATGTTTCAGCCTGCAATTTTTACGAAAGGGCGGGATTTGAAAAAGTCTCGGCACAGCCGTTTTATCATTTCTGGATCTGAGTTGTCTCCGTGAAACTCCGTCAACTCTGTGTTGAAAATTTTTAACGCAGAGATACAGAGCAGAAAAGAGTTACATAGAGAAAATCTAACCTCAGGGTTTCGGACTCCCTTGGTTTAAAACCCGGTCGGGGTTCTGCCATGTAAATTACTTTTTCTTTTCAATTAATTTTTATTCGCATCTTTGACCGCAAAGCGATTTTTTAATTTCAATTATGCAGCCGTATAAAATATTAGACTGGGACAGCGCCTTTTTCGGATACAAGGTTGCCCTGCTGCTGCAGCCGGCCTTTGACTTCAACAAGGTCAGCAATGCTTTGCAGCAGCTTAAAAAAGAAAATGCAAAGCTGGTTTATTGGTCGCCTGCAAACCGCATTCATGAAAACGGAGATGAACAAAAGATTGCTTCGCTTGGCGGAAGGCTGGTGGATATTAAAACGATTTACGAAATAAGCCTTGAAGGAAAATCAGCGGATGAGTTTAAAAGGGATGAACGTGTGAAAGAATACACAGATACGGTAACACATCCTGACCTTGTGAGCCTTGCTTTTGAAAGCGGGATATGGTCGCGTTTTAAGGTGGATGAACGCATCGGGAAGCAGAAATTCGAGGAGCTTTATACGATATGGATGGAGCAATCGGTAACAAAAAAAATCGCGAAAACAATTCTTGTTACCGTTGACGGAAAACGGCTCACCGGCATGATTACGTTAGGCGAAAAAAACGGGGCGGGAAATATCGGGCTGGTGGCTGTGGATGCAAATCAACGCAGCAAGGGATTGGGGTATGCATTGTTCCAGGAAATGTTCCGCTGGTTTATTGTGCACGGTTATAAAAAGATCAGCGTGGTCACACAGGAAGCGAATGAATCAGCCTGCAGGTTTTATGAGAAGGCGGGGTTTAAGAAAGTTTCTGCGCAAGAGTTTTATCATTTCTGGTTATGAAGAAAGGTTTGAGGTTTAAGGTTTAATGAGCCACTAATTTCCTGCCTGCCGGCAGGTACTAATTACACTAATTAAAATATTCGTGTTAATTGGTGTAATTCGTGGCATTTTTTATCTTTGCTGACCTGAAAGATACCCGGTGTGACAAGGTTAAGAAAGAAAATAAAATAACCTGATAAATTATTTTTCAGCCCGGAATTATTTGTTTTTTTAAAATCTGCTCAAAAATTTATTTTATCACAAACATTCATCATACGTGGAACGTTTACTTATAACCGGTGCGGCAGGATTTATCGGGAGCAACCTCAGTGAATTTTTTCTGAATGCAGGTTATCATGTCACCGGGCTGGATAATTTTGATTCCTTCTATGACAGGAAAATAAAAGAAAATAATATTACGAGGAGCCTGTTGCATCCTAATTTCCTTTTCCATGAAACGGATATTACTGACCGGGAGCAGTTAAAAAAATTACCTGCAAAAATGGATGTGGTTATTCATATTGCTGCAAAAGCCGGTGTGCTGCCTTCCATCAAGGACCCGATGGCGTATATTAACAACAATATCACCGGCACCCAGAATTTACTGGAGTGGATGAAGGAGAATGAAATTAAAAAAATGCTGTTTGCTTCTTCTTCTTCCATTTATGGAAATAATGTTAAAGTACCTTTTGCGGAAAGCGATGTGGTGGACAATCCTATTTCTCCATATGCCTTTACCAAAAAATCCTGTGAGCTTTTGAATCATACCTATCATCACTTATATGGTTTTGACATTCTTAACCTGCGGTTCTTTACCGTTTACGGACCCCGCCAGCGACCTGATCTTGCCATTCATAAATTTGTAAAGCTCATTTCGGAGAAGCAGCCTGTAACCATGTATGGCGATGGTTCATCGGCAAGAGATTATACTTACATTACGGATATCATCAGGGGAATTAACGGTGCGCTGGATTATTTAAAAAATAAAACGGGTGTTTACGATATAATAAACTTAGGCAATCACCGTCCTGTTAAATTATCCGAGCTGGTTTTCGCGATTTATGAACTGACGGGTGCAACGCCCGATATAAAATATTTGCCCATGCAGCCGGGTGATGTGGATACTACTTTTGCTGACATTTCAAAAGCAAAAAAAATGTTCGGGTATTCACCGGAAACGAAATTAAAGGATGGACTGATGAATTTTATTAACTGGTACCG
>DATEMK010000413.1:0-14166 GCA_035275625.1 Bacteroidia bacterium
CAGAAAAATAACTTCAAAAAACATAAGCAGCCAGCAGGTTTTATCAGGACTCGGAAAATTACCCCCACAGGCTGTTGATATTGAAGAAGCTGTTCTCGGAGCTTTGATGCTTGAAAAAGATGCACTCACTGCAGTCATTGATATTTTGCGTCCCGAATGTTTTTACAAAGAGTCGCATCAGAAAATTTTCAGCGCCATTCACACGCTCTTTCATAAAGCTGAACCCATTGACATTCTCACGGTAACTCAATCCTTAAAAAAAAGCGGTGACCTTGAATTAATCGGAGGCCCTTATTTTATTACGCAGCTTACCAACAGGATTGCATCGGCAGCGAATATTGAATACCATGCGCGCATCATTCTCCAAAAATATATCCAGCGGGAATTGATCAGGATTTCAAGCGATACCATCAGGGATGCTTATGAAGATACTTCTGATGTTTTGCAAATGCTTGACAATGCGGAGAAAAGCTTATTTGCAATTGCGGAAGGCAACATCCGCAGGAATTTTGAAGACATGCATTCCCTGATTTCAAAAGCGATCAAAGAAATCGAACATGCAAGCAACCAGGTGAGCGGTGTAACCGGTGTACCCAGCGGATTTACAGAATTAGACCGGGTGACTTCAGGCTGGCACAAATCAGATTTAATAATTATTGCTGCACGGCCCGGTATGGGAAAAACCGCTTTTGTGCTTTCACTTGCAAGAAACGCGGCTGTGAAATTTAAAAAGCCCGTTGCATTTTTTTCCCTTGAGATGTCGTCCATTCAGTTAGTGAACCGTTTAATATCCAGCGAGACGGAAATCACCTCTGAAAAAATCCGGAAAGGCCAGCTTGCGCACCATGAATGGGAGCAGCTCAATGCTAAAATTGTACCGATTACAGAAGCTCCTATATATATTGATGACACTCCCTCACTTTCCATTTTTGAATTGAGAGCCAAATGCAGAAGACTGGTTGCAGAAAAAAAAGTAGAGTTAATCATCATTGATTATTTGCAGCTGATGGTTGCAGGCACTGACAGCCGCAGCGGAAACCGTGAACAGGAAATAAGTTTAATTTCGAGATCATTAAAAAGTATTTCCAAGGAATTGGATATTCCCATTATTGCATTGTCACAATTAAGCCGTGCCGTTGAATCACGCGGAGGAGTAAAGCGGCCACAACTTTCAGATTTGCGCGAATCAGGCGCTATTGAACAGGATGCTGACATGGTGATGTTTATTTACCGCCCCGAATATTATGACCTTGACCAGGATGAAAGCGGAAATTCCACTCTCGGAATGGCAGAAATCATTGTGGCAAAAAACAGGAATGGCGCTTTGAAAAATATTAATCTTAAATTTATCGGCCATCTTACCAAATTTACTGATATTGATGACTATCAATTTGCAGAAGAACACATTGCCATTTCTGCTCCCGCAACTGAACCTGAACGCATCACCCGCAAATCACGCATGGATGATGTGGATGAAGACGATGCAGCTTTTTAGATAAATTGTTAAACTGCCATATTGTTAAATTGTTTTTGCCACGATTAAATTAACAATTTAATTATTTAAAGCGAAGGCATCCCTTCGGGCAATGTCATTAAGTTAAGAATTCAGTCAGCAGGATATTTTCTTTTTTAGTGGGCTGTGGTGTTTTTGTACTTTAGTGGCATGTTTTTTTGCTACCAAAACACGAAAGTGTCCCGTAGGGACTTCCGTCTGGTAACAATGAATACCAGGATATTTTTTTTGTTCCGTAGGAACTACCGGAATGACTCTTTACCAACATAAGTCCCTACGGGACATAAAGATTAATTCCTTAACTTAATGACATTGCCCTTCGGGACAATTTAACCATTCTTCATTCATCACAATATCCTATCCGATTTATTGTTTTAATTTTGAATAAACTTAAGTTGATTTTTTTCGTAAAAAAATAACAATGAAAATAAAATTCAGATTTCTTATCACCATTTTTTTTCTGCTGACCTCCTTCATTGCCAGGGCCGGGTATATCCTGATCCCGATGGACAATACGCAAACCAATCATCTCAAAGCTTATGGAATTGCCTATTGGGTTTTGAAAAATGATGTGGTAATGGAATGGCTCTTAAATTATCGCGGAGGAAGCTTTTTAATTCCGCAATCACCGACCATTGAAAAAGAATGCACCATTCGCGGAGTTTCATTTTCTGTAATTGCTAACGGGCAGGCTGATGCCATCCGCCAGGAAATTGCTGATCCGCAGGTAAACATGGATGTGATGAAGCTGGAAAAGGCTCCCAAGATTGCAGTTTATTCTCCTAAAAATAAATTGCCCTGGGATGATGCAGTCACGCTGGCGCTTACGTATGCTGAAATTCCTTATGAAATTGTTTACGATGAAGAAATTGTAAATGGCTTTTTACCCAAATACGATTGGATGCATTTGCATCACGAAGACTTCACGGGACAATACGGAAAATTTTATGCAATGTATCACAATGCCCCCTGGTACCAGGAACAGGTGAGAAGCGATGAAGCGATGGCGCACAAATTAGGATTCAGCAAAGTTTCGCAGCTCAAATTAGCTGTGGCATTAAAAATTCGCGATTTTACTTCCGGTGGCGGTTATCTTTTCACGATGTGCTCCGGAACCGACTCATATGACGTTGCGCTTGCAGCAGAAGGCCTTGACATTTGCGAAAAAATGTATGACGGTGATGGAACTACTCCTGATTACAATTCAAAACTTGATTATTCGAAATGTTTTGCTTTTAAAGATTTCAGGTTAAGCACCAATCCTATGGAATATGAATTTTCAAACCTTGATGTAAATCCAATGCAAAGAGGCGTAAGGCGTGACGAGGATTTTTTTTCATTGTTTGAATTTTCTGCCAAATGGGACCCGGTGCCTACCATGCTCTGCCAGGACCATGAGCAGATTATAAAAGGATTTATGGGACAAACAACAGCATTTGATTCACGGTTCATTAAACCGAATGTCCTTATCATGGGTGAAAATAAACCGGGCGGCTTTGCAAAATATATTCACGGTGAATTTGGAAAAGGCACATGGACTTTTTACGGAGGCCATGACCCGGAAGATTACCAGCACATTGTCGGAGATCCTCCTACTGATTTAAACCTTCATCCCAATTCTCCCGGCTATCGTTTGATTTTAAACAACGTTCTTTTTCCGGCAGCGAAAAAGATTAAGCAGAAGACCTGAAACGACAAACGCTTTTTTTATTTTTCTGAAAATTCAAACGACAAGTTTTCAATAATACAAAACATGAAACTTTGTTTTGTGAATCGTATTAAATTCTACAGCGGGAGCCGGCAGTTTTAAAAATCCAAACACACCAAAAAGTGAGCGGAGGAATTTTGATTTCGTTTTTATTTTCGTCAGGTCAATATCGGGAGAAATATAATATTGGCGGTATCTTTCAAAAAACGGTACAGGCTTACCGTTATATTCCAAAACATTTTCATTGGCCCCGGTTAAGCCTTCCACACCATAACCAACGGCAAGATTCAGCCATTTAGGAAATTTAGAATCTTTTTTCAGGAATGAATGAATATTTCCCGACAGCCATGTTGTTGTACCATTGTAATCTTTGAAAAGATGTTCCGGAAATGTTGTTCCGAATTGGTCAGGACGGTATTGCGCGTATTCAGAAGTGTGAAATGAAAACTTAATAGTGATCCGCTGTTCATCCCACAATAATTCCTGCGACATTAATAACACATACCCGGAAGTATTTGCAATCATATCTCCCCATGAAAATCCCCACTGCGATGAATAGCCGTCAAAAACTTCTATGGATGTTGTAAACAACATGCCGAGAGAACCGCCAATCCAAACGGCTTTCTTATGTTTCATCCCGGTCCAGTCATATAATCCTATTCCCCATTTGCCAACATAATATGCCGAACCTACATGACCAATTTTATCGTATTGAAGCCATTCATCATTATCATTAAAGGTGTGAAATTTTGTAAGCGGATAATCTTTATACCACAACTGGTAAAGTCCTGCCATGGAAACTGCATACGTGCCTGCGAGTGAATAAGAAAGCAGTTTTACCCTGTGCTTATTATATTCCGGTGAAGGTGTCCAGAATGAAATTTTGTTTTCCTGCGCAAATGCAGAATTGAAAATTGAAGATTGAAAATTGAAAATTATCGTAAAAGCTAAAAAGGCAATAAACTTTTTAGATTGATAAAAATTGTATTTCTCTTTCAATCTTCAATATTCAATAAAAATCAGTTCATCAAAGTTTGTTCACTTGCTTTCAGGATATCAAATGCTTTTTCTTTGGTGGACGATTCTGCATACGTGCGTAACACGGGCTCCGTACCTGATGCGCGAATCATCAGCCAGTCGCCATTTTCAAAAAAATATTTGTAGCCATCGAGGTCTTCCACTCTTGATACTTTATAATTTCCAAATGATTTATACTTTCCCGATTTGCAATTTTCGAGCACCCGTTGTTTTATTTCTTCTTTGATATGCAGATCAATCCGCTCAAATGAAAACGGTCCGACAATATCATACACTTCTTTAATCAGGTCATTCAGCGATTTTCCTGACTTTGCCATAAATTCCCAAATCACCAGCCCCATCCAGATTCCATCGCGCTCGGGAATGTGTCCTTTTATAGCAATGCCCCCTGATTCTTCTCCGCCAAGGAGCACATCTTCTTTAATCATGATTTCACAAATCCATTTGAACCCGATTTTTACTGTTTCAATCGGAATGTTGTAGTGTTTACAAAGTTTTTCCACTTTTGGTGTTGTTGAAAATGCTGTACAAACTTTGCCGGTCATTCCTTTATATTTATGCAAATAATGTATGAGCAATAAAATGATGTGGTGTGAATCCACGAAATTTCCTTTGTTATCATACAAGCCAATTCTGTCTGCATCTCCATCGGTAACCAATCCGCAATCAATATTTCCGGAGTTTTTTATCAGGTCGGAAAATTCTTTCAGGTTTTTATGAATGGGTTCGGGAGCCTGTCCTTTGAAGGACGGATTGTAATCGCAATGCAGCATAGTAATATCCGGGAACAAGCGTTTCATAACATTTTGCCCCGCTCCATACATGGCATCATAAGCCAGGTTTAATTTTGAATTTCTTATTGCATTAAGATCAAAATTTTTCTCTACATGTTTTATGTACATGGTTTCCATATCCGCTTCTTCAAGCAAACCCTTTGATTTGAAATCAGAAAGAGACAAGGTATCAATTTCAATGGAAGGTGTATCTTTAATAAGATTTTCAATTTCTGAAACCTGTGCCGGAAGCAAAGGACCTCCATAGTTGCCTTTTAATTTAAAACCGTTGTAAGCCGGAGGATTGTGGCTTGCTGTAATGATGATTCCGAGATCGGCTTTTAAATTTACCGTTGTCAGTGAAATCATCGGTGTAGAAACAAAATCGGTTCCAATAAATGTTTTAATGCCTTTTGAACACAAAACCTTTGCCACCGTTTCAACAAAAAGGCTGCCTGCAAACCGGCAATCATGTCCTAAAACAACAGTCGGGTTTTTCTTTTTTTTCAACAACCATTCTGCAGTTGCTTCAGCTACACGTGTAACATTGTTTACCGTAAAATCTTTTGCAATGATGGCTCTCCAGCCATCCGTTCCGAATTTTATTTTGTCAATCATTTTAAAGGTTTAAAGTTTATCCCGAAGGGACTCCTCCGGAGAAGATTGAGTTTAACAATTTATCAATTTATCAATTTATCAATTCAACAATTTCCTCAATAATATTTAACAAACTCAGTAAGTTTTCCCCAATCATAAGTCATCAATGCTTTGAAATATAAATAGGATTCCTTCCTGCTTATTTTTTGTGAGTTGATTTGTGTAATTACAAATGAGTAATCTTTTTCGCTGAATAATTGCAAAGTGCTTTTTGAGTTAATATCAAGATGAAAATCCCCGAATTCGTTGAAAGAAATTGTATTCAAGGAGGAATCATTCACAAAGATTTTAACCGTTTTGGGTAAATAATAAATTCCGTCTGTTGATTTTTTCCAGATTTCATTTACTTCAATTTTCGTTACCCTAATTTTGTTTTGCCCTATATAATCTGCAAATTTATCTCCCCCGAGATTATAAAAAATTTCTTCGTTTACAGCAAGATAATTTTCAACCTGTTTTATCAGTTCACGGCTGTTCAATGCTTTTGAATCTTCTGTATTTTTATTGTTTTCAATCAAATATATAATATTTTTATCAGGCACCGCGGGAATGTTAACTGCAGGATTGAATTCAAGATTTCCTATAAAATCCGCTTTGATGTTTTGTGATTCACCTCCGGAAGTAATGGTTTTTCCTTCAAATTGCACAATATTAAAGCTGAACAGTTTTTTGTATAAATAGGTGGCATAGTTAATAGTGTATATTCCGTTCGCATTGGTGTTAATTTTATTTTTTGCAAACAGTTCTTTCAAATCGCTAAAATCAACAAAGCCATACGACACATCTTCTGCTCTTACATTTTTATTCAGGAAAGTGAAACCAATAGTATTTGTGTTAATTCCTGTTTTTGTTTTTTGCCATTTTTCATAGATGAAAAAAATTTCCTGTTCCGTAAATTTAGTATCGGAGCTTTTTTCAAGCTGTACCAGTGTCGGGCCGGTAATCTGGATCTCTTTTCCGGGAGCATCCCAAAGCTTTACATTGCCGGCTATGATCTCCTGGTAAACAAGCCTGGTAACTTCCTCCACAAAATTACATCCCAGCGTATCATGCTGATCTGCTTTTGGAACTCTCAGCAAAACCGGGACAATGTCGCCCGCAAATACAGGGGTGATGCATTCGTAAAAAAGAATCGTTAAAAAAAGAAGAGGCTTTCGGGACATTTCAGTGTTTCGAGGGTAAAATTAGCAATTTCAAGTTATTGAGTTATTGAGTTATTAAGTTATTGGCAAAAACATTTTATCCGCATCATTCCTTTTTTTAACCTTAGTAGAAAACAATACTCATAAAATCATACCTTATTCCCTTATGACATCGTTAATTCATCCCCTGATTTTTCTCCTGTTCAATTCTTTCTGAAACCGTTTTGCATTCACAAGATGTTCAGTGTATGTTTTTGCATAACAATGATAGCCCGAAAAATCATCCCGTGCACAGAAATAAAAGTATTCATGTTTAGAATAATTAAGTACTGCATCAATGGATGAAATTGAAGGGATGCAAATCGGGCCAGGCGGCAAACCTGCATACATATAGGTGTTATAAGGAGAATCAATTTCTTTGTATTGACTCAAAACGCGCTGCACTGTAAAATTACCCAATGCATAAACGAGAGTGGGATCGGCTTCCAGCTTCCAGCCCTTTTTGTGACGGTTCAAATACACCCCGGCAATAATTGGTTTTTCATCATCACGATGGGTTTCCTGTTCGACAATGGAAGCTAAAACAGCAACCTGGGCCTGCGTGAGCCCGATGGTTTTTGCTTTCATTTTTCGTGACGGATTCCAGAATGCCTTGTATTCTCTTGCCATCCGCTCCATAAATTTTTTTGCCGAAGTATTCCAATAAAATTCATACGTATTGGGAATGAACATGGCAATGCAATTCTCCGAATTGAAACCATATTGTTTTAAATATAAATCATCATTAAACAAATTCATCAATGAAACTGAATCGGCTTCAATGGTTTTTGAAATAACAGATGCCAGCTCACCCGGCAGCCTGATGTTGTTAAAGATAAAATGCACGGGGGTTTGCTTCCCGGAGCGCAAAAGTGTAATCAAATCTTTATTGCTCATGCCCCAGGTTAATTTGTAATGCCCTGCATGAATGTTTTTATCATATTTCATTTTCTTCGCCAGCCAGTCGAATGAAGATTTATTTTTTACAATATCTTTTTCCATAAGGATGGTGAGCACATCCACATAGTTTGAACCCGTGGGAATATTGAGATATATTTCTTTTGGAAAAACGTTTGGAGCTAATACTTTTTTATAAAGATCATAAGCCAGATAGGCTGCTGTCAAAAACAAGATCAGCAGAACCAGGGTGAAAATTTTTTTGAATCGCATTTAATTTACCAATGAAAATTATAAAGAATTAATGGAATTTAAAATTTGCTTTGCTTTTTCATCGGAAGGATTTCTTTTTAAAACAAAATTCAAAATCTTTTTTGCTTCCATGAAATTTTTTTGGTACGCATATAACCCGGCTTTGTTGTACCATGCCTGCCAGTAATCCGGATCCAGCGCAATGGCTTTTTCATAAAGCTCTCTTGCTTTTATTGTATCGCCTTGTGTGGCAAGATAAATGTAACCCAGGTTGGAAAGAGCAGCAGCATGTTTCGGGTATTGGCTGATGATAAATTCAAAAACTTTTTTTGCTTTCCCGGTATTGCCTGATTGCATCAGCAAGGTTCCGTATTTATTTTGAAAATCGAGCTCATAAGGAGCAAGATCGGTTGCGCGTTCATAAAACTTCAATGCACTTCCGGGCTCACCGGCATATTCATACGATTCCCCTACCCGGTAACAGGTCCACGAATCGGAATTTGAAAATGATTTTTTACTTAGAAAACTCAGCGCATCATTCAATTGATTTGCGTAGTAAATAATTTTTGAATAATCATTTTTCAGAAAATAAATCTGCACAAGAGCGGAAAAATTTTTTCGAATATCGTCTTTGGTTTTATCTGAAAAATATTTTAATGCCGAATCCAAAACAGATTTGTCATAGTTGAATTTTTCATAATACGCGATAAATGCTTTTCCTTTTGACTCATCCGGGGGAACCGGGTTGTTGATGCAGGCAATGCCAATAAATTTTTTTAATTTTTCAACTTCCGTATCTTGCACCGGTACACGTATAAAATGATCCGTCACCCTGACATGCGGAATATCTGTTGCTCCTGAATTCACCATGTGGCATTTTACACAATTATGCTGTTCCTTAACAAGCAATGCGGGCTTTTCCGTACATTCATTATGCTTTACAGCAGTATGACAATTTTTGCAGGCATTATTGAAAATAGTGTTTTCAGTAACCCTGACACTCACATGGGGATTGTGGCAGGTAACACAAGTTAAGGCGTGTTCATAAGGACGTAATGTATTTGCGGAATTATTTTTTTCCACTTCTCTTAATGATTCCGTATAGCAACGGCTCATTTTTAAACGCTCGGCATGAGATGCCATTATATGCTCATCCGTTCTGCCTGCATATACAGGCATAAAAACATTCATCACCTCTGATAAATGCATTCCGGGACGAAAATCAAAAAAAGATTTTTCTTCATTGAGCACAGTGTTTCCCTGTATGTGGCAACGCTGGCAAATATCTAATTGCAATGCGATCGGAAGCTTGGCAGGATTCACAATCGAATAATCTATTTCTTTTGAAACATCGAGAATTTTTCCTGCGCGTTTATCTGCAACATGTTTTTCTCCCGGGCCATGGCAGCGTTCGCAATCAATCCCGGTTTGTATTTTCTCATATTTATTTTCAGAACCCATTACGAATTCCGGATAACCATTATGGCAGCTCATGCATTCCAGGCCGATCAAACGGCTGAAACGCGAATTGCCCCCATTCTCAAAACCGGGAGGTAAATCCCAATGGCCTTTCTGCGTATAAAAGGTCATGGGCGCCTGGTTGAGGTAACCATTCGTGTTCATGATATGCGAATTTGTGTGCTGCCCGGAACCTACAATGTACGTAACGGTTTCTATTCTTTTGTGAACGGTATCTTTTCCCTGCAGCCGAAATTCCATAAACTTTAAGCTATCATTTTCCCAAAAAGCCTTGTAATAAAAATCTTTATCCTTATCATAAATCAAAGCATGGCCATCAAATTTTGCAGCGCTTTTTTTCTTTGATGCCACATCAAATGACGAACCCATTCCCGTGTGAATGAACGTTTCATAAATGGATTCATGACATTGACGGCAGGTATTTATTCCAACATATTTCACCGTATCATGCAGGCTTGCATAAGTTTTTGATTCAACTATGGCAGTGGATGTCCGGGTATTGCATTGAACAATGAAAAAAATAATCACCAGGAAAAACAGAACAAATAAAACTCCGCGGGTTTTAAAACCCTGAATGAAATGATAAATAATTTTTTTGAAATTATTCCTCCGGTTCATTTTCATTGAACAACTGCATCACCAAAACGTTTTCCCATTCGCCATTGTTAATGATCCAATCGCGCAAGATTCCGGTTTGTCTGAACCCGGCATTTGAAAACAAGTGGTTGCTGATGCGATTGGATTCATGAATATGACAATAAAGCTGGCGGAGATTCAAAATATTAAAAGCATATTTTATTAAAAGCCCGAGTGATTCTTTTGCATAATTTTTTTTACGCTCACCTTTGTCGCCAACCAGGATGCCCACCCCGGCTTTCTGGTTATGCGGATCGAAATCGTAAATATCAATATATCCTACTGTTTTCTTTGTTGCATCGGCAAGTTCGATGGCAAGGCGCAATTGCTTGTTGGAATAGATGTCGCGCCTGCACGATTCAATGTACTGTTCAATTGTATATTTTGAAAACGGGGAAGTGGTGCCGCTTACATGCCACACTTCCACATCGTTTTCCCATTGATGCATCAGGTCAATGTCTTTGGGCTCAATGGCGCGCAATCCGACTAAAGTTCCGCTCAGCATAAATAATCTTGCATTTTATATTACAAACCTACATGATTTTTTGACAAACATCTTTACAGGCTGCAAAAATACAGGCAAACAGCGGTGCCCCACGTGTGAACCGACTTCTTCCGGAACCCAACCGTGACGTGCCAGCGACAAACCGTTTTCTCACAGTACCAAACAGTGGGGAGCCAGCGGCAAACCATGGTGTGCCGCCTCTGAACCGTCTTCAACCAATACCAGACCATGGTGTGCCAGCGCTGAACTGTCTTCTCCCGGCACCAAACCCTGTTGTGCCACGGACAAACCGGGGCGAACCGGCTCTGAAGCGTCTTCAACCAGCAGCAAACCGGGGTGTGCTGCCACCGATTCTTCTCTCGCTACCATCAAGCCACTTGCCCCTGCCACCGAATTTTTACTGAAATAAATAAGAGAAAAACAGTAACAATTTGATTTATAAATAATTGATTTTTGGAGGAGTTTAAAACTCACCAAAATAGCTGTAAGAATGATGTAAGGTTTTGGGAAAAATGTTCAATAATTTAAATTTCGTTAAACAAAAAATTTTATTGCAAAACAATTTTATTTACTGAGCTTTTGTCCTTATCAATAATTTTTAAAAAGTAAATTCCTTTGGGGTTGTTGACTAAATTAATTTTTTCTTTTGTATTTTTTATTTTATTTTTCTGATAAATAATATTACCTGTTACATCAAAAATCTGAATGGTTTTTTCTGATGGAATATTTTGGAAATTGATTTTGAAGTTACCATTGGATGGGTTAGGGAAAATTGAAATTTCAGAACCTTGCGGATTTTTAAAAGTTGTACCCGTGTTATAATTGCAAAAACAGGATGTTACAAAGTTTGGTAAGCCAATTTGAGAACTGCCGGGGGTTAATGTAACATAATCCTCTACATAGCCACATGCGCTGCCAGAAGCGTTAGGGTTGGTAATGCATCCAAGCGTGGTGTCCTGATATTTCGCATAGTATATTTTGCCATCGGGTGCGCTTTGCAACTGACCGTTAAAATTGTTGGGCGAAATGGCAACGGTGTCGGCAGATGCTATAATTGCAGCCTGGCTGACTGCAAGCAGATCGTATTGAACAATAATTGACGGATCAATGAGAGAAACATAAAATTTAGAATCATCCGGTGAAAATTCTATTCCATAAACACCATAGTAGGCAGGTTGCCACAAGCTTATTTCCATTGCATTTGACAATATGCCTGATGAAATATCAAAGTCAAATAATTCTAAGTAATTGTAGACATAAACTGCTGAAGCTATCTTAGTACCGCAATGAGATACTTTCATCTGACCTATATTGGCGTGATAATCAGGACCATTTATATTGCCGACAGAAGAAATTACAGGGGTTGGATTTACTCCTATACTATCAAGTAAAAATGAATAAAAATTCTGTGTGTTGACTTCATGGCCGATAACCCAAACCGAGTCACCTGAATGAGTGGCAACAGCAGTTAACTTTTCGCTGCTGGGGTTGAAAAGCGGGTAGTTTTTGGTAGTAACGTCACCGTTCCCATTGTTTAAAGTCATGTCAACTATTGAATAGGACATGGGAGTAATAGTATCTATTACATCGGGAACTGTAAAAACGTAATACAAATTTGCGGACCCGGGTTTTTTTACAATTAAACATGATTGCGTTGATGACCAGTTTCCATAAAGCCCCGTGCCATTGGGCATAACGCTGTCATTCCTGTCCCAAACGGATTGCCCGTCAGAATAAAACAGCAAATTGCCTGCAGCATCTGATATAGAAGAAGAACCTTCGTAAACGTGGACTTGACCGCCTGTCAATACGGTAGGCGGAGAAGTTGCAAATGATAATCCTGCATTGTAACCAAAATACCAATTATCAGCTTCGTGCTGGGCGGAGGAGGCGCTGCTGAGTAAAATAAGAAATAATAAAAGAGGAATATAGCTTCTCATGAGTTTTACCTTACAGCAAAGATCATGTATAAATAAATTTTGTTTGAAAAATATTTTTATGTCGTATCAGAGTCTCCCCTCTCTGTGTATCGTCCTAAACCGCAGAGTCCCCGAAATGGGGAGACTCTGCGGGTACACAATCATAGCTGTTTTCTTCCTGTACCATGCTGTTTGCTCGGCAGGAAACTGTGTTAATCTGCCGGGGTATAAGTTTCAGACTTTATTCTTTTAACTTTAATTCCTCAGGTATTCCTAATTCATCCCGCTTTTGTATGTATTCTTCCTTACTGTAGGGACCATATACTAAATCTGATTTTTTTACAATAATGTAATAGTTCGAAAAATTTTTTTCAAAAATGTCTGAATCTGCTTTTTCCAAATAGGAAGTGTCTGCATTTTGAATGGCTATAATAAATTCTTTATTGAAATTTACTTCTTTTACATTTCCATAAATTTTTATTTCACTATATAAATGCTTTTGCGTAGATTTATAAACAATAGCACCTCCTGGAAATCCTACGTCTATAGCTTCGTACTTAGGCAAGTAGTAGTAGTTGTCTCCTAAATCCTGGTCATCTTGTCCCCAAATCATAAAAAATAAAATACCAGAGAGAAGTATAACTAAAATTGCAATAATCCATTTTTTCATTTTATTTGTATAATTGTTCCACCGCCTGAATATTTTCTAACTTCAGACTCTTCGTAATCGGCATACACATAATGATTAAATGCAATAATACAACCCGAGTCCGGTGTTGGTTTAACAAACGAGGTCCTGAATACATTCATACTGCTCCAAAATCCGGCATTAGCACTCCAAATTTCCTGGTGATTATTCATATCCATTTTGAGCAGTCTTGCATGGTTATCTAAATCATCTTTAGTGATAAGAAAAATATTGCCATCTAAGGATGGCGCAGCATCATAGATACCACAAACTGAATCATTATGTATCGTACCAACATATACGTTCCACGATAAGCGCTGAATCCAGGTGGATTGTGCAGTACAAACGGCATTGAAATAAAAAATAAATACTGAAAGTAAAATTGTTTTCATAATGTGAAAATAAATAAATTGTCAGCTTAACAATGAAATATCAGAAAAATCATATTAAAGTATGAAGGAAAAATCATATTAAAGTATAAAGGAAAAGGCTGATTTTGCGATCAAGAATTTTCAATTTCAATTTCCCCGTCAAAAACAAAAGTTGCAGGGCCTTCCAAAAAAACATTTTCAAAACCATCGTTTGTTTTTTCAAAGCTGACAACGAGGTTCCCGCCTTTGGTAACAAGTGATCCTTTCTTTTTTTCATTTAACCATCCTTTATCAGCAACAGCGAGCACGGATGCGACAGCGCCTGTTCCGCAGGAAAGCGTTTCATTTTCCACACCCCTTTCATAGGTGCGTATATAAATGTTTTCGTTTTTAAAGCTGATAAAATTAACATTGGTTCCTTCTTCGCGGAAGCGGTCGCTGTAACGAATTTTTCTTCCTTCGGTAATAACGTCCACCTTATCCGGATCATCTGAAAATTTTACATAGTGGGGTGAACCCGTATTCAAATAAGAATAATCATTTCCTCTT
>DATEMK010000414.1:0-7789 GCA_035275625.1 Bacteroidia bacterium
CAACTTAGAAAATCGTAAGTCCGAAAAATGGTTTAATCCGTTTGCATTTACCCGTGAAGTCGAATTGGAAAAATTTGTTGACTACACGTGCACTCCTGCAACCCTGCTTCAAGGATTTTCTGGCGAGGGGTTTGGATTAAGTACTGAAGATTCTGAATCTAAGTCTTATCATTCCATCGCCATGCTGCAAAAATTATTACATATCCCTGAAGCGGAATTAAAAATTTTAGGAGAGGAAAATGTTTAATAAATTTTGGTTAAACCTGTAAGATTTTCATTTAAAAAACTGTAAATAATTTATGCTTGAAAGATTGATTAAAATTAATAAAGAACAAAAAGTATATGTGCTTTCCGTTGATGAAAAACATTATTCATGTTTGGGCTTTGAAATCATGATGAAAAGAGCACAAGCGCTTGCGGAGGAAATGAATGAAAAAGTTTATGCAAAAAGAATAGGAACAAAGAAGGCATATAAGGAGTTATGCAGGCTCATAGGAATCGCTCGAAGAAAAAATAAATTAACCGGATGGCGTTCACAAGCCGAATTATATAAACCATTTATAGATAAGGAAGGTCAACGTGTAGAAGTTGAATATACTTGGGGCGAGAAGGAAAAGTTTTACATAGGGAAATCAACGGGGTTTATACCGTGTCATCTCACTATTAAAAAAAGCAATTCCACTGGTGGTGCTGCACTTTTATCAGATTCAATTAAAAGTTATCGGTTTATTAATTAAAATATTTTACAAAAAAAGCTCAGAATGCAAAAAGATAAAAATGGTTATTGCATCAAAGATGGATTGAGTGTAAAGTTTGACCTGAAAGATGCACAGGAAAGTATAACACCTGTTTCAATTCCATATTCAGGCACAATTAGCGGGGAGCCATTTAAAAATGCCAGCAGTAAAATGGTAATAATTGTTGAGGATAATGAGTCTGACTTTTTTACGCTCCCTGTTTCTAAAGTAGAAGTAATAATGAATCGTAGTTGTAATGAATGCCATGAAGCATTTAATGCAGGTGAATTGAAAACAGTTGTTGATGAGGGTATAGGAAAGCAATTGATTGCAGTAAAAGAGTGTCCCTATTGCGACTCACAAGACTTAACTGAAATTTAAGAATGATACAGAAAAAAGAAAAAAAGTACAGCATTGAAAAGTTATCAATTGCACAAATTCCGGAAGAACAGATTAATGAAAATCTGTTAAAAGAATTAAGAGCACGTGCATCATATATAGATTGTGATAAATCCCTTAATGAATTTTTAGTTGGAACTGCTGACTTACTAAATATCATCACGGATTGGGAAAGCAAAACACCTTTAAGTGATTTGGTGCGTGATGCTATTGCTGAAGCGAGCCAGCTCTACAAAAGAATTCATAAATATAATTATTTGCAAATCGTAAAAATATAAATGAGTGGCGAACTATAAGATTCTTTCTTTATAATTTGTAAATACCATTGACAATAAACAAAATGACAAAAACCAATAAATACGTTTTCATTACTCTTAGAGTAAGGAGCGGGGATTATGATTTTGAATCAAAAGGCGTTCATAAAATAAGTAGTAAAATTGATGCGATTGATTTTGCAGAAAAGTATGCAAGTGATTTTTATGGCGATAAATCACACGAAGATAATGGACGCTATTATTTTAATGGAGGTGAAGTTGCCGTTGATGTCAGGCGTGCTCAGGAAATCACAAAAGAAGAATATGATGCGATGAGCAGATTTTTATAATCATCTGTAAGAACCTTAATTCTTATTTTGTAAATAACTCATGACAATAAATAAATTGGCAAAAGAAGATAAAATAAAATTTGATGTACCTGCCCTTATTTATTTAATGCTGACCTCTCCCCAATTGCAGCAGGCTTTTAAAAATGAAGGGTTTGCTTTTGAAAAAAGGCTAATGATTATCCACGCGGAATCCGGCAGTGTTAATCATAAAGCAAAAGCAGCATTGCGTAAAATTTTTAATACCTTCATTGTAAGCAACAACAGCAGCTATAAAAAACGGTACACAAAATTGCTCCTTGAGCAGAAAGAAAAAAAAGAGCAACAAACGAATGAATTTTCAATTGAAATAAAAGGTGCCGGTTCAAAAGAAAAAATCATCCATGACCTGCTGGAAGTAATAGCTGCAATAAGCGGTTCGACATTAAAAGAATTGCGACATGGGGTTAGTTGGGAAGATGTTTCGTTGATGACAATGACAAATCTGCCAGAAAAATATTATTAAGAATGAATGACAAGCTTGGTAATAAAATTATAATTGGTCAGCATACGCTTGCTCCCGAACCAAACGAAACAGACAACTACAATCATTCATTTGTCGGAACTGTTGATGGTTTCAGAAATGAAAATGTTGTTGTACGCGATGGCGATGGTGAATATTCGGAAATAGAGCCAGAATGTCTCATCGTTGAATGTATTCATTGCAAACAAATTTGCGAAGACGAATGTGATGAAGCAAAAAAAGTGAATTTAAAAAAATAATATAACAAGAAATTAAAAATTATTTGCAGGAAACTGTAAGAAATTCCACGCGATTTTTGTAAATAGAATAAGAGATTCAACTATGGCTCAAATAAAGATAACGTATGATGAATGGCGGGAGAAATATCAACCAGTTAAAAATCATCTTGTGAAAGACGCTCCACATGATGGAGCTTTTTTTGAAACATACGGTCAGGAACAAGAATTTGTTCAGGAAATTGCACATAACTCTCCCCACAAAGTATGGACAATCCTTACAGGACAGGAATGCGGTGACACTATTGTTGAGGGTTATCATCTTGTAAACCGTCTTGGTTATTTAATTACCCAAAATCCATTTGCAGAAGATGAATCATTTGAAATTTATCTGGAGGCATGTGAAGACTATGGAGTTGGTGCAGATGAGCAAAAACTTTTTGAAAAATTCGCAGAAGAGGTGGAATATATGGATGACGAAGATGACAAAGAATACATTAATGAAACTCTGAAGGAATACCGCGAGTCGAAAATTGATTTTCAGGAGCTGTTTGTCGCAGTTAAAAATAGGATGAATGATTTTGATTCGGATTGGAATGAATACGTGAATAGGAATAAAAAATAAATCAGTGGAAACTTCAAAAGAATTATTGGTCGAACTCTACGCTTTCAATAGTAAGCTACTTGAAATTCTTCAAACGAGATTAGAACAGTTATGCCGAGTTTATACAAACGAACACGGGGATGATGCTGTCATTGAAGGAGATGTTGATTTAAAACACGCAATCATTCATGTTGAAGGCAAAGAATTTTCTACAAATGAAATTATTGTCTCAGTTCACACTAAAAATAAAACTGTTCAGATTGAATTTGATGGTGATTCGTGGGCGGAAAATTTAAGTCAACTAAATAATTCTGAACTTATTCAAATTATTTCTGAAGTAGAATATTTTATCACACGTCCTGATTTGGCAGAAATTAATTGATAACTGTAAGATTTTTTCTACTCATTTTGTAAATAACATCTATTAAATCTCAATGAGAGATATAAGATTGTTAGTTAAGAATTTGTAAATAGAACATGAAAAGTTACAAGGTTATAGTTGATTGCCATATCTCCTTTGACAAGAAAACAAAAAAAGAATTGGTTTCATTGACATTAAACAGAGCCAAGCTTTTCCTTGAGAATGATTTTGTAGCCGCACGCAAAATTTCCTTTGCAAAAATAAAAGAGGAGCAGTATGCAAGACTTGAATTGCGGGTAATAACCCACAATGAAATTGATAAGACTGCATTGCAAGAATTTTTGTTTGCAAATATTTCGTCCAAATATTTTTCTGCCGCTCACCCTGAAGCCGTTACTGTGGAAGCATGGGATATTTACTATCAACCGGCTCTAAATGATGCGGAATGGGGAGTGAAACTGTATTCATTTCAAGTTTATGATTCTAAAGTGAAAGCTCAGAAAGATTTTCCTGATAAAGAAATCTTGGAATATTCCGGAGATGCAATTGAGAACCCCACTTATGTTAATTATAAAAAATAAGATAACATTGAAAGTAGAAACGCAAATAAAATCAAAGACTTTGCTCGTGAAAGTCTATTCTTCATTAGAGGAAATTATGACATGCGATTATGCAATCATTCCGTTAACTGATAGCATAATCAAACAAGTTCAGTTTCTGTACAATAAAGTTCTGGCGATAAAAAATGAAGCAAAGGAACAAGGACTTACAGACTTAATTAGCATCAGGGCATGGTATCTCGGTGATATTAATTTCTTATCACAGGAAGAAGACGAAGACAAAATATGTTCCGATGAAATCATCGAAGCAATCGAAAAAACAGGAATTCAGGATACTGAATGCGAATTTATAAATGACAACTTCATTGAAGCCAACAATGATGAATTAGCTTTTGTTCGTGATGATGGGATATTTATTTCTGTGGATGAATATGGCTTTCGTTTCAGCACTACTATTAAGCATACCGACACAGAGCTTCGGACTTCAAGGATTGAGTTTGAGAAAATCGGTGTGCGAAAAATTCAAAAAGAAAATGCTTGATAAACGCAGCGGGATGTGAAATAAAAAGTAATTGATTCTTAAATAGTATGCGAAAGCAATGCCCAAAAAGGGTGTTGCTTTTTTTATTTGTTGTGAATGCTCCGATGGTTAACTTTTAATCAGGGATGGATATACACAAAAGTTTATTCAGATTGGAATTTTACTTTGTTAAAAATTGAAAAATAATTTCTCGTAACTGTAAGAATTAAGTGCAAAATTTTGTAAATGGAATCTGAAACAAAACCTCATGTTGTCAAAAGAAGAAATTAATACCCAGCTACCGAATTTTACCGGCACAGAAAATTATCATAAGTATCTATGCGGAATATTTCTTTCAGATGGTGTAAAATATCTTGCTGAAGCGGCAGGATGTTTCTGGCTCTTAGATATTTTAATAAGCGCCCAGCAGCTTCCAAAAGTTAAGAAAGAAGAATTTCAAGTTTTAAAATTTAATAAAAACAAAATGGTGCTGCAAATCGAGGATGGCAACAACAATGTGGTTTATAAACAAAAGCTCCAATGCACAGATTGTCCCCTTAGTGAAATTTCCATTTGGTTCGCTAACAGAATAATTTACCTTCCAAGCGAACATTAACTTTTATTTTTGATTGGTTTCTGATAGTATGCCGACAAAGCTTCTTTCTACAGTAAGAATTTCTCTTTTGATTTTGTAAATAACACGAAATACCATTGAAAAAATTATCCACTATAAACGTCATTGAAAATGCGAATGGAAAGATAGCTCTCACAGCTTATCCTGATAATAAGGAAGGAAATGAGAATGCCGAAAAGTTGTTCATGACAACGGCCCGCGAAAATGGAGCAGAAGAAATTGATTTGGATACATACATTGAAAATGGTTCGTATGAGCGTGGGACGTATGCAATCTATTTAGTTCATTCAAATTAAAATTTCCCATGAATAAGAAAACACAACATGGCTAATGTTAAAAAGCATTTCAGTAACCAGAATAGAAATCGGTTTAATTTACCACAACTACGACAACAATCTGTAAGAATTATTCTATTAAATAACACTTGGCAAATAAAAAAAGAAAGCGAAAATTTTACCGCACCGTCATTGAAGTTGAAATTCTGTCGGAGGAACCGTACAATCTTGAAGATAAAAATTTAAATGACATTAACTATGACATATCAGAAGGACATTGTTCTGGCGTGTATAATTCAAAAATACTGAATCAAGAAAAAACCGGTAAGCAGATAGTAAAATTATTAAACGCACAAAAATCGGATGCTGAATTTTTCTGTTTGAATCCTGATGGAAGTGATTACCACCCTGAAGCTGAAGAGGAATAGAACACATTGAAGAATCAGATTTGAATAAAAATGATTAACATGAATACAGTCGCAAAACTTCTCACGCTCTCCTTCACGGTTAGGGTATTGGTTGAAGGAAACGCAACCGATGAACAAATCCTGGAAACAGCAAAACCGAAACTTAAAGAAAGACTTATTACTGCTGACAATGGAGATATTGAGAATATCAAAGATGATACCGAATGTCCATTCGGTTCTTTTCAGGATGAGGAAATGTAAGCAGTATTAAAGTTTTATTTGACAATCTGCATATCTGATTTTATGCAAAATATTTCGATAAAATTTTCATTTAAGTATAAGAATTTATTCTTTGATTTTGTAAATAACATCTAACATAAAAAACAAACATGAATAACAACACTTCACAAGTACAGTCCAATCCATTCAGTTTTCTCGACAGTGAAACCCCTGAAGAAATCGTAAATGAAACCGCACCTCAATACCAGATTGAAGCGTATCAGGTGGTCAAATTGGGTGCTCTGAACGGGCTTTGTCGCAACAGAGAAATTGTTGACACCATTTATGTAAAAAATGGAAATTCTGAATTTGCACAAGAAAAGGCGCAGAACATAGCTGACTTAACAGCTAAGGTTCTTAAATGCAGTTGCATGGTAGTTGAAAAGCTGGAAAGAATTGTGAGTGCACATTACAAAGAATGATAGGTAAATTAGGGAATAATTTTAAAAGGCAATCTCGAAAGGATTGCCTTTTTTTTATTTGCTTTTTTATGGAATGGAATTCAGAAATTTAAAACCGATATACACTAAAGTTTATTTCATTTGGAATTATATAGAATATTCCAAATACATTGAACTTGCTTGTATAACACATAATGATTAGGAAATTATATTATAAAATTTAGAAAAGAGAATTATATTTTTTCTAAAAACTCAAATAACTTAACCATTGCATAGGTGTCCATCCTGCAATATTCTTTTAAGTTAATGCGTATTTTTTCTACATCACTTTTATTTCTGTTGTTGTACAAACTTAAAAAAGCTGCGCTGGCATCAGCTCCTTGTCCAATTTCAAGATTATCATAACTTAATCCTGAAACCACAGCAGGAAGCACAACTTTTAGACTGTGTCTTCCATTCTGGCGTGGGTTATAATACATGTGCTTTGAAAACGGAATCATCAAGTCAACAATACGAGAAATTCGTTCATGAATGTCTTCCGCATATTTTGGAAAATCTGAAGCAAGTTGTTTTAGAATTGTAATTTCAAATGCCTGGTTATAAACCATGATTTGTCCAGTAGATTCAGTGTCATTTAATAAAGACTCAATAAATGTTATACGAGGGTCATTACCATCCGCATCTGCAAGAAAGTCATAATGGATAGGTTCCTCATCTCTTTTTGATTTTTTATGCAGTGAATATTGAAAGGCAATCTGCTGATAAGGTTTTGAGTTGTTAAAAAGCGGTATAAAAGATTGAAAACTTTCGAAGTCAAGGTAGAACAGCGGAAAAGATAATTCGGAAAGAAAAGCTTTAATTGCACTCTTATCAATAAATGTTTTTTGATTCAGAAAACAATCAACCTGCATTCTTTGTCCATCCGTTAAATTATAATCATGCGGCAATTGTGTGAATTCAATTATTCCTTTTTTATAAAGCTGAAATTTTTTATTTGAATTCAAGCGTACCAAGTCAAAGACAGAAGGTTCTTTTATGTGCTTCCAGCAATGTGAGCTATAATCACATGGGTAAGGGTCTGAGCACTGCAATCCAATATCTTCATGCGGAGCTGTTCCGGATGTAAGTACCGATTTTAATTCATTTATTTTTTGCTCTATACTCTCCTGAAGTTGTATTACTTTATTCTTCACGGATTCTATAATAAATAGTTTATTTAATTCTAAGTCATTTTTTCTTGTGTATTGATTGTTTATATATATAATAGAAATAT
>DATEMK010000415.1:0-12019 GCA_035275625.1 Bacteroidia bacterium
AAAAATTGGAATGATGAAATATTGGAATAGCGGAAAAAGGTGAAAATTCCATCATTCTGATATTCCATCATCCCATTCCATCACTACTTCAAGATGGTAATCTTTTGTGAAACAGAATTTCCATCTGTGCCCAGGTGAACGAAATAAATTCCGTTTTTAAAATTTTGTGTGTTTAATAAAACAGATTGCTTTCCGGAAGAAAAATTTTTGCTTTCCATTTTATACACTTCTTCTCCCAATGCATTATAAATGTTTAGTGAAACCTGAGCTGCGGCTTTCAAAAAGAAATTCAGCATAAGCTGATCAGACGCAGGATTTGGATAGGCTGCAAGCTGTCCGACTAAGGCGGATCCATTGGCTGAAATTTCATGCACACCGGTAAGATTATCATACTCTTCCTGAGCATTCACAGCGCTGGTGATTAAATCAGGGAGGCTGTCACCTGCTAGTATTGCAAAAGCAACTGTGATCGAATCACCTGCGCTTAGCGAGAACAGCCAGGAACCCACCACATGACATACATCATTTCCAGATCCTGCAGTTCCTGCATTGGCGCGGCTTGTAGAAAGAGTGGTATGTTTCTCAGTTGAAGTATAATCATCATACATGTTCACACCACCTGCTCCACCGGCAATATTATCAAGCGCATAATGATGCCAGGGTTGGGATGTAAGTAATTTTGTCCCGGCATATAAACCGTTTGCCTGGGTGCTGTAAACGTATCCCAAGTTGAGTACAGTATCCTCTGCCGCCCTGTTAAGGGTATAGTCCATAATATCCCAATCAGCAAATATTCCTGCGTAAAGAGAACTTAAAGCACTTGTCCCGTTGTTTTTAATATTGTATTCAACAATAATATATTTTCTATCTCCGGGAGTGCTCCATGCAAAAGTTTTGTGTGTAACTAAAACATCCAATTGTTGTACAGCAGGATTATCATTGAATTTTCCATACAAATCAAATTCAGACTGAACGGATGGAATGACTTGCACCACACGTGACACGGATTGAAAATCAAGATCAAAATTTCCCTGGGTGCTGCGCATGTTGTCCGAAACCTGGTTATTATTTCCTATCATTAATCCTCCATCATATACTAACTGATTCCCAAGATAATTAAATCCAAGTCCTTCCGTCTGCGCAAGACCATTCCAGAATATTTGGCCTTTGCTCGTTTGAGTGGTCAGCACATCATTGATAGTAATATTGATGTAATCCACATTGACTGTTTCTTTAAAAAGAAATACGTCTGAATAGGTTCCGTCATTCAGCGTAAGCTTGAAATTAACAACAGCATTCAGCGGAGCGCCTGTATTTACTTTAACTGTAAAAGGACTGCCGCTGTTATTATTAGTTGCGAGTGTGCCGAGAGCGCCAATATTGTAAGTGCCGTTAAGAACTGTAACGTAAGGGGACGTGGTAGTTAATGCTGCAGTAAGATTTGTGGTCGGGTCAAGATAATTGATAAAATCTCCGGAAATATTAATTGTATCGCCAATTACAAATGAATCATCATTATTATCAGTAGAAACTTTATTTTCAAACCTCACTGAGGGAGATGCAACTGTTAATGCGTTGAACAAATTAATTCTTCCCTTGCCAAGCTTGTCCTGGTAAATTCCATTTCCTGCAACTCCGTAAATATTATCACAGGTAACTCTCAATTTTTCGCCAACCTGCAAAGCGTTATAGGAAGGAAACTGAGATTTAATAATTGCAGCGGAGCCGGCAGCAATGGGTGATGCCATCGAAGTTCCGTCTAAGAAAGCATACGTATTATTATAGTAAGTGCTGTAAATGCCGGAGCCGGGAGCGCACACATCTACAAAGGCGCCATAGTTTGAAAAGCTGGATTTTCCATCATTGGTGCCGGTGGAAGCAACTGAAATTACATATTGATAAGAAGCAGGGTAATATGCTCCTTCGCTGGCGTTATTACCTGCCGCGCATACAACGAGCGCATCCTCATTAATTGTTGCATAAGTTACGGCATCCTGTCCAAACTGGCCTCCGCCCCCGCTTCCCCATGAACAATTTATAACAGAGCATCCATGATCAGCAGCGTATACAATGCCTTCGTATCCTTTAACAAGGTATGCATTCGGGTCGCTGTTAAGAGAAGTTTTTACGGGAAGGAATTTGCAGTTAAATCCCGGGGATGCAACTCCGCTGGAATTGTTTGTAGCAGCAGCAGCGCAGCCGCTCACATGAGAACCATGCGCCTGGTTGCCGTTTCCGCCTACCATCGGGTTGTTATCACTGTCAGCTAAATCCCATCCACGGTAATTGTCAATATAGCCATCCCCGTCATCATCTGTTCCGTTAACAGGATCAGTATAATTGAGCTTAAGATTATCGGCAAGATCGGGATGATCCCAGTCAGTTCCTGTATCTACAATTCCGATTACCACATTGGTATCACCATGAGTGACATCCCATGCTAAATATGCATTGATCTTTGTAAGAAAATATTGCAAGCCTGTGCTCGGATCATTCGGGCTGAAAAAAAGATGCGGAACATAAAACGGTTCGGCATATTCCACCATGCCGGTTGCGATGATACGGTTGATTGTTTTTTCAAGATTTACATCGGCCGTAAATTCAATTTTATAAATAGTGGAAAGATCAACCAGCTTTAATCCCTGTGCATTTCGCTCCTGTGCAGGGGCTGATTTAGCCGGAAAAATTTTTGCCACCGCTGCCGCACCGATAGAATTGAAAATTGAATTCAGCTTTTCATTTTCCACGGAAGTGGTTTTACAAGCATTCCTGAATTCAGGCTTTACTTTAAAGACAATGGTTTTTGGCAAATAATCAGAACCCGTCAGATTAGCAGGCATTCTGAAATACGGAGCCGCGCTTTTTATTTTGTTTTGAGCGCTTGCCGCGAATGTGACGATGAATAATGAAATAATTGCAAGTTGTAATTTTTGTTTCATTTGTTTGTTTTTAGAAATTGATTTTTGGAAATGCGAAGTTATGGAAAAAGGTTTAAAGTTTAAAGTTTAAGGTTTAAGGTTTAAGCCGGAAATTATTTTACCTTCACATGCAACTTTAAAGCATGTTCATGCATCTTCTAAGTAATTAAATGAAAAAAATATCTCTCTTTTTTACTCTGATTTCTCTTTCCATCCTTTTTATTTTCAGCTGTAAAAAAGAAAAAAATGATGCTGCAACGGTTGATTACGGCAGCAGCAACAACAGTTTAAGAACAACTGTTACCGGAATTGTTCTCGATGAAAGCAATGCTCCTTTAACAGGAGTGGCCGTAACTGCTTACGGACAAACAACCTCCACCAATCAATACGGAACTTTTGTTTTAAAAAATTTGAATGTAAATAAAGAACGCTGTGTTTTGCAATTTGTAAAAACAGGGTTTTTTAAACGTGCGCACGGTTTTATCGCTTCAGGAAATACAGTGAATTATGTGCGCATCATTTTACTTAGCAATGCCGCCACTCAAAATTTTTCCTCTTCCGCTGGCGGAACAATTTTTTTGCCTGATGGTTCATCCGCAGCATTTCAACCTAACTCTATTGTAACAACATCTGGCAGCGCATATACGGGAACAGTAAATTTAATAGTAAAACATCTTTCACCTGATGATGTGAATTTTGGTTTTACAATTCCCGGTGGTGACCTGGCGGGTATGAATGCAAACGAAGAAGATGTTATTCTTTACACATATGGAATGCTCGGTGTTGAATTAATCGGAAGCAGCGGTGAGGCATTGCAACTGGCAACCGGAACTTCTGCAACGCTGACTTTATCCATAGCCGCATCTCAATTATCATCTGCGCCAGCAACCATTCCTCTCTGGTTTTTTGATGAAACCACTTCTTTGTGGAAAGAAGAAGGCATGGCAAATAAAGTTGGGAATAATTATGTGGGGACGGTGGCACATTTTAGCTGGTGGAATTATGATTACAGCGGACCAAAATCCTTTATTAAAGGAAAAGTTATTGATTGTAATGGATTGCCTGTACCTAACGTGGTTGTTTCCCTAAATGGCATCGCAGAAGCTATTACTGATCAAAATGGAGAATACAATATATGGGTTCCTGCCGGGCTTACTCTGCCAATTCAAATACAAGTTTTAACAATTAATAATAATTCATATATTTCAAACAGCCAACCCGAAAATATCCCATCTTTATTGGCCAATCAACTTTATGTAGTCCCGGATTTGATTATTTCCTGCTTAACAAGAGTAAAAGGAACAATTAAATCATGCACAGGTGAAGCAACGGATGGATTCGTTTCAATTTCCAATAATACTTTTTATATATATCAATATATTACCAATGGAGCATTTAGCTTGTCGGCACCGCCAAATGTGCAAATGATATTGTATTCTTCAAATTCATTTTATTATCATTCGCAAAACATTAATACCCTTATTGCTCCAAATGATTTAAATGTTGGTAATTTATCATTGTGCGATTCGTTACCAATTTCCAATAATGGTTTTATGTTGGATGCGGGTCCTTTTTCACATCAGATTTTGAATGTAAATTTAATAACCAGTACTGCTACGGTCAATCCTGATTCAGGCAAAACAAATATTTCATTGACCGGAACATCACTTCCTGATTTTACTATTTCTAGTTATTACATTAGTGTGAATGATATTCTTGTCTCGAATACCACCTGCTACATTAATATGCTTTTTTACGATTCGGGAAATCAATCTTACTTTATCAATGGTTCTAATTTATCTTGTGAACTACTGGAAGTAGGAAATATTGGGCAAAACATCAGAGGTAGTTATAATGGAACAATTAATTTTTCAGTAAATAATGCAGCCTGGACAACAGGAACAATCTCAGGGAATTTCGACATAATCCGAACCCAATAAAAAAAAATCCATTTTCCCTTGCATTTTAAAAAAATCAAATGCATCTTTTTAGGCAATTGTTTGTATCTTCACAAACGATTCGAAAATTGGTAAGAAAAAAGCCATGCTGCAAATAAATTTTACTCCCTTCCCTGTTTTAACAACAGATCGTTTGATTTTAAGACAGCTTAAAACAACAGACGAAAAGGAAGTGCTTGCCATCCGTTCAAATGAAACAGTAAATAAATATATTGACCGCCCACCCACACGCTCTGTTAAAGATGCGCGAAAATTTATTGACATGATAACTAAAAATATCAGCAATAACGAAAGTGCATTCTGGGCAATCACGCTCAAAAACAACCCCGCATTAATCGGATCAATTACGTTATGGAAAATTTCTATTGAACATGAGAGGGCAGAAATAGGCTATGAGCTGCTTCCCCGTTTTCACGGAAAAGGAATCATGCAGGAAGCGCTTACTAAAGTGGTTGAATTCGGATTTCAAACCATGCAGCTGAAAACTATAGTGGCGTTTACTAATAAAGATAACGAGCCGTCAAAAAAATTGTTAGAAAGAAATAATTTCAGGATAGACGAGAGTATGGAAGAAGAGAAAACAGAAAAGGAGAAATTGACTACGGTGGTTTATTCGTTAAGGGTGATTGGTCAATGACCAATGACCAATGACCAATGACCAATAATCAATTCTCACGCTTTTTCTTCTTCGAGCAACTGCTTCCAGTAAATTTCAGCATAGACTCCGCCTTTTTCAATCAGCGCAGCGTGTTCACCGTGCTCAACCATCTTTCCTTCTGACAAAACAATAATTTCATCCGCATTCTTTACCGAAGAAACACGATGGCTCGTGATAATAGTTGTTCGCCCCTTCATCACCTTTTGAAGGTTCTGAAGAATTTCTTCTTCCGTTTTTGTATCCACAGCAGAAAGGCAATCATCAAAAATTAAAATCTCCGGTTCTTTAATAATGGCTCTTGCAATGGAGATGCGCTGCTTCTGCCCCCCGGAAAGTGTGATGCCCCGCTCCCCTACCACTGTTTCAAAACCTTCAGGAAACTCGATAATGTTTTCATATACGACAGCATTTTTAGCAGCTTCTTTTATTTTGTTATCCGAAACTCCATTCTCATTTAATTGTGCTAACCCAAAAGAAATATTATTTGCAATCGTATCGCTGAAAAGAAAAACATCCTGCGGGACACATCCCGTTTGCTGCCTGAAATCATCAAGATTTATTTCTTTTAAATTTTTTCCGTCAATCAGGATTTCACCATCATCGGGATCCATCATCCGGAGCAAAAGATTTATAATAGTTGTTTTACCCGAACCCGTTCTGCCGATGATAGCGAGTGATTTTCCGGCTTCTACCCTGAAGGAAACATTTTGGAGCGCCCTTGTATTGCTATGCGGATACGTGCAGGATACATTTCTGAATTCAATGTTGCCGTTAACGGGAAAAGGTTCGGTTGAAGTTGAAATGACATCGGGATGCGTATGCAAAAATTCATTAATGCGTTCCTGCGAAGCTGCTGCGCGCTGTACTAATGTAACCACCCAGCCAAGCGATGCAACGGGCCAGGTGAGCATGTTTACATATATCACAAACTCAGCAATATTTCCAAGCGTAATATTTCCGGCAATCACTTCTTTGCCCCCGATGTAAATTGTCATCAATGTGCTCACCCCAATCAGGATTAACAGCAGCGGAAAAAACAATGCGTTGGTTCGCACCAAATCCATGTTCAGCGTTTTATACGTTTCAGCCCGTTCATTAAAATAGCTGATGCTTTGATTTTCCCTCACAAAAGATTTTAAAATCCTGATCCCTGAAAATGCTTCCTGCACATAAGTGGAAAGGGTTGACAATTGCGCCTGCACCTGTTCACTTTTTCTGTTGATGATATCATGCACATAATAAATGACAAGTATCAATACCGGCATGGGTGTCAGCACATACCATGAAAGCCGTGCATTGACATGAAACATAGCGTAGCTCACCAATATAAAAAGCACCACCATGTTAATCGTATACATAATAGCCGGACCCACGTACATCCGCACACGCGCCACGTCTTCGCTGATGCGGTTCATCAGGTCGCCAGTGTTCTGACGGTTGTAAAAGGAAATGTTCAGCTTCTGGTAATGCCTGAAAATTTCATTCTTCTGCTCGTATTCAATGTGGCGGCTCATCACGATAATTGTTTGCCGCATGAAAAACATAAAGACTCCTTTGAGCAATGCCATCAGTAAAATGAGAAAAATAAAAAAAGCGATGCCAAGTGTGAGTGTTTTATAAAAATTATTTTGCAGCTCAAAACCTGTCAGCAATTTATAAGTATCAATATCAGCCGTCACCAGGTCCAAAGCATTCCGTACCACCTGTGCCGGAACAATGCCGAAAATATTGGAAACTGTAACAAATAAAATCCCGAGCAAAAACCTTCCCCGGTATTGGTAGAAATATTTGTTGAGTGATTTTAGATGTTTCAAACCGGTTATTCAGGGTAATTTTAACTTTAAACTTTAAACCTTCAACTTTAAACTTTTTTCTACCTTTGCCGCTTTAAAAATTTCTTCAAAATTACCATATAAAATCACCCCCGATGTTAGAAGTAAAAGAAATGAAAGAAACAGGTGTGAAAACCAATACAGTATTTGGTCCGATGTCAATGGAACAGCACGAGCAGGTTACTTTTTGCTACGACCAGGAAACGGGATTGAAAGCAATAATAGCCGTTCATAATACCGTTCTCGGACCTGCTCTTGGAGGCACCCGTATGTGGATGTACAAATCGGAAGCCGAGGCATTGAATGACGTATTGCGATTGTCAAGGGGCATGACACTCAAAGCTGCAGTGAGCGGTTTGAACCTTGGAGGCGGAAAGGCCGTGATAATAGGAGATTCAAAAAAAGATAAAACAGAAGCATTGTTCCGCAAGTTCGGGAGATTTGTAAATAACCTTAACGGGAAATACATTACAGCCGAAGATGTCGGAACCAGCACCCGCGAAATGGAATATGTGGCAATGGAAACAAAACATGTTACCGGGCTTCCTGAATCAATGGGAGGAGGAGGTGATCCCTCACCGGTTACTGCTTATGGTGTGTACATGGGAATGAAAGCTGCAGCAAAAGAGGCTTATGGAAGTGATGATCTGGAGAATAAAAGAATTGTTGTGCAGGGGGTCGGCCATGTTGGCGAAAGCCTTGTGAAGGATCTAAGAAAAGAAAATGCAAAAGTTTTTATTACCGATATAAACGATGACCAGCTTCGTAAAGTAGCTGCTGAAACTGGCGCTGAAGTTATTTCTTCGGATGCCGTTTATTCCATGAACATGGACATTTATGCTCCCTGTGCATTAGGAGCCACGTTGAATTCTGAAAACATCGGGCAATTAAAATGCACAGTCATTGCCGGAGCCGCCAACAACCAGCTTGCTGATGAAACCATTCACGGTAAAATGCTCATGGAAAAAGGAATTGTGTATGCTCCTGATTTCCTCATAAATGCCGGTGGATTGATTAATGTATATTCTGAATTCAAAGGCGGTTATAATCGTCAGCGGGCCATTACACAGACAGAAAAAATCTATGATCTTACGCTAAGCATTATCAGGAAATCAAGACAGGATGACATACCAACATATCTTGCCGCCAAACAAATTGCCGAAAAACGTTTGTCGGATATCAGTAAAGTGAAATCTACTTATTAAAAATGGTTTAAGGTTTAAGGTTTAAGGTTTAACGATAATTTCGAGAGAACCTTAAACTTTAAACTTCAGACTTTAAACTTGTTTCGTTCTTTATAACTTATGCTCAGCCGCAGGCATTTACGGATTCGTGTTTTACAGGGCCTTTACTCTTATTATCAATCGCATCATAAAGATGCCGTAAAAACTGAGCATGAAATTTTTAAAGGAATAGATAATACTTACGATCTTTACATTTACCTGCTTTTATTTTTTACCGGGCTGGCCGGGCAGGAGCAAATTCACCGGGTTGATCTTCCTCCGAAATTTATCACCTCCGACACTGCTAAACCTGTAATAAATTCTTTTTCAGAAAATAAAGTGGTGATGATCTTATCCGAAAATGCTGCTTTGACGAAAATCGCAAAAAAAAACAGCATTTCATGGCAGGCGGATACAGAACTTCTTAAAAAAAGTTTTCACCAATTAAAAATTACTGACGAATACAAGCGCTATGTCACCACTGCTGATCACACGATACAGCAAGATACCGAATTTTGTATATGGCTATTCAAAAAATTAGTAATAGAATCGGATCTTTTTTTAAACACGATCGAAGAAAAAAATATTTACTGGATGGATGGTTTTCAGTTTGCGGGTTCGATGGTGCTGCGGGCAATCAAAACGATTCCTGGCCATGCACATGAATTTACTCCGGGTTATATTTACAAGGACGAAAAAGATGACAGGCAATTTGTGAAACTCCTTTTACACAACACCATTAAAAACGATGAGTGGTTCACAAAGCTCATTGATGACAAAACAAAAAACTGGGATGTGGAGCGCATTGCCCTTATGGATGTGATCCTGCTCAAAATGTCATTGTGCGAAGTATTGCATCTTCCAACAGTGCCTGTAAAAGTTTCCATCAATGAATACCTTGATATTGCAAAAGACTTCAGCACACCCAAAAGCAACCATTTTATTAACGGCATTATTGACAAGCTCGTGATGGATTTAAAAAATGAAAATAAAATTGTGAAAACAGGGAGAGGACTTGTGGAATGAATTTGGTGTTTGATGTTTGATCCAAAAACTAACCACAAACTGCAAACTCCAAACCTCAAACCCTTTTTTTACCTTTGCACTCTTAAAAAAAATTCCATGAACATCAAATTTATTTCTTTTCTTTTTATTTTACCATTCTTTGCCTGCGCCCCCCAGCCGGAAAAACTTCCGACAGGTGAAAACAAACTTTCGCCCGATATTGTTGATAATCCTGCTACAGCCAATGGTAAGGCAGATTCTTCAAATGTTCCTGAATTTTATTTTGCCGAGACTACCCATCATTTCGGTGAAATTACAGCAGGTGAAAAAGTATCATACACTTTTAAATTTAAAAATACCGGAGGTTCACAATTGGTGATAACGCAGGTAAAAGGAAGCTGCGGCTGCACCGTTCCCGAATATTCAAAAAACCCTGTTCAGCCCGGAGATGAAGGTGAGGTAAAAGTGACATTCGACAGCAACGGCAAATCCGGAATGGAGAGTAAATCAGTTACCATTCTTGCTAATACCATTCCTGCAACAAAAGTTTTGACAATCAGCGCAGACGTTATTCAGCCCGTGAAAAAATAGTTAGCGGAAAACAATATGCTATCCGAAATAAGCAATGAACAATGTCAAATGACCAATGACCAATGACCAATAACCAATGTCAAATGACCAATGACCAATGACCAATGACCAATGACCAATGACCAATGATCAATAACTAATGACCAATAACTAATGACATTTACCATTTAACAACAGACATTCAAATATGACACCACTCTGCGTTCTCCTTCAATCAGCTCCTCCTGGCGGAGGCATGCAACAATTACTTCTTATTGTTGTGATCATTGTTATTTTTTATTTTTTTATGATTCGTCCTCAAATGAGAAAAGCGAAGCTCGAAAAAGAATTCCGTGAAACGATAAAGAAAGGTGACAAAATTATCACCATTGGAGGCATTCACGGAAAAGTGCTTGAAATTACTGACACCACCATGCTTATTGAAGTAGACAATAATGTAAAGATGCGTGTGGAAAGAAGCGCTGTTTCGGTAGAGGCTACAAAAACCATCAACGCTCCGAAAAAGGAAGAGAAGAAATAAATAGTTGCCATTTTGCCTATCCTTATTTACAAAAACAACCAGGCAGCCGTTTTAACAGTTTGTTTATTAATTGCAATTTTTTTCTGGACAATAACCGCACTTAACAAACCGTACACTTCCACAGTTTCCATTCCGGTTATTTATAAAAACATTCCCCTTAGCTTCCAGATTAAAAATCCTTTACCTTCAAAAATTTCAATTGACATTGAAGGAAAAGGATTTGATCTGATGTCAGATGATTTCATTAAAGAAAACAATCATATAACAGTTGATTTCAATTCAGCTGCATTCAGAAATATCGGGTTAAGCACACACGTTTCCATTTCAACAGAGACGCTGTTGGACCAGTTTATTTCTCTCACTGATCCTGCTTACAAAATTGTAAAAATTCTGCCTGATTCCATTGTGGTGGATTATTCCAAAAAATTTACGGTAAAAGTTCCGGTAAAATTAAATGCAGAGTTAAATTTTAAAAAACAGTTTTTTAACTCCCTGCCACCCCTTATTAAACCGGACAGTATCGAAATGTCCGGAACGGATGATCTCCTGAAAAAAATTATAAAATTAGAAACGCAAAAAGTTGTTTTCAATAATTTAAGCACAAACTTATTTTTTTCAGCATCTGTCATTAATCCATCAAATGAGAAAATTATTTTATCAGATAACAAAGTATGGGTGCTGGTTCCCGTGGAAGAATTTACAGAGGGAAAAATGGTCCTCCCTTTAAGAAAATTTTATTATCATAACAAACCTGTTACTTTGATTCCCGATAAAGTCACCCTGACCTATCATGCTTCACTCAGGGATTTTTCCAGGATTTCAGCAGATGATTTTGAAGTTGAAGCTGAGCAGCCTGCCCTGTCCATTGACAGGAATGAAAACAAACTGCATGTTAATCCTGTGAAATTTCCTAAAGCAGCGAAAATTGTTTCCGTGCAGCCTGAGTGGATAGATTATTTAATCGAAAAATAAATGTTAAAAATAGGGATCACAGGCGGAATCGGCAGCGGCAAATCAACTACCTGTAAAATTTTTTCGCATTTGGGAACTCCGGTTTATTATGCTGACATAGCAGCCAAAATTGTAATGGAGCAAGATGAAAAATTAATTTCAAATCTCAAGAGAACATTTGGAGACAGCATTTATGATGAATTCGGTTTGCTGAATAAAAAAAATTTCGGAGAAATAATTTTTAATGATCCCGAAGCAAGGAAAATAGCCAACAGTTTTATTCATCCTGCAGTAAGGAATGATTTTGAAAAATGGATGTATAAAAATTCTGCAGCGCCTTACGTGATCGAAGAAGCGGCCATA
>DATEMK010000416.1:0-17803 GCA_035275625.1 Bacteroidia bacterium
GATTATAAACTAAAAATAAACCTATGAAAATAAATTTTACAATTTGTGCAGCTCTGTTGTTAAAAAGCGCTGTGCTGCTAAGCCAGGTGCCTGTTCCACTTCACCCGGGAATTTCAATTTCTCATATCATGAACGTGCACAGGCAGGTCACGCGGCTTGCCTATAATCCGATTGACCAATGTTTTTATTATTCCACTTATACAGACAGTATATTTAAAATAATTATTCCTTCCGGGGGACAGCAGCCCTATGATGTGTTAGTTTATACAATCAGCGATCATGGCATACAGTCGGTGCAGGGACTTGCCTTTCATGATTCCACGATATATGTATCAGGAAACAACGAAAGAAATACTCCTTTAACAATTGGTATTATTCAAAGAGGGATATTGCTTTCCGGCACGCTCAGGGAATGGGAGAACGTGGCGCAAACAGTTCCTTACCAGACGGCAAGCGATTTTAACCATCTTTTCAGCGGGCTTGGATTGAACCCTGCAGGAGATACACTGCTTATGTGCAACGGGTCGAGGGGAGACCACGGAGAAATTCAAACCCGTGGCGGCTTATACCCCGGGTTAAGAAATGTACCGGTTACTTCACTCATACTCAAAATACCTGCATCATCAGTAAACCTTGTGATCCCCAATGATTCAGCCGCCCTGAACGCATCAGGACTGGTTTTTGTGACCGGCATCCGCAATACGTATGATTTTGCATACAACGCAATGGGTGATCTTTTCGGGGTAGAAAATTCAAGTGACCGGGATGATGAGGAAGAAATTAACTGGCTGCGCCAGGGAAAAAATTATGGATTCCCCTGGATGATGGGTGGAAATTATAACCCGCAGCAATTTGCCTGGTTTAATCCTGCTGCTGATAAGCTGATTAACCAGCAAAGCTATGCATGGAGCCTGAATACATATTATAATGACCCCACATTTCCGCAGAAACCTCCCGGATTGCAGCTTACAATGCCCTGCAAGAATTTAGGGCCCGATGCAGCTTTTATCCGCGACAGCGCGAGCGGCTTCACTTATAATGCTGCGGCCGTTAGCAAGCCCATATACAGCTTTACTCCACACCGGTCACCGTTAGGAATTACCATTGACAAGGACAGCATATTAGGCACTGACTTTCGCGGAAAGTGTTTTGTACTGAGCTATACCCGCGGAGATGCAACATTAAATGATTCGTCAGTCCTGATGGTTCCTTTCAACGATACGGGTGAAGATCTGCTGATGCTCGAAATGGAAAAAGACAGCGCCAATGCAAATTATTCTTTTCACTCCTATAAAATTGCGAAAGGGTTTAATCATCCCGTAGACGCTGTTTTGCTTAACACCAGCATGTATGTGATAGAATGCGATTTCGGTGGGAATCCATCATTATGGAAAATTGATTTTCCGGCATGTGCCACAAGCTCAACAATTAATCAGTCTGCATGCGGAAGCTATACCCTGAACGGACAGAATTATACCTCCAGCGGAACTTATACTCAAACGCTTGTAAATTCAAATGGCTGTGACAGTGTTATTACGCTGAATCTCACAATTAAAACCTTGCCTACAGCATCAATTACTGCAAGCGGTCCGACAATATTTTGTTCAGGCAGCAATGTCGTTTTGAATGCTCCGGTGGCTGCTAACCGGTCTTATCAATGGAAAAAGGGCGGGATTAATATTGCAGGAGCCACTTTATCATCTTATACTGTAAGTTTAGGTGGTAACTATAAAGTATTGGTCACAAACACTGTAACAGGATGTTCAAAAACTACTGCTAATAATACTGTGGTTACCGTAAACCCGTTGCCTGATGCCAGCATAAATGCAGGCGGCCCTATAACATTCTGTGATGGTGGCAGTGTAATGCTTAATGCTGCTTCATTCCCAAACCGCACCTATCAATGGACAAAAGGCGGAACAAATATTTCAGGGGCAATAGCGTCATCTTATAATGTAACTATCGGAGGAAATTATAAAGTTATAGTAACAAATACGAATACTGCATGTTCGAATATAACAACACCCGCAACTTTGGTTACTGTTAACACTCTTCCCTCGGCAACCATTACTCCAAATGGTCCGACAACATTCTGTGCAGGCGGCAGTGTGCTGCTTTCCGCAAATACAGGAACCGGTCTGACATATAAATGGAAAAAAGGGAGCAATTATATTAATGGTGCCACCCTTAATAATTATACAGCTTCTATTGCGGGAAATTACAGGGTGGAAGTCACTAAAAGTAATGCTTGTTCAAAAACATCTTCTGCCACTTCAGTTACGATCCCGTGCCGTAACGGCCAGGGTGAAAATATAATCTCCGCAATGGATGTACTTATTTATCCAAATCCTTCGACAGGGGAATTTACTATTCAGTTTTCTGAAAAACCTGTTGTTCCGGTGACGATTGAATTGACTGACGTTCTCGGGCAACTTATAGAAAGGTTTGAAGCGGCTGATAAGAGCACCGTTGTGAATAAATCAAATCTTTCAAAAGGAATCTATTATATCATCATAAAGAATAATGAAGAAGTAGTTGTAAAAAGGATCAGTATCCTGAAATCATAATATCAATGGATTTTGTAAAACCGGAACCATTGACCACACCAAAAATTCGGGGCTTTGATGGAATAAAATCCGCGCCAAATATTTCAAAATACACATGAAATGATTTTTATACTTTTGTCGCCTCTGATGGAAAACAGTTTTTAAAACAGGGGCATTAGCTCAGCTGGCTAGAGCGTTTGCATGGCATGCAAGAGGTCATCGGTTCGACTCCGATATGCTCCACAGAGGGAAAACCCCGCATTTTGTGGGGTTTCATTTTTCATGCGAGGGCCGTATGAGGGCCGTAAAATTTAAGTTTTTTTGGTTTCTTTATATAAAGAGCTGTCAACATCCGCAAAAAAACCAAACTCATAAAATAATTTTGGATTTTCAATTTGGTCATGAATTTAAGCAAAGAAGATTTCATTCGTGTTTCTCATGAAGTAAAAAAGATTCCTTTTGAGCAAGGTGATAAACTTTTTGCTTTGTAAAAACTTGTCTCGCATCAATGTGTTTTCAGGTGTGTCCATTTGGACCCAAAAGTGGTTTATTATTTTTTAACAAACCTCCGTCAATGTTTGTGTCTCCGCAAGATTTTATTGGATTAGATTTTATCTCCGTATCCGATTCCCTGTATATGCGGTCACAAACTGAGGCCAAGAAATTCTGTCCCATCAGTTATGCACAACAGTAATTTTCCTGGAGTAATAATTTTTCCCGTCAAACAGTTTTATAAAATAAATACCACTTGAAAAATCTCTCATATCAAAAGAGTATTCATTAATTTCCGGTGATACATTTATTTTTTCATACCTGATTTTTCTTCCTGCCGGATCAGTTACTGTTAATTCACCGCTTTGATTTTCATCTGAAGTAAACTTTAGTGTAATACCTCCATTGGTTGGATTGGGGAAAACTTCCATGCCGTTTCTTTCACTGTATAAATTCTCTTCCCTGCAATTAACCGTTACTACAGTTCCTGCTGACGTTTTAGAGCAGGCATTTGAATTAGTTACAATAACCCTGTAAGTGCCCGCGATGGCAGCGGTATAATTCTGCAAAGTAGCTCCCGGCAGGAGATTGCTGCCCTTTTTCCATTGATAAGATAATCCGCCACCGCCATTTGCATTCAACACTACACTACCTCCTGCACAAAATGTAGTGGGGCCTTGTGGAGTTATAGTTGCAGCAGGAAGAGCATTTACAGTTATTACTGTTGCACTTGCAGTTGTTTTGGAACATCCTGTTACAGTGTTCGTAACGATCACCCTGTAATTTCCCCCTGTGTATGCTGCATATGATGGTAATGTAGCCCCTGCAACCAGATTAACTCCTTTTTTCCATTGATAAGTTCTGTTTGCTGCAACAACTGCATTTAAAACTACATTTCCCCCTGAACAAAATGTTGTGGCACCGGCTGGTGTTATTGTTGCTGATGGAAGGGAATTTACTGTAACTACGACTGCTGCAGATGTGGCAGAGCCACAGGGGTTAGTTACAATAACTCTATAACTTCCAGTAGTTGTTGCAGCATAGTTTGAAGATGTTGCCCCGGAAAGAGATACTGCGTTTTTTTGCCATTGGTAAGTTAGTCCTGCACCTGTATTGCCATTTAAAGTAACAGAACCACCCGAACAAAAAGTTGTTGCACCTGATGGTGTGATTGCCGCAGTGGGAAGAGTGTTTACAATAACGGGTAAAACAGAAACGGCACCATCACCATATAAATTAGTTCCTTTAACGGAAATATTGCCTGAAACTGCCGTACCTCCATAATTAACGGTAATACTGTTAGTACTGCTTGTGCCGGTAGCACCACCCGGCAATGTCCATATATATGAGGTTGCATTTACAATTGCAGGGACACTGTAAGAAACATTATTTTGTCCCTGGCAAACGGATGTGGGTCCTGTTATTATTGCACCGCAACCGGGCAGATGATTAACAAGCACACTATAAAGCAGAATTGTTACTCCATCATTTCCGGCAGGCCATGAGTTTACTAATCCGCAAACTGCTGCTCCCATGCAAGGGTCATACACCATCCGGCTTTTATAACCCCATGTAACACCTCCGTGGCCCCACGTAGTATGACCAAAAAAAGGCTGGTTCTCTAATGCCAAACCATATGTATATGCTGTGCCGGTAGTAATAAAATTAGTTAGCTCTGCAAATGAAGCGGGGCTTAACACCTGTCCTGACATGAGCGCGTTATACCATTTTACCATGTCAGCGGATGTGGAGAACAAAGCCCCTGCGCATCCACCAGCAGTATTTAATCCCACCCTTGAGGTATCGTTAAAATCAATCAAATTATACCAGCGGTGAGCAACAGTGCCAATTTCAGGTTCCTCTACATCATAAAAAGTGCCTGTTAAATTCAGAGGTGTGAGAATACTGTCACGAATGATGCGCGAAATGTGGAAACCTGTAGCGCTTTGCGCTACCATACCGGCAAGTATATAATTGACATTGGAATAGCTCCAACTGGTCCCGGGAGCAAATAGCGGAGAGCCAACCCAACTCAATACTTCTATAGGGGTAAAAACACGTGTTGGATTTTTCATAATGGTATCCATCCAGGGAGAAAGAAATATGGGGTCCTGCACCCCGGCAGTGTGATTCAAAAGTTGACGGATAGTTATATTGGGATTAATATTCGGATAAGTTGGTAGCCATTTTTTCAGGGAATCATTAAGACTGATGATGTTGTTTTCTGCAAGTATTAACATGGCAGTAGCTACAAATAATTTCGTATTGCTTGCTATGCCAAACCCCATACCGGCAGTGATGGGATGACCGGAATAAGATAGTCCTGCTGTGCCCTGCCAGGTTCCTTGTCCCTGTACATACACACTGGCAGACATTCCTTTTATGTTAGTAATGGCAGAAACGTAGTAGTTTAATGTATCCTGCAGCATGGCAGCCAACTGCGGATTGAATGACTGGGTTTTTGCCTCTTTAGGGGTAAGCATTAAAACCGATGCCCATGCTATTGTTACAAGTAAAAGTTTTTTCATTTGTTTTTAGTTTTATCTTGTCTTATTGAATAAACAAAATTACGGTTGATTTTATCAGCCAGTACAATACCCAAAAAATAAAAATCAGGATTCTTCTTACATTCATAAATGCGTATCTATTATTTTTTAACAAGCCTTCCATAAAGAAATTTATCGGTTGCATGACTACTGATTTTTATAAAATAAATACCGGGGGAAAGAAAAGAAATATCCACTGTATTATTTGCGGCAGTATTGATTTTAATTTTTGGTTCCCTCACAATTTGTTTTCCCATTACATCAAATAATTCTAAATCGCACACCTGCTTGGAAAATGGAAATTCAAACTGAATTTTATCATGGGCAGGATTGGGAAAAACAACGAGGGTATTTTCTGCCCTGCCGTTACGGATTGCAATGGTATTTGAAAGAAGTTCACTGCCGTTAAAATCAACTTGCCTGAGGTAGTAGTAATGAATGCTCCTGCTCACATCATTATCCGAAAAATTATAATCCAGGGGTTGTGTTGAATTTCCGGCAGCAATTACTTTTCCTATTGAAGAAAAATAACGGGCATTCGGGCTTTTCATTATTTCAAAGTAGTTACTATTTGCTTCGGATGCAGTGGTCCAGTGCAGGTCGTTTGCATGAGTTGATTCATTATATGCTCCTGTAAAACTCGCCAGTTCAACCGGCAGTGTCCCGGTAAGAAGCATATCTGTTTCCCAAAGCCCCCTGCCATAGGTGCCCGCACGCAGTTTCCCTGAAGGATAATGAATGTCAAGATGGTTGACAATTACATTGGGCAAACCGGTATTGAACGGAATCCAATCAGCCATGGAAGCATCCCTGTAAAAAACTCCAAAATCAGTCCCGATATAAACCGCACCGTTGCTGTTGTTCACATAAGTAATACAGTTCACTGGTACGTTAGGCAATATAGTTCCCGAATAATTGTTCCATGTGTTTCCTCCATTGCCTGATATAAATACTTTGTTTCCTGCCGAGTATCCGGAAAATGTCACATAAATTTTATTTGCATCGGTATTGCTGACCGCTATATAAGTGATGGCAGCAGCATTTACAGGCAGCCCCGGAGAAATATTAACCCAGTTTGTACCGCCATCAGGCGAACGGACCATTTTATTGTATTTCGCAGCATATACTACATTAGTGTCTGCTATGGTTACTGCTACTGCTGTTACACTGTCTAACACCGGTGCTGTTGAAATGGTTGTCCAGCTTGTATTCGGCACACCTCCGACAAAAGATTTCTTCATGCCAATTCTTGCTCCTATATACATCGTCTGGGGATTGATAAGGTTCATTACATAAGGCGCCACCCATAAGCATAGACCCGGTGATGCAAGCGTATAACTTTGTCCTCCATTTTGTGAGCGTTGAAGGTTTCCATAGGGCGTACATATATACAGCGTCATGGGGTTCGTGTAATCGAACATAGATTGCATTCCATCGCTGCCAAAAATTTGCGTGATGGAGGACGAAGAGCCGGTCCACCTGTTTGTTGCACAATCCTGCGTTCCGTATAAAACGGTGTCGGCACTTAAAGGATGCGAGGATATACGGTATATCTCTGAAATCTGGATTCCATGACTGAGATTTGTCCACGTTGTTCCGGAATTGGTGGTAGTAAAAATCCCACCGTCAGTGAGTGCATACAGCGTAGTGCTGCTGCCGGGCTTGTAATAAAATTGTTTTACATCCTGGTGAATATAGTCCGCAGCTAATTCGTTGACGTATTGTGCAGCAGTATTCCATGATGTGCCGCCATCAATACTTTTTGCAGAACCGGCACCGGCAACAAATATTTCCTGAACGTTAGTTGGTGAAACTGTTACTCCCCGGTCATACAAACCGTAAGGAAAAATTAACGGATCAGGGCTGGTCTTGGTTATAAATGTATTTGTTGACGATGTATATTTTTTAAATGCCCCACCCTGTCCCCATAAATAAATAATATTTGTATCAGCAGGTGAAATACCGAGAGTAACCCTGACACTTCCTGCATTTACATAGCCTCCGCCTTTGTAAGTCCATGTGGTTCCACAATTGTTTGAACGCCAAAACCCATTCGCATCAGTGGCATACACTATATCAGCGTTGAGCGGGTTAAATTCCATGCAGTAGTAAACACCCGCTTTCACCTGAAGCCAATTCAATCCTGCGTCAACTGTGCGCCAGATTCCAGTGAATGATGCCACCAGCAACGTATCTGTATTTTGAGGATGCATGAGCAAACGTTGCGGAACTACTAATTGATTTTGCTGCCAGGAGATACCGGTGCCATTCCATGTTTGCCCTCCATCCGTTGATTTTAATACGCCCGCACTGAAATGTCCCTGTAACGCTTTTCCGACACCGGGAAATCCCGAATACTTATCACCGGTTGCAATATAAATTTCAGTGGTATTTTTCGGGTTGATGGCAATGTCAGCAATGCTCATTGAAGGAAGCTGGTCCGTATTAAGGCTTACCCAGCTTGCGCCATTGTTATCACTTTTCCATACACCGCCTGTAGCAGCGCCAATGAAAATTGTATTCGGATTGCCCCGCATAAATGCCATGCAATTGATTCTCCCCATTCCTGCAGCACTTCCTCCCGTTGCAACGGTGGATGATACCAGGTTTATCCATTGACCACTTAAAACTGAATTTGCATTTGAGTTGCGAAAAGTTTCCTGGTTATTCCTGAACTTAAAAAATTCATTCCACAATGTTTCATTACCGGGATAATTACCGGACGGATAAACACGCTGTTCAGTAAACCATTCCCATCTTTTAAACTGGTTGTACCCCGGAAATAGACCTTCGTCTTCTCCCTGCTCTTCCATATGCCTTTCTTCTTTCTCATCTTCATTATAAGCTTCAGCATATTTGTTAAATGCTTTTTGTATGTCGTAAAAAATAAAATCCTTTTGACTCAGTTTTGATTTCAAAGAAGGTGATTTCAGCCAGGGTTGAGCATGTGATGAAAAATTGAAAACAATAAATAAAATTAAGCAGAAGAAATTGTAACCGTATTTCATACCATTTTGTATATATTTTCACAGTAAAAATATAGCCAAAAATTTGCAAAACAAGCACCGGTTAACGGTTGGCAGCTTCTACTTAATGTTTGGATGAATTGTAATGAAAAGCATACGTAAAATGTATTACTTATTGACGTTTATAATATCCAGCAAATCATCCTTCCTGCTTTTAGAAACATTCAAAAGTGTTCCATCATTCATTTCTACCTGCCCTCCATCACCCCGCACATACTTTTTTATCTCCCGCAGGTTAATGAGGTATGAATTGTGTATCCTGAAAAATTTAAAAGGAGAAAGCAATTCTTCATATTCTTTAAGATGTTTTGAAATAACAATGGGCTTTGCATTCTTTAAATGAAAAGTGGTATAAGGACCGTCTGATTCACAGTAACTAATGTCGGTTACATTTACGAGGTGCAAACCTTCCGAAGTTGACAAAGCAATTTTCTGAAGGTCATTATTTTTATTCTGGAAGTTATGCAGCAAAACATCCAGGTTGCTCTGTAATAAGTTTTTCCTGTGATGCTTTTCCACTTTGTTTACTGCCTGCTTCAAATCATTCACATCAATTGGCTTCAGCAAATAATCAATCGCGCTGAATTTGATTGCACGCAATGCATACTTTTCGTAAGCTGTTGTAAAAATTATTGCAAAATCTATTTCACTGAATTTTTTAAGTAAATCAAAACCCGTTTCGCTTTGCATTTCAATATCAAGAAAAACAAGTTCGGGTTTTAAGGTGACTATTTTTTCGTAAGCATCGGGAACATTATATGAAATACCTGCTACATCTATATTTTCACAAAATTCTTTCAACAGTTTTTCAAGAAGCCTTGCGCTTCCTTTTTCATCTTCAACAATCAGGGCGCGAATCATTTTTATGTAATAGTAAATTCAAGCTCAACCTTTGTACCCACAGCATTTCCTGCCGCATCAACTAAATCTTCAATGTGCAAAGATGTTTTCGCTTTGGATGTTTTATTTATCGTATCAATCCTTTCGGTTGTAAGTTTTATTCCCAGCCCGGGATGCTGGTAGGATTTGTTTTGCTTAATCTCCATTGCCTTTTTTCTTCCGATTCCATTGTCCTCGATCACACACTTTAATTTTTCACCGGCTTTTTTCATGGACAACAAAATGCGGCAACCATTTTCTTTTCCAATGAAACCATGGAGGATAGCATTTTCAAGAAACGGCTGAATGATCATAGAAGGAATCTCTGTTTCATAAATATTTATGGTATCATCCACATCAAAAGTACAATCAAATTTATGGTTGAACCGAAGCGATTCAAGCTCTGCGTACAATTTCAGCATTTCAAGCTCATCCGCAACAGTTGTATTGTTGTTACCGGATTGTTTCAGAATGTAGCGGATGAGCTTTGAAAACTTGGAGAGATATTTCAACGCATCATCCCGTTCATAGTTTGCAATAAAATCCTGGATGGAATTAAGCGAATTAAAAATAAAATGCGGGTTCATCTGGGAGCGCAATAATTTTTGCTCTGCAATAAGCTGAGCCTGTTTAGTCCGCAGTTTCGTTTGGCCTGCAATTAAAAATGCAATAATTAAAATCAATACTGCAGCACCGGCAAAAGTGAAAACAAGGTAGCGGCTCCGGTTCAATTGAAGCTCTTTAATTTCATTGTTGCGGATAAGGTTTTCATTTTTCTGCTGAAGCAATGCTATCTCTTTTTCTTTTTTCTCTGTTTCATATTTAGTTTGAATTTCCGCAATTTTTTTGTTCTTGTCCTCATTAAAAATGGAATCGTTCAGCCCTGTAAACAGGATGGAATAATCATATGCATTTTTAAAATCTTTCTTCTGTGCATACATATTGGCGAACAGCTTATAACCGCTCCTTACCCTCTCCTGCGAACTTATTTCTTTTGACAGCAGCAATCCTTTATTTAAGAACGTTGCCGCATTTACATAATCTTTCAAATCTGTGTAAACATCACCGATGGATAAATATACAGTTGCCAGATCGTATGGGTCGCCTTTCTCCAGGGCAATGGAAAGGGAGCTTAAATAATTCTTTAAAGCCAGCCTGAAACTGTCTAATTGCGAATAAATATTTCCAAGATTGTTGTAGCAAAAATACTGGCCGTTCATATTGTTTAACCGTTCTTTTATTTCAAGAGCTTCTTTTGAAATTTGCAGAGCATCACTATATCTTTTCTGCCCGATGTAAACAGAAGCAATACCGTCATAAGTAACTGCCAAACCATTGCTGTCATTTACCTCCTTATACAAACCTGATGAAAGAGCATAATTTTCTAAAGCCAACGGATAATTTGTTTGTGCGAGATATAAATTTCCAAGACTGTTATACGTGTTTGCCATCCCTTTCTTATTACCCAGTTCCTCTTTTATTTTTAAAGATTTTAAATAATAAGGCAATGCGGCAGGGTAATCAGCAAGGTTGAGATAAATATTCCCGATGTTCTGGTACGATGCCGCAATTTCTTTTTTCAGCTTTAATTTTTCTCCTATTTGAACTGCTTCAAAGTGACATTTGAGCGCCTCGCTGTAATTGCCAAGCGAAGTGTATATGACTCCCATGTTATTTAAGCTGTTTCTTTTGCCGGATTCGTCTTTTATTTTAATGGAAACAGCTTGCGATTGATTGGCAAATTCTAATGCTTTTTCCGGGTCAGATCCTTTATTAAGATTAACAAGTTCATTAAGCACTTTTATTTTTATGGTATCTGCAATCGAAGTAGTAAGCAATGCCTGTAAACTGTCCGCCTCTTTATTTTGAGAGAAGACATTTACACTGCTTAGAAAAAGATAAAAAAGGAGTGTTATTTTTTTCACAAATAAATGTTTGAAATATTCCCAAATTAAGGGATAATATTCCAATGCCTTCAGAAAATTAATAAATGGCGGCTTTCAGTTAATAAACGGTTGGATTGAGTTAAAGAGCTGCGCTCAGCTACGGTAAAATATTAAGGACGCATGTGCTGAGGGTGTTTTCAGAACATAAAAAAACTACTGAATGATTCAGTTGCTTTTGCAACGCGGCTCTTTGCGGCCTTAGCTGGAGGCTTGAAAAATTCTGTCCCTGGAAACGCTGCCCGGTACAAAGTTCTCAGCGGGCTACCTGAATTTTCTTCACGACAAATGCGCTATTGCTGAAAATTAATTTAACAAAATACAATCCTGCCGGAAGTCCGCTCACCGGAACAGTGGCAGTGTTACCTTCAACTACCCGGGCCAGGATTTTATTTCCGGTGAGATTGAATAGTTCTATTTGTGAAATCGTATTGCCGGGTGAACTGATGCTTAGCAAATCCTGTACGGGATCAGGATAAATATTTAAAGCGCTGCCCGGAATATTTCCCTGCATGCCGGTGGGACCCGGCAAAAGTTTTTTCTCATCGGCATTAAAAACTTCATCACCCGTATGGCTTGATGTGAATCCATTAACGAATGCCACTATGCTCACTTTATTTTCATCGAAACCTGCCGGTAGTATATAATTAAATGTGTGAGTAAAATTTTGTCCTGCTGTCGGGGCAGCAGGAATAATTCCGGCCAGTCCCCATGTTGCGGGAAGGATAGCTCTCACTACATGACGGTGTACAAAGCCTACAATCGGGTTTCCCAATCCATAAAATGGGTTCCCGATCGTTGACGTATAAAAATTCATCTGGTCATAACCCCACCCTGTCCCTGTAACAGAATCTTCCACAACATATAAAGTAACCCGGTAATCACCGGCAGGCATGTTGGCCAGGACAGCGACATTCACCTGTGCGGAAATGTTTCTTGTTGCGGCAGTCCACTGGGGAGTAACATTTACAGTGAGCACAGGAGTCACAGCGAGGCGCGTTTGAATCTTTGCATCCCACTGGGTAAATATCACTGCTGTATAAGTTGAAGTTGAAAAACTGCAGATCCTGTCAACAGTCCCTAACGGTGCGCCCTGGGCATATGTAAATCCAAGCGTGTCAACCTCCGGAAAAAACATTGCATCCGGTGAAGGGTAGGAGTGAAGGGCAACAGTTATAAGATCAGGATACTTTTCGCTCATTGAATCCGCATAGTAAGAACCCATCGGGCAATTTCCGCAGTGAGCTCCTGTATGTTCTTCGAGAAACACTTTTTTGATTTGCGCCTGTGCGCTGCCTGCAATCAGCAAAAACAAAAAAACGACCAGGCTATGTATATTTTTTTTCATAGCAGTAAATTTGTTTTGAGTTTTTTTCAGAAATTATTTTTAACATGCTGAATAGGACCGGCCGAAGCCGAAACGATTTGTAAAATAACAAACTTTTTCTTAAATACAGGATGCATGTTGAAAAATTACAGCCTTGTACTTTGCATATTGTCAATTGTTGCCCGGGCACATTTACCACGCTAACCAACTGTTCTCCTCTCCCGAGGTAAAAAAGATTGTAATTTAGCCATCAAATTTCAGTTATAAAAATTTGCTGCCATCATGAGAATTGAAGACACACCACGTATCCAGAATTTACTTATAGCCATAACTTTTACCATCTATATTATTTGCGGAATGGCGGGAGCATTAATTGCGGACCGGCAAATACAGTTTTTTACATGGGATGTTTCGAGCCTGAGTCTTTTGGTGGGAAGCGCTATTTTCGGAATGAAGCTTGAAAAAAAAGAATATGTAACCGCGGCAGCGGGCTTTACAGTTCTTGCGATTGCAGAAGGAGTTATTTACTCTGAGCTGGCTACTTCAGGCAACCCCGATCCCATTTCAGTTGCTTCAGGGATGTTGCTGTATATTCCATCTCTTATCCTGATAGGATTGTTTGCTCCGTTCACACCGGCAGTGAGGATTACCGGGTTAGTTACATCGCTCATCTATATTTTTATTGTTGTCATTGTTTACACCACCGGCAAAATGGAATACAATCATTGGCTGGTAAACACCGGTTTTATACTTCTTAATCTCACTTCGGCAGGCTGGATTTTTGAATGCTATAAAATGGACAAGAACTAAAAACCTTCACAATAACGCTATACAGAGAAAATGAGATTTACTGTTTAATTATTTTGCTCCCATAACGCTTATGATTTTTATCCCAAATATAAATTGTGTAAGTTCCGGCTGCATAGTGCTCCGTATTAATTTTTGCTGACTGTTCAACCATGCAGCCAGACATAACTTGCCCGGCTTCATTCAAAACTGCTATTTGCACTTTTTCTTTACCTTTTACAGTAACTGTAAGTTCATTTGAAAACGGGTTCGGATATACGGACAATCCCGATACTTCTGCAAGCTCATTAATTCCCACCATAGTAAAATTCAATGAATCAATCATAGTCGTTATTGACCAGTTGGTTTTAACACTGTCCTGCACCCTGAGAAAAAGTGTATCGTTGGGAGTCCATGTAACCGGAAGCTGGTTGTAAGGAATATCAAAATTCCATGTGCTGTCAGTGGATGGATTAACGAGGACAAAAGAATTATTCCCGAAACCGTTGTCAACATCAAAAAAATATTCAACCTTGATTACACTGAGGGAATTAATGTTTTCGTCCGCTTCAATGCGCCTTCTTCCAGTAATGCTCCAGTTACCGTTTGCATCCAATGTCCTCATGAACACATAATGATAACCCGGGTTTGAAAATGCGCTGTAAGGAATGCTGATTGCCTGTGTAATATCAGAATCTGGAGTTATTATAAACGGTGTGCCATTGCCAAATCCCGGTTCAGAATCAATAAAGTATTCCCCATGTATAACATTTTGAGAATGCGCTATCAGTGTTGCCGCAATAAATGCGAAACAAAATATAATTTTTTTCATGGCATTTATTATTTAATGGTTCGTGCTTTAATAGTAACCGGCAAGCCTGTAATGGCAGATACCACACTTGTGGTTGTTGCTTCATATACAACAGGAACAGGAGCTAATCCGGATAAAGTATAACGGCTTGAAACAATAGCCCCGCCAAATGCGCCCCTGTCTGTGCCGTCACTTCCGTTTTGATAGGCCTGTGAACCTGACTGTATTTGATAATAACCATCATTGGAAGTTCCTCCTGCAAACAGTGAGGTAATATTTGGTTCAACAAGGTTGTTATTGGCTGTTCCGAATTGTGTTGATTGTGTTCCTATATTATAAGCAATCGCTGAGGGAGCAGCTGTGATATCCACAATTGCATTTACCGGCATTAAAATATTATTGCTGAAATCGGTTGTGGTAAACCTTAAATTAGGTGTGGCAAGATTATCAGGCCCGTCAAATATGTTGTTTTTGCATTGTGTTATTGCCCATGGCCCTGAAGAATTATACCAGAGCAATGTTTTTTTACAAATATTATTATTGAAAATCAAATCAACAGGCGGAACAAAACCAGTGTTTGAAACACTCAGCGCAGTGGTGATATTAAATCCGTCAGGAAAATAATTTTGAAGGATTGTCACCAGTTGGATTCCTGAACCTCCTGTAATATGAAAATAAATTGCGCGCTCAATCCTGCATCGCTTAATCGTGATGCTGTCATCCGCGATTTGGAAATATCCGTCAGCCGTATTGGTATTGACCACTATGTTCAGCCCGATGGCAGTTGAACCACCCGAGCCTGCCTGGAAATTTATCCTCGTAATTTTTGCCGAGTATAAATCATTGCTGGTTTTCGGGTTGTCGCCAAGATAAAACCCCGGTCCTATAATTACCAGTCTTTTTGTGATGGTGCCTGCTCCGTAAATAAATTGAGATCCTTCAATATGGAGCGTATCGCCATCAACTACAGATGCCCACGCTACTGCCTGGTTGATTGTGTTAAAAACAGGAAAAGCCGGGTTGCCCCCGAAGTTACTTCCCCATGTGGTGGTTCCGTTATAATTGGAACCATAATTTACGCGCCAGATTTTGGCATTCCCGGATGCTGAATAAAGCAACAGTGCGGAAACAGCCATAATTAAATACAAGTTTGTTTTTTTCATTTTTTTATAGTTTAATTGTTATCATTAACGGGATTTTTTTGTTTTCAAAAGTAATTAACGAAGCCTGCTCAGTCAAGCTCCATTTATTATTTGCGTGTTCCCATTTATTTTTCGCGAAAACGAATTCTTTCGCTTTGTCATTGATTTTTTAATTGTTACCGGATGTTTGATTTACCCCGATAATGGATGAAGTTGCTGTAAGTGAGCGTCCTCCGAAAAATATTTTTTGAAGATTGTTTGAATTTATCTATAAAGCTTTGATGTAAATAAATTCAATCACTGAATTTTGTTGATTGTTAAATCCCTGGGGTTGGACGGGATTTTTTTGTTGTATCTGCAGGTGCGATCCTCGTCTGGAGACAAGGAAGATAGGGAGACGAGCGAAGGGACTATTTACCTAAAGTCATTCAATTTTAAATTTTCATATTCAGGTGAATCAAATGAAATATCCGGAAGAATAGGATCCTCGCTCAACAAATATTTATCTGCTGTTTTTAAGGCCCCCAGAGAAATTCTTATGTAATAATTATTGGATAGCCAGTATGAAGCTTGCACATTGACATTGCTCATTGTCTTTTCACCAATAAGTATTGCACTCCTGTATTCCTTCAAGATAGCGGCTATTATTTCGCCTGAACCGGTTGTTAAGCCATTTATATATACATACATTGGCCTGTTTTCACATTTATTATAATTGAGCGAAATAAATTTAGTAGTATCCGGGCCTTTTGTAATTACTTCAGCCAATAATAAACCCTGCTTGGTAAATAAGTTTGCAAGGTCAATTGCTTCTTTTACCATTCCCCCACGTTGATTTCTCAGATCAATAGTTATACTTTTAATTGAGTCGCAATCTGCAGTTAATTTTTCCCAAAGAATATTTGTCACTTCATGTTTTAAATAAGAATTAATTTTTATATAGCAGTTACCCTTTAAATCAATCATGTATTCAAAGCCCTGCGGCCGTTTAACATCGCAATTCTTTAATTCCATGTATCTCGGCTCTGAATCCTCTTTCAGCCGCATGGTAATGGTACTATTCCTGTTTTTGTATAAAAAGCGTTTTAATGTTCCATATGTGAAATATTTAATGGGAGTATTATTTATTTCAGTAATAACACTGCCCGATTTAATGGTATTATGATCACTGTCGAGGCACTCATCATAGATAATAAAATTATTATTTTTATCAATAGTGATGTCCATGCAATTATTATAATAGTTGACAGTTTCTTTACTGGTCAGATAAGATAGGTTATTTATTTTGAAGATGAGTAAATCAGCAAGGTAATAATCATAATCTGTTTCAAAATGTTGTTTGGAAAATAATGATTGAATATGCGGTTCGATTAAATCACATAAGTTTAGCAGGCTCTTTCGATCGGATAAGCTGAACTTTCTGCCATTGTAATATGCTTCTAATTCATCCTTTTCTTTTACGATCTTCAAACCAAGTTGGAAAACGCTGTCAATTCTATGAAGCAAAAGTATACCCAGGCTTTCTTCACTGTAATTATTAATATGATATCGTTTTAACAGGTCTAATGTTTTATTTAAAATCGGATATCTGCCTTTTAAATCATCATATTCTTTTCTGATAGTGGCAAGTTGCCGTTTACGAAGAACCTCAAAAACCTTTTCAGATGAAGATTTCACTGCATATTTAAGTAAACAGCTTAGCGGATTCATGCATGTCCACATCCCGTCCCAACTATTGATATCATCCCCAGACGTTTCCTTTTCAAATAAAATCTTATTCTCCTTCTTTGAATAAAGAATTGTGGTGAGCTTAAGGAAAAAATGTCTGTTTTGTATTTCTGTATGTATATTTTTAAAGCCAATCACATAATCAGCCCTCAAAGAATCGGATATATGAGATAAATTTTGAACGGCCAGGTTAGATTTTGGAATTAATTGAAAAGTTGAATATGGTGGATATTCATTAAAGTAATAATCATATACCAGTGCCGAGAACTCTGAAATCGTCTGGTAATATTTGAACCCTCTAGCTGCCTTTTCTAATTTCTTTTTATCTTCTAAAAATGCGTTTATTTTGTCTTCTCCCTCTATATAATGTTTTTTTAAAGTGGAATCTTTTGCATGCATCTTTTTCAACTCTTCTTCTGCAAGTTTGATGGAATTATAATAATAGCGAAGATACCGTTGCTCAAGTGTATCACCATTTGCTTTCAGTGATGTATCAATCACTGCACTGTCAGGTGAAATTATTACTAGTTTAAAAGGTTTGTACTTATCAACCTGGCTTAAAGAAGATGATGATATA
>DATEMK010000417.1:0-2630 GCA_035275625.1 Bacteroidia bacterium
AACAAAAATTAAAAATATTCTCATGAAATTAGAATCAGATACAAAAATAAAAGACGACCTGGGCGGACCCATATCCCTTAAGTTCAAACCGGGGAGTTCATTCAATGACTATTGCGCAGAGCATATTGAAAATTTTAATGCTGACCGTTTTGAAGTTCTTGCCGTACGGTTTTATTACGGAAAAGAAACGGCAATTACTTTATATGCAATAGATAAAGATCGCCAGGAAGGGAATAATTTTTCCCCGGATAAAATGCCTGTAAAAAAATTCAAATTAGACGTTCAATTTGCCCGGAATTTATTGCCACTTGTTGAAGAATGTAATTTTACACTTACAACCGGGAATTTTCCATTAGAGGATATGGAAGTGATCAATAAATAATAATGAAGAGAAGGCGGGGAAATGATTAACTAACTAATTGCAGTATTTTTCTTTCAGTTGAGCAATAGTATTGAAAATGCTGTCACATTCCTGTTGTATTTTTTCTAATTGTTCCGGAATCGCAGAAGGCGATGAGTGTTCAGTTATTGATTTTTGAAGCTCAACGAGGTGAAACGACAGCGTTTCATTCTTAAAACGTTTTAGTGAAGGAGTGATCTTATGAATAAGCTGCCTGGCATCTTCTGCATTCACAGTTTTTGCAGCTATAAAAATTTTTTCACGAAAATCGTTGAATTCCTTTTCAAGAATCTTTATAAATTCATTTCTGAAAAAAGGATCAAAGGATTCCATAAGCTGATCAATTCTTAAAACCTCCACTGCCCGGTCTGCGTCTGTAATTAAAAAAGACTCATTTTCGTTTCTTTTTTTACGTTTTATATTTTTAACAATCTTGCGATACAATTCGTGAGGGTCAATGGGCTTTGAAAGATAGTCATTCATTCCTGACGCGCGTACTTTAGTTTTCACCTCATCCAATATATAAGCTGACAAGGCAATTACCGGAAGCTTTTCCGATGTATAACCTAAATCGCGAATAATACGGTTAGCCTTATATCCATCCATCACAGGCATCTGCAAATCCATTAGTACCAGGTCATAAGGAGACTCATTTACTTTTTTAACCGCAACCATTCCATTTTCCGCAGTATCAACCAATGCTCCCCAACGGGTTATAAATTTTTTGGCAAGCGCACGGTTAGTAACATTATCTTCAACCAGCAACACTCTGATACCCGTCAGATCAAAATCATGTTCATGACGATGGCTGATTAATTTTTGTTCTCCTCTTGAACCGAGGGTAAATTCAAGATCAAAACTAAAAACGGAACCTGTATTCACTTTGCTTTTAACACGGATTTCACCGCCCATAATTTTTACAAGTTTTTTGCAAATGGTCAGACCCAGTCCTGAACCTCCGAACTGCCTCGTAATAGAAGGCTTTGCCTGGGTATAGCTGTCAAAAATTTCCTCCAGCCTGTCGTTTTCAATTCCTATACCCGTATCCGAGATTTCAAAATAAATCCTGATTTTTTCAGTATCTTCAGATACCGCTCTTACTGCCAATCGCACTTCACCTTGTTCCGTAAATTTTATGGCGTTATGCAGAAGATTAGTTAAAACCTGTGTAAGGCGTGCCGGATCACCGTTTAAAATTTCAGGAATATCCATTTCCGTTTGTAAATTCAGCCGTACTTGTTTTTCCTGCGCGTTATGCCTGAAAGAATCCATAACTCTCCTGATGAGCTGGTTGAAATTAAAATCTATTTGCTCGAGCTGCAACATCCCTGACTCTATTTTTGAAAAATCAAGTATATTATTAATAAGGGATAGCAGGTTTTGCGCTGAAAATTGCAGGATGCTGATATTCTCTTCCTGTTCAGGAGTAAGGTCTCCTTCGGCAAGCAAATGAGAAATACCCACCACGGCATTTAGCGGAGTTCGCATTTCATGACTCATCACGGACAAAAATTCCTGGCGAGCCATAGACATCTGTTCCGCTTTTTCTTTAGCTTCTCTCAATTGCTCTTCATCTTTTTTACTTTGAGTTATATCCATGATGCTGCTCAGCACCAAAATGCCGGCTTCTGTTTCAAAAAAACTTATATCTATATCAACCGCGAATTCATTTCCGTTTTTATTAATTCCCCACAAATTCAGCGCTGTCCTGCTTTCATAGCTTAGATCACCATTCATTAAAATACTCCAGTATCCCGGAAAGTTATCGTGCAGGCGCTGCGGTATAAGTATCATTATATTTTTACCAATAAGCTCATTTCGTGAGTAACCGAATAATTTTTCAGCCATTCGATTAATGAAAATGATTTTTCCGTTTCCGTCCATCATTAACATGGCTTTAGGAGCAGCTTCCAGGGCTAACCTGAAGATATTTTCAGTTTCATCCGGGCTGATGCGGTGAGTTTGTTTCGTCCCAGCGGAAGAACTCTTTTTCATTTGAAATTTTGATTTCCCGAAAGCAGAACAGCAGGTTTAAAAATGTAAACAAACATACAAAGGAGAAAATAATAAATCATCGTTCCTTTTATAAAAAAAGAAAAATAGTAACCGCCTCTTGTTGATAATATATTCTTATATTTTTTAAAAAAGATAAATATGATTGCCATGATAAAAATTACCTTTGTATTGATACTTTGTAGAAATATTTCCTCGAAAAGGGAAAATTTATTTA
>DATEMK010000418.1:0-2796 GCA_035275625.1 Bacteroidia bacterium
GGTTTATGGAGGGAACAGCACAGACGCTACTATTAACTATGGGTTCAGAAAAAACGGGGAGAGCCAGCCCAGCGTTCAGATTTTTACCAAACAGGTTGCTGATAAAACAAAACCGGTTCATGTTTCCGTATGGCGGCAAAAAGAACGCGTGAGGGTTTATTTCAACGAAGAAAAAGTTTTGGATCTTCCGAAAGCCCTGGTTCCGGGAATAAAATACAACAGCATACTCTACTACCAGCCAACTGTGGATGAGGCAAATCACTATGCTGTCAGCAATCTGCGTCTCGCTGTAGGTGCACCTGACACAAGAAACAAATTACTCACCGAAGGCAAATGGGTTACTCACGGAATTCTGTTTGACGTAAACAGCGCAAACATAAAAGCAGAATCATTCGGTACTATGAAAGAAATTGCAGGCGTGCTGAAAGAAAATGCCGCTGTGAAAGTGAAAATCGTAGGGCACACCGATTCCGATGGCGATGAATCAAAAAATATGGATTTATCAAAACGCAGGGCAGCGTCTGTAAAAGAGATGCTCGCAAAGGAATTTGGTATTGATGAAACCCGTATGGAAACCGGTGGCTTGGGTGAAAGCAAACCTGTAGATAAAAATGATAATTCTGCTGGAAAAGCTAACAACCGCAGAGTGGAGTTTGTAAAAATATAATTGCAGGATTTCTTTTGTACTCGCCAAAGTCTCCTGCCTTCAATATCTTCCGTTTCCTGCCGGTTCTTTGAAGAAATAAAAAACATAAAGCCTTTTTGCCTTTTTTGTTTTCTATGCTGGTAATGATTCTTAATAAAGAAAAGAATGCAAGTAGTTGGAAAAGGTTGGTTTCTCATAAATAAAAAGTGTATGTGAGATCATATAAAATTTTAACTAAACCTTTACATTTCCTTGATAATTGACTTTCGCCCGGTAAGGAACCGGGAAATATGACATGTTACCCTGATAACTTTAACTGTTGATAGTAAAAGTGTCGGGGTATTTTACTTCTACCGGGTAGTAATTGACTTCTACCGGGTAGTAATTCATTTCTACCGGCTGGTAATTGACTTCCCTGAGTTGGTAATTCATTTCCGCCTCAGCGTGAATAGCATCTGACAAGGGGTAATCAACATCTGCCTCTTTATAACCAATATCGAAGAATCAATAATCTGCCTCGAATTATGCTGGGTAAATAAAATATTGTCATAAATAAAAATTCCTTTTCCAAAACTTTATTTAATTCCATGTGTGATTGACAAATAAAAAAGATTCTTTTACTTTAGCAAATTCTTATAAATAATCCTAAGTATGAATTTATTCCGCAAAAAATCTGTTCACCAGATTCTGAAGCAGGTTGATGATCAAAACAGCGATGCGCATAAGTCAGGCTTGTCAAAACATCTTGGCGTTCGTGATTTAACTGCATTCGGTATTGCGGCTATTGTTGGCGCAGGCATCTTCAGCACCATCGGCCAGGCAAGCGCTGATGGCGGACCCGGAGTTGTTTTCCTTTTTATTTTTACTGCAATTGCGTGTGGCTTCGCTGCCTTTTGCTATGCAGAGTTTGCAAGCATGGTCCCGGTTTCCGGCAGCGCTTACACTTATTCTTACGTTGCATTCGGAGAATTGTTTGCCTGGATAATTGGCTGGGCGCTCATTATGGAATATGGAATCGGAAACATTACCGTTGCAATTTCATGGAGTGATTATTTTACCGGTTTGCTTGACAGCATGAACATTCACCTTCCGCAATGGATGCAAATGGATTATCTCACAGCGAATAAAGGTTTTAATGAAGCTGTTATTTTAATGCACAGCGGAAAAGAATATGCCAATCTTACTCCCGCATTGCAAAGTGCTTATACCGCCTGGACAACTTCTCCTGCCATAGGCAGCCTGCATCTTGTTACAGATTTGCCCGCATTGTTTATTATTATTTTTATCACATGGCTTGTTTACCGTGGTATAAAAGAATCGCGCAATGCAAGTAATCTGATGGTTATCGTTAAATTGTCAATTGTATTGCTTGTAATTGCTGTCGGTGCTTTTTATGTTGACACCAGCAACTGGAGCCCGTTCACTCCAAACGGAGTTGGCGGAATATTAAAAGGTGTGTCCGCAGTTTTCTTTGCTTACATAGGTTTTGATGCAATTTCAACTACAGCGGAAGAATGTAAAAATCCGCAGCGGGATTTACCAAGAGGAATGATGTGGGCGATTATTATTTGTACAATTCTTTATGTAACAATTGCGCTGGTCTTAACTGGCATGGTCAAGTATGATAAGCTCGCTGTGGGCGACCCGTTAGCTTTTGTTTTCGGTGAGCTGAACCTGAAATGGATGAGCGGAATTATTGCCGTAAGCGCAATTTTTGCCATGGCAAGTGTGTTGCTCGTGTTTCAATTAGGACAGCCGAGAATCTGGATGAGCATGAGCCGTGACGGATTGCTTCCCAAAGTATTTTCTAAAATTCATCCCAAATTTCACACGCCTTCTTTCGCAACCATTGTGACAGGATTTGTAGTTGCAATCCCCGCCTTATTTCTCAACCTGACTATCGTTACTGATTTATGCAGCATCGGAACATTGTTTGCATTCGTTCTTGTTTGCGGTGGAGTATTAATGCTGCAAAACAAAACAGATATTCCGAGAGGAAAATTCAGGACGCCTTATATTAATGGAAAAATTATTGTGCCTGTTTTATTCATTGTAGCAATCGTGCTTTCGTTTAATTATAAAGGTGAGGAAACAAAGGATTTTATTTTTAATACTCCTGTAATGATTTCCAAAAATGATTTTATCAGCAG
>DATEMK010000419.1:0-2372 GCA_035275625.1 Bacteroidia bacterium
TCCTTTAATCAGATAATGGGGCAAAAGAAATTGAAAGCCGAAATCTTAAAACCATCGAAAGGAGGATGGCTTGTAAATGTTATGGGTTCAAAGGGTTTTATTCCAGGGTCAATGGCTATGACCATTAAAGAACACCTGATAAAAGGAAACACCATTAATGTTTCTTGCATTAATTTTAATTATGCGTTTGACAGTTTTGTATTTGCTCCTGAATAGAAGCGAACATTTATACCAGCACCCCAAAATCCTCCTCCAATCTTTTTAGTGAACAGTGAAGAGTTTTCCCTTTGGGAGAATATTAAATATCTAAAAATTCTACTTACCACAGATGTGGTATTTTTTACATATTATATGACATTAGTTTTGGTATCTTCAATCCGTTCATAATTTATAAACCAAAATCAGATGAAAAAAATCATTCTCTTAATCGCTGTCTGTGCAATAGGTGCACGGGCTTATAGCCAATGGTCACTTACCGGTAATGCCGGCACCAACGCTTCCACAAATTTTATCGGAACTACCGATAATGTATCATTCAAAATCCGTACAAATGACAATGTACGGATGACAATTACTGCCGGGGGAAAAGTAGGAATTGGAATAGCATCCCCTGTTTTTAAATTGGATGTAAAAGGTGGAGGTATTAATACCGATTCGGTTTATTGTATTGGAGGCAATATCGTCTTATCAGTCAAAGGATTTGGAAATATTTTTACGGGAACCAACAGCGGTTATTCCAACAGCTCCGGCAACTACAATTCCGCTAATGGATACCAGGCGCTTTATTCAAACAGTTCCGGAAATTATAATACTGCCATCGGCTACCAGGCACTTTATTACAATGCCTTAGCAGCTGATAATACAGCTACAGGTTACCGGGCGCTTTACAACAACACAAGCTATCGCAATACTGCCATTGGATCGGGGGCACTTTATAGTAATTCATCCGGAAGCGATAATACAGCCAATGGATACAAGTCGCTTTTTTTTAACACTACCGGTTACGACAATACCGCCACAGGCTATCAGACGCTCATTTTCAATACCTCCGGCATAAAAAATACCGCTTATGGAGCCTATGCGCTTTTTAACAGCAATACCAGCTACAATACTGCAGTTGGTTACGGGGCATTGAATAATGTTACGGTAGCACAGTACAACACTGCAATAGGCTACGATGCCGGAAATTCATATAATCATAGTCATTTCAATACATTTATAGGAGCCTCGTGCGATGCCAACCAAAATGGATTAACTAACAGCATAGCATTAGGTGAATCTGCAACAGTTACTGCATCAAGTCAGACACGCATTGGAAATTCTGTTGTTACCTCTACCGGTGCATATACAAACTGGACCAATATCAGTGATGGTCGCTACAAGAAAAATGTAAAAGAAGATGTAAAAGGAATTGATTTTATCATGAAGCTTCGCCCGGTTACCTATAATCTTGATGTTACAGGCATCAGCAACAAGTTGAATGAAAGCCGTGGTCGTGAAATGTCAGAACAAATGAAAACAGCCATCAGCGAAAAGGAAAAAATAATTTATTCAGGGTTTATTGCACAGGAAGTTGAACAGGCTGCAAAAGACCTGGAATATGATTTCAGCGGAGTGGATAAACCGAAAAATGAAAATGATATGTATGGCTTGCGTTATGCCGAGTTTGTAGTGCCGTTAGTGAAAGCAGTGCAGGAATTGAATGAAGAATTAAAGTCGGAAGTCACAAGTTTGAAATCTCAAAATGAATTGCAGAACGAACGCATTCAAAAATTAGAATCATTGCTTGCAACAAATAAAAATACGTCATCAATAAATAATAGTATCACTTCTTCTCCTTCATTAGAACAGAATCAACCGAATCCTTTTAGTGACAAATCAGAAATAAATTTTTCCTTAGGCGCTAATGCTGTAAGTGCAGTGCTTGTTGTTCGTGATTTGCAGGGTAACGAACTGAAAAAAATAAATGTTAACGGAGCAGGTACACAGCATATAAATTTTAATGCAAAAGAATTTAGTGAAGGGACTTATACATATTCTTTGGAAGTTGATGGAAAAACAATAGATACAAAGATGATGATTGTTACACATTAAAAAAGAATTCCGTGAAACTCACAACCCGGCAGGTTAACGCAGTTTCCTGCCGGGTTTTTAATTTTCTTCTCATTCAAACAAACACCCCAAAATCCTCCTCCAAACTTTTTTAGTGAATAGTGAACAGTGAACAGTGAATAGTGAATAGTTTTCCCATTGGGAAAATATTGAATAATTTTACTCTATGCTTTTGAAAGTTTTTTTACCCGCCTTTGCAATTCAATGAGTATTATGGATTTAATTTACAGCAGAGATTAAACATCAATCGGAGCGAAGCG
>DATEMK010000420.1:0-2619 GCA_035275625.1 Bacteroidia bacterium
CCATTTGCAGACCAATGTCTTTATAATTTTTAAAACGGTCAGGATGGACAAATTCAGCAACCGGTAAATGTTTTTTTGTTGGCTGAAGGTATTGTCCGAGTGTCAGGATTTGCACTCCGTTTCTTAACAGGTCTTCCATTGACTGAAGAATTTCCTCTTCGCTTTCGCCTAACCCGAGCATAATTCCTGATTTGGTTCTTGTTCCTGATTCGCTGATCCTTTTTAAAACTTCAAGGCTTCTGTCGTATTTTGCCTGCACGCGTACTTGTTTTGTCAGGCGTCTCACGGTTTCAAGGTTGTGAGATATTACTTCAGGTTGTTCATCAATTACCTGTTGAAGATTTTCTTTTTTGCCTGCAAAATCTCCAATTAAAGTTTCCATTGTTGTACCCGGGGAAATTTTTCTTACCGCACGAATGGTTTCCACCCATATCATCGCCCCGCCATCTTTTAAATCATCGCGATCCACAGAAGTGATCACACAGTGTTTTACTTTCATCATTTTAACAGATTCTGCTACACGGGCCGGTTCTTCCACATCAACAGCAGAAGGACGGCCAGTTGCAACAGCACAAAATCCGCAAGAGCGTGTGCAAATATTTCCGAGGATCATAAATGTAGCCGTTCCAGCGCCCCAGCATTCACCCATATTAGGGCAATTGCCGCTTTCGCAGATTGTATGAAGCTTATAATGATCTACAAGGCTGCGAACCTTGCGGTATTCTTCTCCAATCGGAAGTTTTACCTTAAGCCAACCGGGCTTCCGTGGTTTTGGAAGACTTTCAATACTGATTGTTTCTTCTGACATAAAATCTCTTCAAAGCCGAAATCTCAAAGCTGATTTACCACTTTCTCCCGTAAAGCAAGTTGATGTAAAAATTAAAATACAATTGGTTATTGTGAGTCAATGCCATTATCGGAACTGTTTTTCCGTAAGCATCAAATGTCATTCCTACCTCGATAATTCTTACATCATCATCCATCGCACCGTATTCAAAGCTTAAACCAAGTTTTGCGTACAAGCCAGGATACAATTTTGTTTCATCCAGTCCTTCTGCAAAGGAAGCCCGCCCGTAAATATATTCCTGTGTATGATTGGGATTTTCGGGATCGTATTTTTCAACCGACAGTTTGAACTGTTCAGGATCGGTTAGCTCCATCGGAATGATGTTCAGATAAATGGGTTTTGCAAATCCAAGTGAAAACCCGCCCGTATAATTTACACGGATTTCCACACCTCCCCGTTCTCCTTTGCCTGCAATAACTCTTTGGAATCCTAAAGCGCCTCTCAGAACCGTAAGTGAGTTTAGTTTCCCGAATACATACGATTTGCTGTTTTCATAATACGGATTCACCGATTTAATTTCTTTCGGGTGATGCATTCCCACCAGTTCAATCTCCACCATTCTTTTTTTTGAAACAGTCAGATTTTTCCCTCTCCGGAAATCAATGCCCCAACCGGTGGAGTGAAGTGAAAATCCAAAACTCAATTCATTTTTCATCAGCACAGGAGGAGTTTCTACATATTCGTTGGGATTTTCCTGTGCGTTTAAACACACCACATTAAACAACATAAAAACCAAAGCGGAAAAAACTATTTTTTGCATGAGCAAATTTAACAATTTTAAAATGAAAATTCCTGTAAAATTATTGTATTTTTACATCATTATGCCAACGTTTTACTCCCGTTATGAAGGAAATCTGCGTACATCGTCAGAACACCTTCAATCAGGAACCAAAATTATTACAGATGCGCCAACCGACAACCAGGGTAAAGGCGAAGCTTTTTCACCTACTGACTTGCTTGCTGTATCTTTAGCTACCTGCATGTTAACGACCATTGCCATAAAAATCCGCAACAATGATTTTAATATTGAGGGAGCCGAAATATCCGCAACAAAAATTATGGCGTCTGATCCCCGGAGAGTTGCAGGAATTAAAATTGAGTTTAAGATGCCGCCCAACAATTATACCGGTGAGCAAAAAAAGATGATTGAACAAATCGCCCACACATGCCCGGTTGCTTTAAGCATTCATCCTGATCTTAAGCAGGAAATTATTTTTAATTACTGAATGAATTTTTAAAATTTTTCAAGTGGAGAATAATCATACAAAATTTATAAAGGTTGCTGTTCAGCTTTCAAAAGAAGGTTCCGAAAATAATAAAGGCGGCCCTTTCGGATGTGTGGTAGTGAAGGATGGAAAAATTATCGGCAAAGGATTTAACCAGGTTACGTCTTCCAATGATCCTACTGCACATGCTGAAGTGGTTGCCATTCGTGAAGCCTGTAAAAATACCGGTTCATTCCAGTTAACAGGCTGTGAAATTTTTACTTCCTGTGAGCCCTGCCCCATGTGCCTCGGAGCCATTTACTGGGCAAGGCCGGATAAAGTTTATTTTGCCAATACGCGCGATGATGCTGCCACAGCAGGCTTTGATGATGCTTTTATTTATGATGAAATAAATGTGCTTCCTGCAGACAGAAAAATAAAAATGGTTCATCTCCCTGATGAGGAAGCTTTGCAGATTTTTAAAGACTGGATTGCAAGAGCGGATAAAACGTGTTACTGAGAGTCACGGGAAAATTTTTTTACTGCACAATCAGTTTCTCACAATAC
>DATEMK010000421.1:0-11331 GCA_035275625.1 Bacteroidia bacterium
TATAGAACGGGATAATAAGTTGAGCAGCTTTGGAGTCAATGAAGAAATAGTATTTGAGCGTTTCAGAAACAGGTTTTGGGTTGCATCGGAAACAGGAATTCATTTCTTCCATACTGATAATCCTGTTCTTCAAAGCCCTGAAAATGATTCGCTGAATGTCCTTTTAAAAAATAACAAAACTGTTTATTCATTAACGTTTGACAAAAAAAATCAGCTATGGTTTTCTTTCAGCCGCGGAATAGTGTGTTATGATATCAGCGAAAATAAAATCAAAAAAGTCCTTGGTGAAAAAGAGCTTCCTTCTCTCAATTCATATTACCTGGTGTGTGATTCATCAGGAAATATCTGGAGCGATTGCAGCAAGGGGCTGATGCGTATAAATCCGGAAAACTATATAGCCCAGCTTTATAACAGTAATAACGGCCTGCAGGAATATACGTATCCGGGAAATTCTTACTTGGTGTCAAACGGCAACCTGGTAAAATCATTTGCAGGCGGCCTTGTTCTTTATGATACCCGGAAACAAAATGAAAAACCGCAACCTGGAACACCTGTTATCACCTCAGTGAAAATTTTTGAAAACGAATATGAACAGGATAATTCAAGTTTGGATTTAAAAAAAATCAATTTATCAAGCAGGCGTAATTCTGTAACTATTGAATATGCTCCTTTGAATTATTCAAATGAATCATTTACCCAATATGCATATATGCTAGAAGGCGCAGCGAAAGAATATGTATATACAAATTCTCCGCAGGTATTATTCAGTAATCTGAGTCCCGGGGATTATGTTTTTCACCTCAAGTGTTCATGGGGAGATGATATATGGAGCAGTGAAAGGATATTGAACATTACCATCCACCCTCCCTGGTATCAAACATGGTGGTTCCGCATAGTGCTTGCTTTAGTTGTTCTGCTGATTATTTTAGCTGTGTACCGATACCGGATCAGGCAAGTCAGGAAGGAAGAACACATGCAGACAGACTTCAGGAAACAACTGATGGATATGGAAATGACTGCGCTTCGTTCACAAATGAACCCGCATTTTATTTTTAATTCGCTTAACTCCATTAACCGTTATGTAATGCAAAATGACAGGCTTACCGCTTCCGAATACATTGCTAAGTTCGGAAAGCTGATCAGGAGTGTACTTGACAATTCAACCAGCAGGCAGATTACACTTGAACAGGAATTGAGTACTTTAGAACTTTATATACAGCTGGAGAAATTACGTTTTGAAAATAAATTTGACTATAAAATAATAACGGATGGCGTTGATGTTTCCGTAAAAATTCCACCGATGCTGATTCAGCCATTTGTGGAGAACAGCATCTGGCATGGACTGATGCAGAAAAATGAAAAAGGGAGCGTTGTTATTTCAGCCGGAATGAAAGAGAATAATCTGCTTGAATTGATTATTGAGGATGACGGCATCGGAAGAACAAAAGCAGAAGAACTAAAGAGCAAAACTGCAGTACACAAATCACACGGAATGAAAGTAACCACCGACCGCATTAAAATTATAAACGAATTATACGAACAGAAAAATAAAGTGGAGGTAATTGACCTGTTTGATAAAAATGGAAATGCATGCGGAACAAAAGTCATCCTTCTAATACCGATAGTTGATAATACCCATGATTAAAGCCCTGTTAATTGATGATGAAATAAGCGCTACCGAATTGCTGAAAGAGCAATTGAATGTTTATTGCCCCGAAGTAAATGTTGTTGCAACCTGCAATAACCCGCTTGATGCAGCAGGATTAATAAATAAGCATGAGCCCGATATTGTTTTTACAGATATTGAAATGCCAAAGCTCAGCGGTTTTGAATTGATGCAATCTTTGCCGCAAATAAATTTTCAAATAATTTTCGTGACCGCCTATAACCAGTTTGCGCTGAAAGCTTTTAAATATTCCGCTCTTGATTATTTGCTGAAGCCTGTTGAAAAAGATGATTTAATCCGCTCGGTAAACAAATTCAGCCTGACGCATCAGAAAGCAGAAATGAAACAGCTGGAGTTTTTAAAACAATTTTTATCCGGCAGCCAGTCAAAACCTGAGCGAATCGGGATTACCGTTCGGGACGGGGTGAAATTTGTAGATATTAAAAATATTATCCGCTGCCAGGCGGATGATAATTATACCAGGATGTTTTTTCTGAACACCGAACCCATGCTTGTAAGCCGTACTCTTGGCGATTTTGAAGAACAGCTTACGGAACACGGATTTTTCCGGATCAGCAATTCGCATCTTATCAGCCTTCATTTCATTGAACGCTACAGCCGCGAAGACGGAGGATATGTGCAGATGAAAGACGGAGTGACAATAACTGTATCAAAAAACAAAAAAGATACTTTTTTAAAAATGATCAATAAGATTTGAGAAATTTTATTGAGCGATATGTTCGTTTACATTTTTTCCGATAATTCCATCCACCGTTCTGTTTTCAAATCAATCTTTTTTAACGTTTCATGATACAGCACAGATGATTTTTGCAATTCATCATGAACTAAGCTGCCATTGCTCATTTTATTAATCAAATCTTCTTTTTGCTTTTCCAGCTCACTCATTTCTTTCTCTAATGCTTCCAGTTCTTTTTTCTCCTTAAAAGTCAACCCTTTCTTTTTCTCATATTCTATCGTTCCTGACTGCCTGCTGCCCTCTGCCGCCTGTCTCCTGTTCCCTGGCAACTGCTTACTGTCCGTTGCTGCCTCATTCCTGTAATCTGTATAATTCCCATGTATGTCTCTTATCTTTCCGTCACCTTCAAAAACAAAAACATGGTCCACCAATTTATCCATGAAATAACGGTCGTGGGTCACCATGAGGATACATCCTTCATATTCCTGCAAAAAATCTTCTAATATATTAAGCGTTACTATATCAAGATCATTGGTCGGCTCATCAAGAATCAGGAAATTAGGATTTTTAATCAGTATAGTAAGCAGGTATAATCTTCGTTTTTCGCCACCGCTTAGTTTAGATACATACGCATGTTGCCGTGAGCCGGAGAAATTGAAATGCGTCAGAAACTGCCCGGCATTTATCCACTTGCCTTTTCCTTTGCCTGTCTCCACATATTCCGCTATATCTTTCACCACATCTATCACGCGCTTGTCTTCTTTCAACTGGATGCCATCCTGTGAATAATATCCGAACAAAATAGTTTCTCCCTGCTTTATTCTTCCTTTGTCAGGCTTCACGGTACCCATAATCATATTCAGCAGCGTGGATTTTCCCACCCCGTTTTTACCAACTATCCCTATTTTTTCGCCTCTCTTAAATGTATAGGAAAAATCTTTCAGCAGTGTTTTATCGTTGTAGGATTTGCAGATATTTTCCAGCTCAAGGATTTTACTTCCCATGCGCTGCATCTGCATGGTAAGGTTCATTTTATCTTCAATCCGTTTTGAGCCGACCTTTTCCTCCACTTCATGAAAAGAATCAATCCGCGCTTTTTGTTTTGTAGTACGCGCTTTGGGCTGCCTGCGCATCCAGTCTAATTCCCTGAGATAAATATTTTTTGTTTTTTCCATTTCTGAAGCCTGCTGGAACTCACGCTCAGTTTTCTTTTCTAAATAATATTTATAGTTTCCTGTATAGGTATATAGCACGCCCTGGTCAAGCTCGGAAATTGTATCACATACACTGTCTAAAAAATAACGGTCATGTGTGACGAGCAATACGGTTTTATTGAGTGAGCGCAAATAATTTTCTAACCATTCTATCATGTCGAGGTCAAGATGGTTGGTGGGTTCATCAAGCAATAAGAGATCCGGCTCTTCCACCAGTAATTTTGCAAGAGCCACGCGTTTCTTCTGCCCGCCCGAAAGATGCTTTATTTGTTTTTCAAGATCATGAATGCCGAGCTTGCCAAGTATTTCATGCGCTTTATTTTCAAAATCCCATGCCTGCAGGGAATCTATTTTATCAATCAGCTGCTGCATTAAATGCTGATCTGCCTTTTCTCCCTGGTCAAGACATTTTTCATATTCACCCAATGCATGAAGAACCGGGTGATCGCTTTTAAAAATACAATCCATCACCATAGAATCGGGATGAAATTCGGGCTGTTGTTCAAGATAACCTAAAGTAATTCCGTTACGCATGGTTACCTTGCCGGTATCTGGAGTTTCTTTTCCTGCAAGAATGCGCAGCAAAGTTGTTTTACCGCTTCCGTTTGCAGCAATCAATGCCATTTTTTGATTTGCGCTCAGCGAAATATTTAAATCTTCAAACAGCGGAGTTTCATTGTATGCTTTACTGAGTGATTCGGTGGTGAGATAATTCATGATGCAAAGCTAAGAGAAGTTTGAGGTTTGAGGTTTGAGGTTAACCTCAAATTTCAAAATCCAAACCTCAAACATTTTATATTACTTTTGAAGTATACAAAACCTGGTTCATGTACACCGACAAAAAATTTAAGATTGTTCTTATTGATGACGATCCTACCATGACAGAAATGCTGAAGGATTTTATCACAAAAAATTATAATGCAGCCGAAGTAACGGTCTTTCACACAGGCGAAGAAGCAATGTCGGGAATATATTCTATTCCTGAAGTGATGGTGCTTGATTATCATCTTGACTCTGTGAACCCGGAAGCTTTGAACGGTTTGCAGATTTTAAAAAAGCTTAAAGATATGTATCCGGAAACACCGGTCATTTTTTTCTCTTCTGAAGAAAAGCCTGAGATAGCTGTCAACACCATTAAATACGGTGCTTATGATTATATTGTAAAAAATGAAAATGCATTTCACCGCCTTGAAATTCTTTTAACAAATATTTTCAGCCACGGTGAATTAAAAAAGAATTTAGGTTCCCAGAAATTTTTTAACAGGTTGCTGGGCGTTTTATTAGCTGCCATACTCATCGGGTTAATTATTGCAAAAATGACCGATTGATACTTTCTTAGTTATCGCGTCATTAAGTTATCCTGATGAAAATTCTCGGCATTTCTGCCTTCTATCATGACTCTGCCGCAGCAATTATTGAAGACGGAAAAATAATTGCCGCAGCACAGGAAGAACGTTTTACACGCAAAAAGCATGATCCCGGTTTCCCGGTGAATGCTGTTAAATTTTGTCTTGAATATTCCGGTTCAACTATTGATGATCTTGATGCGGTTGCTTTTTATGATAAGCCGCTGATGAAATTTGAAAGGCTGCTCGAAACGTATTATGCTTTTGCACCAAAAGGCATAGCTTCTTTTATTGCTTCAATGCCTGCCTGGCTGAAAGAAAAAATGTTTTTAAAAAAGCTTATCAGGGATGAATTAAAAAAAGCGGGAGAATATAATACGAAGAAATTAAAATTATTATTTCCTGAACATCACCTTTCTCATGCCGCCTCTGCATTTTATCCTTCTCCTTTTGAAAACGCAGCTATTCTGACAATTGATGGCGTGGGAGAATTTGCAACAGCTTCTATTTGTTATGGTGAAGGAAAAGATATTACCATTCACAAAGAATTAAAATTTCCGCATTCGTTGGGCTTGCTTTATTCATCATTCACTTATTTTTTAGGTTTCAAAGTCAATTCAGGCGAATATAAACTGATGGGGCTTGCCCCTTATGGCAACCCGGGATCAGAAGAAGTAAAAAAATTTGTTTCCATTATAAAGCGAGAATTAATCGAAATTAAAGAAGACGGATCACTGTGGCTGAATCAAAAATATTTTAATTATGCAACGGGTTTGCGCATGGTGCATGACGATACATGGAAAAATTTATTCGGGTTTCCCCGGAGGACTTCAGAAACGGAATTGGAACAGCACCACTGCAATCTTGGATTGGCTATTCAGCAAATTACAGAGGAAACAATGCTAAAAATGGCGCAGGAAGCAAAACGGATAACCAACGCTGATTATTTATGCATGGCAGGCGGTGTTGCTTTAAACTGCGTTGCAAACGGAAAATTGCTGAACACTAAACTTTTCAAAGATATTTTTATACAGCCTGCTGCCGGTGATGCCGGGGGAGCGTTAGGCGCTGCACTGTCTGCATATCATATTTATTTCGGACAGCAGAGAAATGTTACAAAAGAAATGGATGCATTACAGGGATCGTTTCTTGGTCCTGAGTTTTCAGATATGGAAGTTAAAACGCTTGCAAAAAAATATAAGGCGCCATATAAATATTTTGAAAACTTTGATGAACTGTGTACTGAAGTTGCAAACTATATTGAGGAAGGTGCAGCTATTGGCTGGGTTCAGGGACGCATGGAATTTGGCCCGCGGGCATTGGGAGCACGAAGCATTATCGGTGATGCGCGAAATCCTGAAATGCAGAAAAAATTAAATCTCAAAATAAAATACCGGGAATCATTCCGGCCTTTTGCTCCATCTGTTTTAATGGAAGATTCAAAAAAATATTTTGACCAAACAGGAAGTTCTCCATACATGTTGCTCGTACAACCCGTAGCAGAAGGCAGGAGAAAAAAGTTACCGGATGGCTATGCTGATTTCAATCTGAAAGACAAGCTTTATTATTCTCGTTCGGATATACCAGCCGTTACTCATATAGATTTTTCTGCACGTATACAAACAGTGCATAAGGAAACCAATCCGCGTTACTGGAAACTGATTGATGCTTTCAGAAAGAAAACAGGTTATGGCGTGATTGTAAATACAAGCTTTAATGTGAGAGGAGAACCGATTGTCTGTACTCCCGGAGATGCTTACCGTTGCTTTATGCGGACCGAAATGGATTACCTGGTTATAGGTAATTTTGTATTCAGCAAAAAAGATCAGCCGGAATGGAAAAGCACGGATAACTGGAAAGAAGAATTTACTTTGGACTAAGTTAATTAAGGTAATTGAGGTAATCAGGTAATCAAGGAAAATAAAAAAATAAATTAAACATATACGAATTGCCCTAATTACCTTAATCACCCCAATTACCAAATTACCTAAAAAAATAATGACAAAAAAAATAAATGAAATTGAAAAGCTGAAGGCGCTGCTGGTAATTGTTACCGGCTTGGTTGTAATCGGAATTCTTACAAAAGCCAAAGCATGGTTTTATGCGGCAGGTATAGTTGGCGTTATAACTCTCGCCATTCCGGTTATTGGTTATTGGACCGTGTGGTTATGGTATGAAATTTCCGAGATGATGGGCTGGTTTATGTCAGGAATAATTTTATCTGCGATTTTTTTTCTTTTTCTTTACCCGATTTCATGGTTTGTAAAAATGTCGAATAAAAATATGATGCAGCTCAAACGCGTGAAAGACAAAACAGTTTACACGGAAAGAAATCATAAATATACAAAGGAAGACATTGAAAATACCTGGTAATTAACTTGAACATTGAAAAACATATTTTATCCAAATCAACTTACATCAGGAGCCTGCAATGCCTGAAGTCTCTTTTTCTTTATAAATATTATTACAAACTTCGCGATCCGATATCTGTTGAATTGCAAGTCCGTTTTGACAAAGGTCATAACATTGGCAGGCTTGCGCAGCAGCTTTTTCCGGGTGGCTTTGATGCAAGCCCGGATCAGCCTTTCAATTATTACAAAAGTGTTGCGTTAACACAGGAATTAATTTTAAAAGGATACGACACCATTTACGAAGCATCCTTTCAATTTGAAAAAGTTCTTGCCATTGCCGACATCCTTGTTAAAAGAGATGGAAAATGGTTTGCTTACGAAGTAAAAAGCTCACTCTCCATCTCTGAAACATATTTGAAAGACGCAGCGCTGCAATATTTTGTAATTGTCAATTCAGGAATACGGCTCGAAGATTTTTCAATTATTTATCTCAATCAGAAATTGGATGAGGCCCTGATAAATCAACCTTCAAAAATATTTACAGAACAATCCGTGCTGGAATATTGTAAATCACAAAATGATTTTGTGAAAAATAATATTTCAACAGCGAAAAATATTATTGAGAAAAGAATAATTCCTGACATTGAAACCGGTGATCATTGCCTGAAGCCTTACCGCTGTGACTTCTTTACTTTCTGCCATCGCACCGAACCGGAACCGGGGAAACTTTTTTAGTTGCAGGTAATTGAGTAATTGTGGTAATTAAAGGAAAAGCAACAACTAATTAACTTAATTACCATAATCAACCTAATTACCATTTCTTAGCTTTGCAGCCCTTATGGAAAAATTTTATCCTAAAATAATTCTTAAAAAAGGCAAAGAGCGTTCCCTGCAGAATTTTCATCCGTGGTTATTTTCCGGTGCTGTTGAAAAGCAGGATAAAGAATTGACAGAAGGATGCGTTGCTGAAATTTTTTCAAACGATGATAAATATCTTGCTACCGCACATTTTCACCACGGAAGCATTGTGGCAAGAGTTCTTTCCTTTGAGAAATGTGAAATTGATCAGCAATTTTTTGATCAGAAAATTCAAAAGGCATTTGAATTAAGAAAGCATCTCCGATTAACAGACTCAGATGAAACAACAGTTTACCGTCTTATAAATGCTGAAGGAGATGGTTTGCCCGGTCTCATCGTTGATATCTACAATAATACGGCAGTCATTCAAACACATACTGCGGGAATGTTTGAATCAAAAGATTTTACTAAGAATGCATTATTGAATATTCCCGGGCTTCATCTGAAAGCTGTTTATGATAAAAGTGCGAACAGCATGGAAAAACACTCCGGCATTGAATCAAAGGACAGCTATTTGTTTGGAGAAAAAGAAAATAATATTGTTGCAGAAAACGGAATTAAATTTTCTGTGGATTGGAAAGAAGGGCAGAAAACAGGTTTTTTTATTGACCAGCGCGAAAACAGGAAACTACTAATGCATTATTCGAAAAATAAAAAAGTGCTCAATACGTTTGCTTATTCGGGTGGATTTTCTCTGTATGCATTACAGGCAGGCGCAGCATTGGTTCATTCAGTTGACAGCAGCAAAAAAGCAATGGAATGGGCAAATGAGAATGTGGATCTCAATTTCCAAAATGCTCTTCATGAATATTTTGCACTCGATACTTTTGACTTTTTGAAAAGAGGAGCAGAAAATTATGATGTAATCATTCTTGATCCTCCTTCCTTTGCAAAACATCTGAGTGCAGTTGACAAAGCGACTATCGGTTACAGGAATCTGAATTATGAAGCAATCAAACGTATCAATAAAAATGGAATTCTTTTTACATTCTCCTGTTCTCAGGCGATTGACAAGAATTTATTCCGTAAAATTGTTTTCATGGCGGCAGCACAGGCAAAGCGAAATGTAAAAGTTTTACACCAGCTTTCGCAGGCGCCAGATCACCCGGTGAGTATTTATCACCCGGAAGGGGAATATCTGAAAGGATTGGTGCTCTATGTAGAATAAAAAATGTTCAATGTTCAATATCCAATTTTCAATGTTAGCAGTATGTTTAACTTTGAACGCTGAAAAAAATGTTTGTTGGTTAATTGTTATTTGAAAATTGTTTATTGTAATTTGTAAATTTTATAACTCTTATGCTTCCCGATATTCCTAAACTTAAAAACACTGACTCTGGTAATTTCTTTCTCATTGCCGGACCCTGCGTGGTAGAAAATGAGCAAATCACTTTTGATGTTGCGCACACTGTTCAGCAAATTACTAATAAGCTTAGAATACCTTTTATTTTTAAAGCTTCTTACCGGAAAGCAAATCGCACCAGTCTAAAATCCTTCACGGGTATCGGTGATGAAAAAGCATTGCAGGTTTTGAAAAAAATTTCTACGGAGTTACATGTTCCCGTGCTCACTGATGTCCATGAAAGCACTGAAGCATCCATTGCCGCTGAGTATGTGGACGTGCTCCAAATCCCTGCATTTCTTTGCAGGCAAACTGATTTATTAGTTGCTGCTGCTAAAACAGGAAAATTTGTAAATGTAAAAAAGGGGCAATTCCTTTCTGCCGATGCCATGAGTTTTGCAGTTAATAAAATCCGTGAATCAGGAAATCAAAACATTATGCTTACCGAACGCGGAACTACTTTTGGTTACCAGGATTTAGTGGTGGATTTTCGCGGCATACAAGTAATGCAAAAAAATAAAGTTCCCGTTATACTTGATGTAACACATTCGCTTCAGCAACCTAATCAAACCAGTGGCATAACGGGAGGATTACCCGAAATGATTTCCACCATTGCAAAAGCAGGAATTGCCGTGGGCGTTGACGGAATATTTATTGAAACACATCCCGATCCTTCCAAAGCTCTATCAGACGGAGCAAATATGCTGAAGCTGGATTTGCTTGAAAATTTATTAGTTGATCTTGTCAGAATCAGGAAAGCAACTTTAAACCTTAAACCTTAAACCAATGCCACGAATTACACCAATTAACACGAATATTTTAATTAGAGTAATTAGTGAAACTAATGGCTCATTAAACCTTAAACCTTTTTCAAATGCCAAAAATTAAATCCATCAAACGCTACACCTTCGAACACAAAATGCTCAAATTCGGTGAATCGAATGATCATGAAGCTGAATATCTTTCGCTCATTACTCATTATGATGACAAGGGAAATATGATTGAAGAGCAGAAAGTGAATACTGAAAATGAAGTAGAGGAAATAAATAAATTTACTTACAATGAGAATGGAAAATTGATGGAGCATGTGATGCAGATGGTGATGGACGATGCAAAAGAAGTTTTGAAAAACGAACGTGATGAAAAAGGGAGATTAGTAAAAGAGCAAAAATATTATGGTGACGATCCGGGTGAGGCGACTATGTATGTTTACAATGACAAAGATGAAGTAATAGAAATCCATAAAACCGATGAAGAAGGTGACGAACAAAGCAAAGAAGTGATTGAGTATAATGAAAAAGGAAATATCGCGAAGCGGACAAAATACGATTCATCCGGAACGGCAACAGAAATAACGGAGATTGCTTACGATGAAAAAGATAATATCGCTTCCAAAACAGAATCTGACGGATCACATAATCTGCAGAGCAGGACAGAATATTCTTATGATGATAAAAATCGCCTCATCAGCTCGGTGGAAAAAAATGCTGCAGGAAAATTAACGGAGCGCGTCACACTTGTTTATGATGAAAGAGGAAATATTATAGAAAGAGATGTCCGTGATTTTCATCCGCGGAAAATAAAATTTGTATATGATGAAAAAGGTCACTGCATTGAGGAAGAAGTATATGACCAGCACGGAAATCTTGCCGCAAAAAACATTTACGATCACGATGAACAGGGAAATATAATCTCCGAGTTAAATTACAACATGGACATAAACCGCATGAGCCGTGAAAATAATTCGGGGCACAGGTATGAGTATGAGTTCTATGTGGGGTGAAGGTGTCAGAAGGCGGAAGACAGAAATCAGAAAGAAAATTGAATTTACTTTGTATTTATTAATTCATTTTTGTC
>DATEMK010000422.1:0-5844 GCA_035275625.1 Bacteroidia bacterium
AATCATTAAAACCTGCTTTTAAGTAGCGGTCAAGATCGTGCTGCATCACATTAGCAGTCATCGCTATAGCCGGAATGTCTGATTTTAATTTTTCACGTATTTCCGTCATCGCCTCAATGCCGCTCATGCCGGGCATTTGCACATCCATTAATATAAGTTCGGAATGGTTAGTACGGAGTTCGGACAGCACTTCAAAGCCGTTCGTTGTTTCAGTAACAATCGCACCTAAATCTTTTAACATTTCCTTTTGAAGAATCCTGTTAATTTCAGTGTCTTCGGCAAGAAGGATTTTAATGCCGCTTAATGTTTTATAGGTTTGAGGTTTGAGGTGTAAGGTTTGAGGTTTGTTATCATGTCCATAGTCTTCCGTTTTCAATCTTTCACTTTCCTTTCCTTCCATAACAACTTCGTATGGAATGGTAAAACTAAATTCCGATCCTTCGAGGATTTTACTTTTCACTTCAATAGTCCCTCCCTGCATTTCAATAATTCTTTTGCTGATGTTTAATCCCAGGCCGGTTCCTCCATATTTACGGGTAATGCTTGTGTCAGCCTGCGAAAATTGCTGAAAAATTGTTTTTAGTTTTTCTCCGGGAATGCCAATGCCGGTATCTGAAATAATAAAAGTCAGGAGCCTGGAGTCCGGAGTTTGCGGAGATCCGATATTATGTGAGGTGCAATTTACAGTCACTTTTCCTTTTTCTGTAAACTTGATTGCGTTGCCGATAAGATTATATAATACCTGTTTTAATCGCATCGGATCGCCTTTGACGGTAAGCTCTTTTATTTCATTGCAGTCAAACCTTAATGAAATATTTTTTTCATCCGCTTTAAACTTCATTACCTCACAAACTTCTTTACCCACAACTGCCGGGTTGAAACTTATTTTTTCCAGGCGCAGGTTGCCCGTTTCTAATTTTGTCAGGTCAAGAATATCGTTTACAATGGAAAGTAAATGGTCGGAAGAATTGTGAATGGCATTTGCATAATCAGCCTGCCGGTCATTCAGGTTTGTTTTAAGCATGCGCCCTGTAAATCCCAAGATAGCGCTCAATGGTGTTCGGATTTCGTGGCTCATGTTGGCGAGGAATTCTTCTTTAATCTTTGCCAGTTTTTCTGCATGAGATTTTGCTTCAGCTAATTCTTTCCGGTATTGATTGCTTTTTGCAATGTCATATATAATTAATGCAATCAAAAGAAGAAGCACAATGGCTCCTGCTATGGATAGCGTTTGTATCCTGCCGCCCGATCTTAAGGCTGCCTGGTTGGCTTCTTCTGCTTTATGCCGGATATGGAGGGATTCATCAAATTCTATTTTACGAATCAGGTTTTCAATCTCATGAGTGATGTCTCTATCCTTATCAAGAAGCACAAGTTCCTTTTCAGATTGCTTTTTCAATTGTTGGGATTCTTTATCCTTTATATCTGCAATAGTCCGCTGGACATTTGAAATTTTTTCTTTGCTCTTTTCATTTTCTTTTATCAATGCTGATTTTAATACTGAATCGGCTTTTTCTTTCAAATCTTTTTTTGAAGGTCCCCCCGAGCCAAAGATCTTTTGAAAAAAATTTTTTTTAGAGGTTGCATTTTGCTGGGCAATCATTAAAGTGTCCGTGACCTTTATGGAAGAATCTGTTTCAGGAAACTGGTCAGTCATTTTATCCAGGGCGCTTTCCAAAACCTGGCTGTAACTGATGCTGAGCAACTCATGATACACGGCAAGCTTTTCTTTCATTAAGGATGAAATAGAATCAATCGCAGAGACTTCATAAGGTTTATTGCTTGTTAAAGCACGCAGGGTATCTAATTTTTTTTGAATGCTGTTTGCCAGGTGGAGGTAAGGATCAAGATATCTTTCATCCTGCGTCAGTGCAAACGCACGAACCCCGCTTTCAGCACCGGTAATGTCCGAATTGATTTCTTTGACTTTTATTAAAACAGAATCCGGGCTGGAAGACTCACGGACGATTTCCATTAAATCCTCAAGACTCCTGGAAGTGATCCAGTAAGCAGAAGTTATAGTTATCAGTGTGATTGCAAAAACTACAATAACTTTTAAACCGGTGAATCTTTGCATTTTAATTATTAAATATTCCGGATTTTAGAATAAAACTGGAAAATTGCCTTTTTTAAATCCTTTTCAAATTTGGGAATACTTTTCCAGATTTTGGAAAAACGGAAGGAATTTAATTTCATTGTACAGGCAAAAAACAATCTATTTATTAACGGAGGGAAACCACGTAACTGTAGATGTTTCAGGTAGTTATTAACATCTTTTATAATGATAGTTGATCGTAATAACACGGTTGTTGGCACGGAATTGCTAATACACCTTCTATAAACCGTAAAAAAAATATTAAAATGAAAAAATCACTCATCATCATTGCAGTTTTAGCAGGTTCAATCTTTGCAGGCTGCGACAATCACAAGGCAGAAATTACACAACTGAACAAGGAGAAAGATTCATTAATGTCTGTTGCTTACACAAAAGATCAGACGATTAACGATTTTTTAAGCTCCTTCTCCGAAATCCAGGGCAACCTTTCAGAAATCACTAAAAAAGAGCAAACGCTTGCTGTAAATACAACAAGCAATCCTGAAATGATTAAAACATCCAAAGATGTGATCAAATCACAGATCCAGGATATTAAAACGTTGATGGAAGACAGCAAATCAAAGCTGGAAGCATTAAGTTCAAAGCTTAAAAGATCGAATGTTAAGAATGCAAGTCTTGCTAAAATGATAGCCGAACTGAATGAGCAGATAGCGCAGAAAGATAAAGATATCACTGCATTAAACGACCAGATTGCAAGCCTGAACACTTCGGTTACTACTCTTAAAACTTCGGTGGATGATTTAACTGCCAAGAATGACGTCAGTACCAAAATGATCGAAGATCAGACGATAAAGCTTAACACTGCTTATGTTGCAGTAGGTTCTTCCAAACAGCTTAGCGAAAAGAAAGTTGTGGCAAAACGTGGCGGAGTATTGGGATTAGGTAAAACCACAACTCTTGAGCCGAATGTAAACCAGGAAGCTTTCAATACTATTGATATTACTAAAACAAACGCCATTCCTTTGAATGTTAAAGATGCAAGATTAGTATCAGCTCATCCGAGTGATTCATACAAGATGGAGCGTACTACTGACAAGAAAGTTACAGAATTAGTGATCACTGATCCTGCAAAATTCTGGAGCGAATCAAAGTACTTGGTAGTTCTTACAGAACAATAAAAAATAATAAAGGTTAGGTTTTTCATATCCATTAAGTTTAGGTTAGGGTTTAGAGCGAAGTCTGGGGAGACTTCGCTCTTTTTTCGTTACACCACTTTTTTTAAAAGAAAAAAGCTTCCGGGAAGTTTAATAACCTATTGATGTCTTTGTGTGGGTTGCCACACCCCGGACTTTACTCCCTGGAAGAATTTTAACATTCCAAGAAATAAAGCAAGATTCATAGCAAGCAAATGCGTAACAAATCGCAAAACAGCCATATGAATGTTTATTTTTTTCAGAAGAAAATCCAGGAACGGAATTATATAAAACAATGTCTGCAAAATAAAAATCCATTTATAAAATTCAACAGGTAATAACAGGAGTGAAGAAAAATAAGCCATCATAATAAACACCGGACCAACCCAGCGCAATACCTTATGTGAAAAAAAACAAAAGGAAATGGAGTTAAACTTAAACAGCAAATGGAAAAAAGAAAAAAGGTTTTGAAAGTTACCTGTGGCAATTCGCACTTTTCTCCGGAATTCTTCAGGCAAGTTGTTTGAAACATCCTCGAATACACGTGCATCTTTTTCATTAATACATTTCCCCCCATTCTCTAACACCTTCATGTTGATATAAAAATCATCCACAAGAAAATTAGCAGGGATTTCAGTAAAAAAATTTTTTCTCAAAGCATAACATCCGCCAAAAGGCCCCATCATGCATCCCCACAATTTGCCTTCTGCATTTTTTATAGCGACTTCTGCTTTAATGTAAGTTTTTTCCTGAACGGAAATTCCTTCTTTTTTCAAACCCCTGTTAATCATATTTGAATCAACCAATGCGATTTTTTCATTCCTGAAATGTTTGACGAGTTCATAAATGCTGTTTGTATCAAAAATTACATTTGCATCCGTAATAATCAAAACATCTCCTTTAGCTTTTTTATAAAGTTCATTGATAATAACTGATTTTCCATTCCTTCTTTTAAATTCTTCCAGGCTGATTTGAGAATTTGTCATGCAAAAGCTTTTTACTATCTCATTGGTTTTATCTGATGAATCGTCAGATCCGATTATCAACTGAATTTTTTGTTTGGGATAAGTTGTCCTGAAAACGCTTTCGATTTTTTCAGCAATTACTTTTTCTTCATTATAAGCTGCCATTAAGATAGAAACAACAGGTAAATTTTCATCTTCTTCATACACTAATTGATTTGTTTTTTTGTAAAAAGATAAGATTTGCAATAGCAGCGGATAAAAAACATAAGAATGAAAAAGAGCAATTACGCTCATCCAGAAGAGAATTTTTAGCAAAAGCATAAAAGCCGGTTTGTTTTTCGGGCAAAGATAGAAATTGGCAATTCAGCAGCTTTAATGTGATTTCATGCGTGTATTGATTTTAGTTCAGCGTTGAAATCTTATTGATAAATTATTTCGATGATTTCTTTCAGTAGCCATTTAAAAATTTAAATTTGCCTTAATCAAATACTTAATTCAAATGAAAAAAATCTTTTTGCTGATTGTTGTGCTTATATCCTCCATAAATTTCTCTTTTGCACAGGAGAAAAAAATAAAAGCGGCTCTCGTGCCCGAATCGGTTCTGAATGGCTACAAGGAAAAATTAAAAAAGCTGGAGGTTAAAAACTGGTACCAGGATGGCGATATGTATTCAGCAGTTTATGATAAAGGTGAAAATACCTACCGGGCGGTTTTTAATTCAGATGGAAAATGGATAAAGACTTCTGCCAAAATAAAAGAATCACAGGTGAGCGGTGCAGTTAAGAAATCCATTAAAAATACCGAGTGGAGCGATTGGAAAATAAGTGAAAGCTATAAGGTGGAAACTCCTGAATATAAAAAACTCATTGAGCTTCACATGAAAAAGGGAAAGGAAACAAAGGTCCTTTCTTTTGACCCTGCCGGAAAAGCGGTGGATATAAAATGACCTTATAATTATTTGTTTTCAGTTTTCAGAATTGGTTAACAGCAATCATGCACAAATATACGGATGCACAGAAGGCATATTTTTCAAAACTAAAACTTGGGCAAAAAATTACCGGCAAGGTAAAACGATTTACAAATTACGGGGCATTTATCAGCCTTGGTATGGTGGACGGATTGCTTGCATCAAAAGATATTACATGGGGACGCATCAATGACCCTGAAGATTTTTTAAAACTGTATCAGAAACTTGAGGTGATCATTATTTTCAAGGACGAGGTGAAATTTAACATTGCTGTAGGGTTAAAACAGCTGCTTCCAAACCCCTGGGAAATTGCGAAAACAAAATACAAAGAAGGCGATACTGTTGTGGGGCAGGTGGTGGACATTCAGCCTTACGGGGCGTTTCTCCAGGTTTTTCCGGGTTTTGAAGGGTTAGTTCATATTTCAGAAATTTATACGGATAAAAAAATTGACAATGCTAAAGATTTTTTTGAACCTGAACAGGCTTATGAAGCGACTATCATTAAGCTTGATTTTGAGAACAGGAAAATGGGGTTGAGCATCAAATGACAGGCTTAAATCCATAAGCCGGTGAATCCTGTTTATTTTTCTTCATCTGTCATTTATTACTAATCACTTTTTTTACATAAAATTCAATAGCTGTTTTCTTCCGTAATTTTGAAAG
>DATEMK010000423.1:0-7986 GCA_035275625.1 Bacteroidia bacterium
TTTTCTCCTAAAGACTTTACCTCGTTACAAAACTCAACTGCTTTTTGCACCGTGACTCTAAACCGGTAATTAGCAGGTGCCGATGCAAGGTCATTCAATACAGAACTTAAATCTATTCCTGCTGCCGCTGCCTTTACTAAAAGCGCAGGATCGATAGGCGGCTCAAATAACGGAAGTTGCCTTTTTACTCCCTTGATATTCATGCAATGCCTGATTTTAAATAACCGGTCAGCTACAGTATCCCAGTATGTGAGCAGTTTATCATTATTGGGAATACAGAAATAAAGCGTTTGAATTTTGGGCAATGCATCAACATCAGGTATAGAGGGAACTATAGTAACCGGAATATTTAATGTGTCTTCAATTCTTACTTCAATCAGTGCGTTAGCCATAATATCCAAATCATCCTGGATCTCATTGAAGGTTTTATCAGCATGCAAAACGTTAGGGACCTTAACAGGTTTTTCACCTAAAAGTTCGTTTGCAAGCGTATAAATAAGCGATGCTTCATTGATGGATTCCAGGGTATCGCGCCTGAACAGCATATCTCCCCAGGCAATGAGGTTATCAATGTATTTCATTACGATACACCGCTGGTAAGCAACCGGGCGGAATCTTGCAATGAGGTGCGGCTTGAAAGGATTGTTTCTCCACGCTATAATCTGATCCATATTTTGATTCAGATTTGTGAGGATGTTTTCAATGCGCTGGATACGATAATCATTAGAGTTATGCTCAAAGAATGGTTTGGTGATCCAATATCTCTGCGGAGTAGGCAAATCTTCTATATTGGTCGGATCAAAAATGTAATGATACCACTTCATTGCTTCTTCGAAACGCTGGTTTTGTGAAAGTTTACCGGCAATTAGCATAGGCACATGAAAGAACATTTCCCAATTATAAATTGAGTATGCACCACTGTAAGAAAAATCTACAATGTCCTTTTCAGCAGTTGAATCCGGTCCATTGGGATCTACTGGCAGATATTCATTAAAGTCGAAGGTATTTTGAGGATAATATTCTTCCGGTTCAACTTGTATATTCCTGTTCAGCAGTCCTTCAATTCCGGACCTGTTTAATTCACGAATAAATAAAGTGGTATAAGGATGATAAAACGGGAAAAAATTGTATTTTTTTACCTGGACTTTTACCGTATAATCTTCCATTAAAGCTCTCCATTCCGGTTTTATAAAAAATGAACGTTCATGATCCTGGTAAAAAAACGGCCTGTCGTTCCCGCTTGCATCATTATTCATTTGCAAATCCTGCTGGGAGACTACCAGTTCAAAAGGATCTTTGGCGCCAGTAAGGAGAGTAAAACCCCTGTTGTTTTCAAGAATGTTGAAATTTGTTCTGTTAGATGCGTGAACTTTACTATTTGTAAGTCTCGTAAAATGATAGTGCATTCCAACGGGTAATTTAAGCCGTGGCGCCACTTCGTGATTACTCCAGGTTAAATTGTTTAAAATTTCTCCATCGTGGCCAAAGTTCTGATGCACATAGTGGTAGGAAGTTACTGCAAACGGGGAATATTGCTCAACCGGTGCGCCATCATCATCTAACGTTACATAGGGCAAATTATATCTTCCGATAAGTCCTTTTAGTTTTATGTCTATTACATTCCCGTTAAAAACAAATGTTGAAGAATTCCATGGCCTTTGATTTTGGTTATATCTTATTTTAGTAAGAAGTGTTTTTTTATGAGAATAAAGATCATAAAAGAATGTATCATTAAATTCTTTAGAAGTTGACAGAAAAATATCAATCCATAATTGGTTCTCCAAAGTTTTATAGCGGGGTTTAATATTATATGAAAATAAGGGACGTTCCCAGGGGTGAACCAGTTTTTGAGTAGAAACTTTTTTTGCCGTCCAGCCGCTTTTAGTATGAATGCTCCATGCAAGCTGAATCTCATGCATTTTTTGAGGCTCCGGGGCATCAGAACTTGATGTTGAATCACTGGCAGGCGGAGGCGGATTCTTTTTAACCTTTATCGCCTTAGTATTTATGACCAGCCAAAACAAATATAATTTGCGATTATAAATAACAGGCATAAGGGTATCACCTACTATATCAACTTCAATTTTTTCCCAGGCAGACCATGCCTTGATATTCAAGTCAAATTTGCGGTAATAATAAACATGCGGTTGAGTTTTAGTTCTTCCGATAACATGGAGAATGTTGATTTCAGGATTAAAAGTTTCATCCTCCGTATACAAATCTTCTACTTCATGATATAAACCACATACCTGAAGATGTGCTACTTCATTTACTTTATGGAGGTAACTTAAAAAAGCAGCTTCTGTATTTTCATCCGTAATTTCATTTTGCAGGATTTCATTTTCAAGTTCTACAAAAAACGGAGATTTGTCGTCACGTAATTCAGGTTCAATCCAATTTTCGGGATAAAACAAAACTTTACGGTTTGCTTCCCATATCCGGTAATATTTCATCCATTTCCATTGTGCCCAGCTATTTTCAGAGGTTACGTCTTTTTTCTGATCACCGGTTACACGCACATAATAACTCTCCAGGTTCAGAAAACATCTTTGCACAAAATATTGAATGGAGCTGATCGCCTGTTTTATGCGTGATGTGAGCTGGCAAGCGCTCATTTCAACATCTATAAGAAAATAATTGAAAAGAGAATTGGAGTTTTTCCAATATAGCGGGTTAGGAATTGTATTAGTGTCCACTACAATTGTAGTGGGTTGATTTCTTAAAGAATCTTCGATTAAATACTCCACTAAAGCAAACCTTTTTTTATTTCTTAATTCGTCCATTAAAGGGGTGATTTTTTTCACCCAGTCCTGCTCTTCATATTTAGATTTTACCGCCAGCAGCGTTCCATAAGCGGTTTGTTCCATTGACGAGACATTATCCCGGTTTGCCCAATCAAACATTGTAATTGCACCCACACCTGTCAGATTCATTTGCGAAAAGCAGCGAAATAAATGCACAAATACTTCTGCAATCAAATAACTGCTATTGGAACCAAAAGCAATCAGATTAAACCTTGAATGAAGTTCATGCAAGTCCTCAAATTTCCACTGCGTCAGAACAGCGAGTTTTTGAAGAAAGCCATCTACTGCTACCTGGTCGGAATTCAAACTGGCATTGGAAGTAAAAGCGACATTCAGGATTTTAATTAATGAAATAGTTTCTGTTTCAGTATCTGAAATGTATTCAGGTTCCGGGAATTTCTTAATAAACCATATAAATTTAGCAAGGTTAAGCCACTGATAAAATCTGTTAGAAAAATTATCAGGGGTTGTATCAACCGGAAGTGATTGCAGATCTACCGTATTTACTTCATCATGAAAAGCAATAAAAAATCGTTGCTGATCTATTTCCAGCTCCATCTGTAACACCATTATGGAAGCTTTATGGAGCAAGGTATATGCTTCATAAATTTTCAGAAAATTGATTCTGTCAATCGTAAGAGCATATTCTCCATCGACATCAAGCGCTATGAGGTCGGCACTATTGAGATGCACCAGGAGTGTTGCTGTTACCGAATCAAAAGTGGCTGACATGACCAGGAATGAGGTGGACTGTTCGGGTGTGATTCCAAAAGCGGAAGCAATCACAGCCACAATTCGATTGGTGATAATTTCTGTTTTCTCTTCATCTGTTTCGATAGTAAATGAGTCTGTAATTTCTCTTAAGTTGTCCCGAAGCTCCTGGATCATTTGTGTGATTGTTTCATCACGCAGCCCGACAAATGAATCAGGATTGAATCGCAGGATATAATCAAGATCACTTATGGAAACTCCGGATTTTTTTATCCAGTCATAATTTTGAATAAAATCGAAAGTTGATTGTGGTGAATCGAAAGGTGAAAAATTTTCCTGTGCCGCGAGTAAAATGAGAAGATCAGGTACTGAAATTTTCAGGCCTCTTGCCAACAGGCATTTTCTTAAAAGCTCAGAAATGGTTGAAACTGTTAATGTATCATTAACATCTGCTATTAAATCAAAATCATTTTCAGAAATATATAATGCCGACAGAACTACAGGAAGCTTGTCAAGGTGGGGAGGAGCTTTTATATCACCAATCAGAAAGGGAGAATTCAGAATATCTCCACCTGGAATTTTGAAATACTGCCTGACAGTTTCATTTAAAGCACCATGCTGAAATAAACGATGGTAATAGCTTAGTATAACTGTAGAAGGGCGATCAGGCTGTACCCGGTTTTCAGTATTTATGTCTCCATAAAAACAAAGCAGGCTTTCAAGAGGCAATTTTAATTTTACCTGGCATAAATTGAATAACCATAAATTAATTAAGCTATCGTCATTAATTTCGTTATTTCCAATTTTAGGATTTTGTAAAAGCAAATCAAGCTCCCACATTTTATACCCGGTTTTTCTCCAGAGCCGGATAAACCGGTGCATTAAATCAAGTTTTGCGGGGGTAATGTTAATAATGGTTTGTTCTGTTACATTACAGCTATCTTCCGGACGTTCAATAACCATTCTATCCGGACCATCAGGATTGAGAAAATTAACCAGTAATAATTCAAGCAATTCATTGTACGTTAATTTACTCCGGTCAAGAAACAGGGATACGCCAACTAAAGTGAGGGAAGCATCAAAGCCCCAGAATCCAAAAGTATTTTGTGAAGCCACTGTGTTTCTTTTGGTAATAATGAAATCTGTTTCACGTGAAGAAATACCAAAATATTCAGCTGCAATACTTACATCTTTGGGAATTAAATTTGTGGGTCCGCCATTTATGTCAGGAAGTGGAATACCATCATCGTCATATTGAAAGGCCTGCATTAATTCCCACCGGGGAACTCTGAGGAAATTCAAAAATACACGTGCCTGCTCCTGCCAAAAATTAAATGATGAATTCATCGGATAATTTATTGAATTAGCCAGCGTATTATAGGCAGCGCTGTTAATATATTGGGGAATGGCTCTTAATTCTTGGGCAGGATGATTGGAATCGTAATTAAAATTCAGGGCTGAATCAGGCGAAACAGCATTTTCAAGTATTTCACATACCAGGTCAATGTATGGAAGAATTACATCTGTATTTTCACAATTAAGTTTTATATTTCCAAGATCCGGTCTTCTTTCAAAAAGTATTTCGCGGACCGATTTTTTACCGCCCAGCGAATTATTAATAAGCGAATTATGCTCACCCAGAAATCGCAACAGATCTGCTACGTAAGCAGCAGGACTATACATAGATTTGCAATGTTCACAATTACAATAGTCGCCTGAACCGAATAAAGTTGCAAGATCGGGAATTGCACCTAACGCATCCTGGATTTCAGCCTGAGAGTAAGTATATGAAATAATAGATTTCGGATGAGCGGTATGAAATTCACTTCGATAATCCATCATTCTTGCCAGTATTTGTGCATACTGAAGGGTAACTTTTTCATAAATCTGCATTGCCACTGAAGGAATTACGCCTCTTGCTTCCATTGCAGATTTTAACCTTGCTTTACCGAATGAGTAAATCTGAACAGCGCTGTGTAATTTTTCTTCTAAAAGAGCGGCTCCTGAAAATGCATCACCGGATACTTTATGAATGCGCTGAATCATTTTAAGCTCCGAAATTGTTATGTCAGTTAGTACTATACCGGTATCGAGAAGATATTTATCTATATTATCATTTCTCAAATCTAAATTTGGATTGTCATCAATAAAGCTTTCGATGGAGGTTAGCTCGTTTAATCCATGATCGGAGCCCGCCTTCACTTTGGCAACTAATGCAACTGCCGGAAATAATTTTTCAGCTTTTCTGTGCAGTGAAGCTGCATAATTAGCTACTTTTTCCTCCGTTGTATCACCTGGTATATTGTCCGGAACCTGGTCAGCATTATCATGGATAATTGCGATCCATTCATCATCTGATAACTTAGCGAGACTTGCTGAAGAGGGATAGGGCTGACCACTTCCGATTTGGGATTTTAAAAAAGTAATTGTTTCAAGGTGGTTTTTTGTAAGGTTAGCCAAATCAACAATTTTACGAAAATCTTCAATTTCTGCAGCTCCAATGGTTGCCGATTGTCCATTCAAACCTACCCAGAAATATTTATTCAGCCCGCGGTATTGAATTACAAGATTTGCTACTGCATCATAATTTGCACTTGCAATTGTAGATTCCTCTAATAATGATTGTAAAGTGCCGTTTCCGATTAATAATGGTTTTAACAGTGTAAACTCTACTTTGAGATTACTTAAATCCTGTAAGATGGTTTCCCGGTTTGATTTTACTTCAAGTGACACAAAATTTTGTAAATATGCATTATCAATCACTTGTTGCTGTATTCCGGTATCAAGAAATACAATTCCGGTGGCAGCATTCTCAATTAACTGTTCTATACTATCCCATTCATTTGTGGATGCAAGCAATTCACCAGGCAATGATGGCGGTTGATTCTGCCGGATAAATGCATATATAGCTTCTGCAGTTAAACTTTCAGTGGCAAGCAAAGTTGAAGCGCGGTGAGATAAATAAAGCTTCATAATGTCATCTACATTCAATTCTGTAACACTGGAAAGATGGCTAATGTCCTGTTGTTCTTCTGTTTCTTCCAAATCTTCAAAACTGGCTCCATTAAGAAAAGATATAATCAGTCGCATTCTTGTTGCAAATTCAGAATCACCCTGGTAGGGGTCAGATCCCCTATTCAGATTTATCCAGTGAGTTTGCTTAACATTAAAATGAGTTTGGGTTGCTAAGATATTTCCATCAGAGTCTAAAAATTTAACTAATAAATTAAATGAATTTTTAATTTTTCCAGTACTATTGATAGGAGCCGTATACCTGATGTCAAAGAAGCCATTCTTATGATTTATTTGATCAGCGAGGGGTACACTTTCAGCCCCGGCATTGAATACTTTTTCAAAAATTTGAATCCTGATGCCATTAATGCGTATTCCACTCTCATTACGTACACTGCCCCTTATCCTGTAATAGGATTTTAAATTTATTTTTGGGTTTGACCTGGCTATGAGTTTATTTAAAACTTTTGCTGTTTCCGCATCAACATGCCCGGTAGCAGTCAGGCGATGGTTTTTTTGAAAAGCCATCACAGCCTTATAGGTAGAATTTCCAAATGTATTAGTGTTAAATTCCTTTTGATAAATTCTGTATTTTAAAAATGCAAGAGCTTTTTGCAAATCGTTGACTCTTAGGGATACTTTATTGTGGCGTAATGGATACACCACGCGCTTTAATACATCTGCCGGACCTTTTTTTAAGATTTCAACAGGCAGTCCTTTGCTCGCATTCACCGATGTAAAAACATGGATGGTGGCTGCATCTAACACACCGGTACCTTCTAATTTATAATTTCCCTGTAAAATTCTGATAGCCTCCTCAGTTGTCGGACCCACAAATTTATTATTCAGCTCATCGTCAGAAATGTTAATTTCAACTTTGGCGATTTTAGCAATCCGGAATAGCATCTTGTGAAATCGTGCAACCTGGGTTTTTGATCCTTTCAGAATGTTATTTGATACAACTTGTATCAATTTATTTAAAAACTCCTCAGTGATCAGGCTGCTGGATTCAAGGCCTTGTCCTGCTTTAAATTCTGCAATACGGGCACGTGTGGAATCACCCACAATTCTTTCCCTTAATTCGGTTTCTAAAATATCTTTTGGAATCTTGATAATTTGCTGCTGGATTTTTGCAGTTCTAATCTTATTAAAAGCATAATGCGTATCGAAAAGTTCTTTATTAATAGCAACTAATGTTTCATCATTTAAACTGCCGGTCGCACTTAAACCGTATTTTGATTGTATAGCAGTTATAGCCTGGATGGTGGTTTCACCGATCACCATATTTTTAATTTCATCTTCGGCAATTTCGACCCTGAATTGAGAGAATGCTTTATGTAATCTCTGAACATCAGCTTTTGTGGGACTATCGATTCTGGAAATTTTAATGCTTTTCATAAGAAGGAAGAAATGAATTTTTAAATATTGATTTTTATTACAAAGCGAAGACGAATGTTTT
>DATEMK010000424.1:0-4327 GCA_035275625.1 Bacteroidia bacterium
CTGCCAGAACACTACAGTTAAATCAACAGAGCCAACTATTCAAAACAATTCAACTATGCAATACAATAAGCTGACGCCTGATGAAGAGCGCGTGATTATTAATAAAGGGACTGACCGCCCTTTTACGGGAGATTATTATACAAAAAAAGATAACGGGATGTACATCTGCCGCAGGTGCAATGCCCCGCTTTATAAATCGGAAGATAAATTTGATTCCCATTGCGGCTGGCCCAGTTTTGATGATGAAATACTCGGTTCAGTAAAACGTGTTACAGATGCTGACGGTTCGCGCACGGAGATTATTTGCAATAATTGCGGAGGCCATTTAGGCCACGTTTTTAACGGGGAGGGGTTTACAGATAAGGATACCCGCCATTGTGTGAATACCAGCTCCATTCGTTTTATCGCGGCTGATTCGGTGAAGGATGCCCCGGCTGTGATACATGTGAAGTGATAAGCCCCACCTAACCTCCCCCTCCGGGGAGGGATGCCAAACACAGATGCCTAAAAATGGTTTTCTATTTTGAATCTGTTTTTTTGGTGCTCGTAATTTTCACCCCATCATATTTCTGTTCATTGCCAGCGGAAAATGTGGTTGTTAAAATTAATTCGCCCTGGTCGTTAAAAATTTTCCATTCGCCATCGCGGAGACCGAGCTTGAAATGCCGGATTTCTTTTGTTTTGCCGTTGTCAAAATATAATGTGTGGTCACCGTTTTCGTTTCCTTCCATATATTTTCCTTCAAATGCTAATTTGCCGTTGAGGTAATATTGTTTCCACTCACCGGTCTCCAGTCCGTCAGCATAATTTCCTTCTGCAACGTATTCACCGTTGTTGAATTTCCATTTCCCTTCGCGCCTGCCTTCAATATAATTTCCTTCTGCAATCACGGTTCCGCTGTCGCTGTATTCTTTTGAATAGCCTTCTTCACGGCCTTTCAAAAATGCCTCTTCTCTTAAAATATTCCCGGAGGGATAATACCATTTCCAATCACCTGCAGGCTTGTCTTTGCTATAGCTTCCTTCCTGCTGAAGTGTTTTGCCGGGATAATAAAATTTCCACTTGCCTTCTTTTTTCCCGTCTTTGTAATTGCCTTCCGATTTTACGGAACCATCATCATAAAAATATTTCCAGTCGCCCTGCGCTTTGCCTCCGCCATCGGTGATACCATCAGCAATTATTTTATCGTCTGCATAATACTTTCCAACTGTAATATTTCCTTCGCGGTCATACTCGCGGTAAACGCCCTGCTTCACTCCATCCAATAAATTGACAGAAGATTTCGGGCGGCCATTATTATGATAATCGCGTTTTATTTTTAATTCTTTGTGGGTGAGGTTATCAACAAACAATTCTCCATTGCGAAAAATTTCCTGTTTAGTGATCGCCCCGTCTGCAGAAAAGTCACGGAACATCCCGTCTTTTTTGTCGTCCGTATATGTGCCTTCCGATTTTACTTTATCGTCAGCATAAAAATCCCGCCACAAACCCTGCTTGTAACCAAATTTATCAATGCGGTTTATTTTTTCTTCTTTTTTGAAATAGCCTTTTTCAAAACGCGTGATCGCAATAATACGCCCGTCATCAGCAAAATCTTTTACAATTCCGTTCTCCACACCATTTTCATAAGGAACTGAACGAATGAGCACTCCCGCTTCATTGTAATATTTGCATAAGCCGTCTTTAATTTCATCTTTAAGAATTTCTTCTGATTTTGGCTTCCCGTCAGCATGATACTCTTTTTGAATTCCGTTCTTTTTTCCGGCTGTGTAATTGTATTCTGCGGTAAGCGCCCCTTTGCCGTTATAAAATTTCCACGCTCCTTCAAGCTGAAAATTCTTCCTGTTTCCTTCTGATTTTAATTTTCCGTCTTCATAATATGCTTTCCAATAGCCATCCGGCTTCCCGTTAAGAAGATTACCTTCACTGCTGATAATGCCGTTTGAATAATAAAATTTATTGTACCCGTCAGGGTTTATATCCGTTTGCGCAAACACGGTGAAAACGAAGAGTTGAATGAAACAAAATAAAATCAGTTGTTTTTTCATAATAAGCAAAGTTACGAAAAGTATGAACGAATTTTTGATGAAAAAGGTATCAGGCTCTTGCCAGCCTTATCACCCTCATTTTATCGAGCAGAAAAATCACAGGATAAACGGGGTCAAATTCCCACCACTTATTGGCAAAATTGCTTCGTGCCGCAAAGTGATGATGGTTGTTTTGAAATAATTCGCCCAGCATCAGGAAATCAAAAAAGAATGTGTTGCGCGAAAGGTCGCCATCGTTGTAATTGGAATATCCGTATTTATGTCCGGCCCAGTTAACGACAGCGCCCTGTATAGGCCCCATCAGGAAATGAATGGGCAAAAACAAAAACATCCACCACTGGGTCGCAAACAAAATGTAAAATAAAACATAAAGCGCAACAAAAAAATAACGGGATATATCACTCTCCGCAAATTTATCCACCCATCGCCATGCCGGGTAATTCTTATCAAACTTTTGTTCGGCAGGGAGTTCGCCCGTTACCAAACCGTTGTACATATTTTTTGTAAACCACATCATGCTGAACACCTCCTTAAAAAAATGAGGCGAATGCGGATCTTTCTCCGTATCACTGTAAGCATGATGCATCCGGTGCATAATGGCATAAGCACGCGGATTTAAAAAAGAAGAGCCTTGCGTCACCCATGTAAAAAGATAAAAAACCCGTTCCCAGCCTTTGCTCATGCTGAACATTTTATGCGCCCCGTACCGGTGCAGAAAAAACGTTTGTGCAAACAACGACAAATACCAATGGAGAATAAGAAAGATAATAATTATCATATTTCTGACGGAATTTTTAATGGAAGGAAATACAAAGGTAACCAAAAAAAACCGGAGGCTATAATTATAGATTATTAAAGATAAAATTTTTATTGATAAATAGAAATAGCGTGTGCTTTTGTCTCAACTCTTAAGAAATCAAAAAATCAGTTAGCGGCTGAAATCTCCAACATTCTTTTTAAAGGAAGTAAAGCCCGCGCTGCAATTTCGGCTGGAATAATTACTTCAGGGAGTTCATATTTCAGGCAGCGATATAATTTTTCCAGCGTATTCAATTTCATATGGGGGCAGTCATTACATGCGCAGGAATTACCAGGAGGAGCAGGAATAAAAACTTTTCCAGGGGACGCTTTCTGCATCTGGTAAATTATTCCGGATTCAGTGGCAACAATAAATTCTTTCTTCGGACTTGTCTGAGAATATTTCAACAATGCCGTTGTGGAACCAATAAAGTCTGCATTTTTCAAAACTATCTCCTCACATTCAGGATGAGCAATCACTTCCGCATCCGGATGCCGGTTTTTTAATTTTGTTATTTTCTCCAGGGAAAAAATTTCGTGCACCATGCACGTTCCGTTCCACAGCAGCATATCGCGCCCTGTTTTTTTTATGATGTATGCGCCAAGATTTTTATCCGGAGCAAAAATTATTTTTTTATCCGCAGGAACACTTTCTACAATCTTAACAGCATTGCTCGATGTGCAGATGATATCGCTCATTGCTTTTATTTCTGCAGTGCAGTTGATGTAAGAAATAACAACATGGCCAGGATGCCGGTTTAAAAATTCGTGGAATTTTTGAGGCGGACATGAATCTGCGAGTGAGCATCCGGCTCTCAAATCAGGCAGCACAACTTTTTTACCCGGGTTTAAAAGTTTTGCCGTTTCCGCCATAAAATGCACTCCGGCAAAAGCGATGATATCAGCCTTTGTTTTCTCCGCCTGCTGAGCCAGCCCGAGACTGTCTCCAATGAAATCTGCAATGTCCTGTATGTCTGAATCCTGGTAATAGTGAGCGAGTATGACTGCATTTTTTTCTTTTTTCAGCTTGTTGATTTCTTCAAATAAATCAATTGACGGGTCAATTGGATGACGCAAATATCCTTCTTCCTCCAATACCTCATTCAAATTACTTATGAACGTCATTATATATATTTAAAATATTTAATTAAAATATGGTATTAATATATGCCTGTTAAAATGGTTTGAAACTTTTTCATTTTTTTATTGACTAAATCACTTATCATTTTTTTATAACAGGATATAAACACCCTTGCTTTCAGAAAAGACTGATTACTAAATTAGTTTTTATTTTATGAACATACTGTTAATTTCATTATTGTTGGTTTTTTCCTGTGAATAAACTTATTAATGTTGTTAAAAAGATTGTTTGTTCTTAGTGACAACATTTTTTTATTTTGTTAGGATTCCCCGAAAAAATTTTCAACGCATGCCATAAGTATCATAAACAAATATACTTACTGCAAAGTTACGAACAGATT
>DATEMK010000425.1:0-2104 GCA_035275625.1 Bacteroidia bacterium
TTGGATCGGGTAGTTTAAAAAATAGTAAAAAATTAGTTTACACCAAAAAAAATAATGAAGCATTTATCATTAATGCTGATAATACTGATCGCTATTGTTTGTTTTATGCTTTGGAAATTATGAGAATATACTCAAGTAAGGAAATGACACCTATGCAATTTTCTCGTTATAAAAGAAATAACGGTAAAAGAAGGCAGGATGTAATGATGTTCTTATCCAAGGCGAATATACCTACAGATTTAATGTCATACGATGCAACAATATGGTGCCCCGTTGTACAAAAATACTACGATCGAGTATATGGACCAGATTTGTTTAAAATTTTTATATTTAGAAAGAATTGTCTTGAGCCAATCTATAGGTCCGACGCAAAAGCCTTTCAATTTCCTATTTTATTGTACCATAACGATAATCATTTTGATGGAATTCGAACAATTTCTAAATTTTTAAATTGTAAAAATTACTGTCTTTCTTGTGAATCTTCCTACGACAGCGGTTGCCGACACAAGTCCTATTGCAAAGCACGGTGCCGCAACTGTTCTGGTATTGGACCAGAATTTCCATGTAAAACTTATTCTAATTTTAAAAGAAAATGTGCATTATGTAAAAAAACTTTTTCAAACTATTCATGCTATAAAAACCACATAACAAACAATTATTGTCTTAAGGCAAGATACTGTGAACTATGTGGTTTAATATGCAATAGGGAAGGCGATTCAAATGTGCGTCACATATGTGGAGAAAAATATTGCCCTATTTGCCGTCATGCTCATAAAAAAGACGAGTGTTATATTTTTCAATACAAACCAAAGCCTTATAAACCATATAGAATCATTGCATATGATTTTGAATCAGAACAAAAATTCGTAAATGATTCTAATCAACGAATTCACAATGTCAATTTTGTTTGCGCAAAAGTATTTTGTACAGAATGTATTTCAACTAATTTATGCACGAGTTCTCTGGAAAAACCATGCGATATATGTGGGCAATTCAGAACGCTTACATGGTCTCCGTTCGAATTTAGAAAAACCATCGTGGATAAACATAATCTATCCGAAGATCCTTTGGCCGATTTTACAAAATGGATTCTATATGAGCAAAATAATCGATATCCAACATATGCTTTTGCGCATTTTGGAGGCCGATATGATTGCACATTAATTTTTGGGGAAATCATTCGAAATGGAATCTGTCCTGATATAATAAGGCAGGGTAATCGTTTGTATGAAATGAAAATCGACAAAACAAGTAAAACAACAAAAACTTTTTTTAGAGACTCGTTTAATTATGTAAGTCAAAAACTTGATTCTTTAGTTAAAGCTTTCGATTTACCTGTTCAAACCAAAATGTGGTTTCCTCATATGTTTAATCGATCAGAAAATTATAACAAGAAATTTCCGAAACTTCCCCCAAAAGATGACTATCTATACAAAAGTAAGAAGCCAAACGAAAAAGAATCTTTTGAAAAATGGTATTCGGAACATCAAAACGATAATTTTGATTTTAATGAAGTACTTGCGGAATATTGTGTTAATGACGTAGAAATATTATCACTTGCATTAGTAGCTCTGCGCGATACATTTTTGAAAGTAACTAGACGCGAAGGAAAACATGGTGGCATCGATATACTGAAAGAGGCAATAACAATTGCGAGCGCATGCATGAAAACATTTCGCTTAAACCATTTAAAACCAAAGCACTTAGCAGTAGTTCCTGAAAATTCATACGAAAAAAAGCCGAACCAAAGTCTCCTCGCTTTAAAATTTTTGGCTTGGTACTCCCATACTAATTCAATCGATTTACGAACTAGTTTATCAGAAAACGCTGAAAAACGTTTTGGACGTTATTTATTAGACGGTTATAATGAGGAACAAAAGTTAGCTGTAGAGTTTCACGGATGTTATTATCACGCATGTCAAAAACGTTTTCCTGATGATCAAGTGCAACTGATGGACAACAAAACAGCTGGATTTTTACGAGAGAAAAACGAAGAAAGGAGGGAATACCTCGAAAAATGCGTAAATAAACTCGAGGTTTATTATGAATGTGAAGTAAAAAATATGTTAAAAGAAGACCCCAAAATGAAAAAATTTTTTGAAAA
>DATEMK010000426.1:0-7167 GCA_035275625.1 Bacteroidia bacterium
AATAGAGCGCAACAAGATCAGCGCGTCCTTCCTCTAAAGTGCTTGCATAATTTTTAAGTGTTATATCAGTAGTGGCAACACCCGGGTTAATCTGTCCTGAAGCATGCCCGATCACCTCGTGCATATCCGTATGCAGGTCACCCGCCAGCGAAGCGTATTTTTTATAACGGTCTTTCACTTCCTGGTTTTCCCCGAATTCATCAATCATCGGGCTCTTTGCACGCAGGTAATTATATGCGTCCACTATATTACCGAGTGAAACAGATTTTGATCCAAGGCTGTCACGAATCCAATCCGCATTTGGAAGGTTAATTCCTATTGGCGTAGAAGGCGCAGCATCTCCGCATTCAGAAATTACAGTAATTACCTTGGCTGAAATTCCTTTTACATTTTTCTTTTTATGAGTATCCATAATAGTGGAATGATCTTCAAACCACTGAGCTTCATTTCCGATGGCTGCAATACGTTTTGTCGCTTCCAAATCTTTCATGGAGACCACTGCTTCATAAGCACCCCTGCGATGCACCGGATCAAAATATACTTCAATAAATCCTGTTGAAATATCCAGGCGGGATAATGTGTCACTAATCCATGAAATGCAGAACTCATCATACTCTTCCAGGTTACCGGATTTGTAATATTTGATTAATAATTCGAGTGATTTTTTCTGTATATCATTTTCTGCAACCGCAGTTGCTTTCTCTAACCAGTAAACCATTTTCTGTATTGCTGCATCATACATACCGCCCGCTTTCCATGTTTTTTCGACCAGCTTTCCGTTCTCTTTCATGAGCTTTGAATTCAATCCCCATGAAGGCTGGGCTTTAACTCCCTTTTTTGTCATTGCAGCATAAAAATCTTCGACTTCTTTTTTTGTTACTCCCTCATAAAAATTAACTGCAGATTCTTTCACATTGTCAACGTCCTTTGCGAGGTTGGTACATTTTGCATCGACATTCGGATCAAACATGGCGGTCTGAAGCAGGGCAAGAAATGCATCCATTTTCATTCCGTCAAGCGGAAGCTTTCCGACATTACTTTCATTGATTAACGTTTTAAAATAATCAAAAGAAAATTCAGGAAGCATCTTTGTGCTTGAATAATGGTGATGAACACCGTTTGCAAAAAAGAAACGTTTGCAATACGTAAGAAACTTATTATAGTCATCTGATTTTTTATCACCGTTGAAGGAGGTAAGAATCGTTTCAAGTGTTTTGCGGATTCTTAAATTATGCTTGTATTTCTGATCGAAAAAAATATCCCTTCCGCTTATTCCTGCCATAGACATATAATAAGTGAGCTGCTTTTGCTGCAATGAAAGTTCATCGAAACCCGGAACCTTGTAACGCAGCACCTGGATATCAGCAAAACGGTCAGCCACATAATCAAAAGATTCAGATGTGCCGGATGAATCTTTACCTGTTGTGCTGTTTTCTGCATTTTTAGGAGTGCATGCTGCAATCACGGCTGCAAAAAATACGATGATAAAATAATATGTTGATTTCATTATTGGGAAGTTTTATAATTAAAATTGATTTCCGGATAGTTCGTTATTTACTCCGAACTGACTGCTGACTTTTTTCAAAGGGGTGCAAAGATGAAAATAAATTTACTACCACTGAAGTGTTATAAAATAATCAGTACAATTTTCACATATTAATGTGGGAAAAGTACATTATCCCGGGTGGATTATTGCACTTCAATTTTTGCGGAATAATCCTTTTGCTGAATGATCGTTTTAATAAGATAGGTTCCTTTTTCCCAGCCTGAAGCATCAATCTGCTCACTCGAATTCTTCAGAAATACTTTTTTATAAAATCTTCCTTCGGGAGAATAAATATTTAATTCAACAAGTTTATTAATCTGAAAATTTAAACCTGAAATCCTGAATTTTTTCCCCGGGTTCGGGTAAATAAATAATTGGTCTTTGGGAATAGAAATGTTTTCAGAAACGTAAGTAAAATAGTCATCATAGTTTGTCAGCAAAGTGGTCTGCCCGAAATATTCCGAAATAATTATCAGGCTGTCTTTGCAAACCATCATCTTTTGCCCCCACTGGTCGGGACGGTAAAATTCAAGCCCGTGACGGTAATACCCTGTTTGCGCCAGGGAGCTTTTATCGTACGCAAATAATCCTTCTTCCTGGAAATCCAGGTACAATCCAAAACGATCGGCAGACATTAGTTTTGGAACAGGATAGGTGACAGGTGTTGAATTAATAATTGCAAGCTGGTTACTGCCATTGTAAAAATATTTTTTCAAAAAAAATTGCGTTCCCTGTGTTACATAAGCATAGAGCGTATCATTGTAATAAGCTATAGCATTAAAAGTTTGTCCGAATGCATTCAGCGTTGCAGCCATGCTTTTTGCGGGGATATCATATACTTGAATGGAATTGGCATTGGCAAGAAATAATTTTCCATTGCTGTTTACAAAAATATCATTGGTAAATAAAGCGGTAAATTCTGTATCAATAGCAGGAATAAAAGGGTTTGACACGTCCGCTATAAAGATTTGTTTTCCCAATCCGCTGCCTTCTATTGCCACAGCATAATCCTGCCAGACTTGTGCATCTGTCCAGTCTGTTACCGACAATAAGCCCGTGTTTACATCCAGCGAAGAAACAAGATCCAGGTTGCTGGTATTATAAACTCTGAATTCATCACCGGTATAATAAAACCCGAATATGTAATCACCGTTTTTTGAAAATTGCGAACCATAACAAAAGCCGCCATGCTGATTGGTGTCAAGCAAAACAGGGTTGTGTAAATCTGTTATATCAAAGAGCTTAAAACCATATCCTTCATTTGCGACCACTAATTTATTTCCATATTTATCGCCTGAACAATTCCATCCCCCCGTCAGGGTATTTCCTAAATCAGTTTCATTAAAAAGATTGGAGATGTCCACTGTTTTTACTCCGTACCACTCTGAAGCAACATACATTTTAGAATTGTTTACGGCAATATCAAAGTGCCATAAACCTGCTTTCAATCTTGTAATGAAATGTACATTGCCTGCACTGCTGCAATCGTACACATGCACATTTCCCATAAGCGGAACCGGGTTTTGCGGATCGTAAGAACCGTTGGTTGCCATATACATAGTGTCGTTAATGATTTGCCCCCTGATAGGTTGTGCAATGGCAAAGTTTGTAATGCCGGGCAATGTATCAAGATAATTTAGCGAAGGCAAAGAAGGATTTGAAATATCCAGCGAATAGAATACACCACGCGGATCCGCATTAAACCAGGATTCAGTTCCACCGAGGACATTGAGCAGGTTTGTATTTTGCCCGAAAAAAACATCTTCAGGGTCACAATAATTTTGCTGGTAAAATGAAAGCTGGTTTATGGCAGCGATGTCATAAATATGAACTCCCGTTTCTGAATCCGGGCCATAAGCTGTTGTAAATGCAAGATAATTTCCTTTCACCTCACATCCGCAGGTAAGCGAACCGTTAGACTGGTAAGCAAACTTGTGCAGCAAAGAAATGGCAGTTCCGTCATCATGAAAAATCGCCATTTTACTTTTATAGGTCACAAAAACAGAATCACCTTTAAATGCCATGTCGTAAGCTGCTTCATTTAAACTGTCAGGCAGGTAATCATCAATAAAAGACGGATCCGAAGGAATCGAAATATCCCACATGGAAATCCCTGCATGATTTGCAGAAACAAAAAGCTTGTTCCCTTTTACTTTTATCGAGGTGATGTTGCTTCCCAAACGATGTTCTGAAAGCTGCTGATAAGGCGGATTACCTGTACTTGTATTATAAGTAATTAAAGTATTTCCCGCACCTGCATACAGGAAACCATTATTGAATGCTATAGCATAACAGGCAGCACCGGTGGTGGATGCAATGTATTGAAGATTCGTTTGAGCATTTGACTGATGCAACAGCGCTAAGAAAAACAAATGAAAACAAAAAATCTTTTTCATTTCGGATCTTAGACTTAAATTTTACCTCAGACAGCGAGCTTCGGAAATTTCCATTTTACCAATCCGTAACTTCCGAATAAAATAAGATTGTAAAACAAATCACCCATTACAGTTCCTTTGAAAAACGGGATTCCCATGATGTAACAATTTGTCAGTCCGCTCAGCGAATGCCCGTAGATCCCTTCTGTCAGCCACGTTCCGAAATTGGTTACAAAGAAAAAAATGAGTGAACCCACCAGCGAAGAAACCATGATGGTTTGACGCTGCACCCTTTTGCGAAGTAAAAAACCGAGCATGGAGATCAGCACAAGACTTCCGTAAACAAAGGGCATGGTGGCATGAAACCCGGTTCCGTTAAAAATCTGGAGAGCCATATCGCTTATAAACAATGCAATTAAAGGCAGCAATATAGCCCACCGCTTATTGGAAATATAAGTTCCGCCAAATAAGGCCATCGCACCAATAGGAGTGAAATTAGGAAGGTGTGGAAATAACCTTATTAATGAAACAACTAAAATAAGTCCAATGATGATTTTTCCTTTTGTTGTAAATAATTCTTTAGCTTCCATGATAAAAATTTTTAGAATTCAAAATTATTAATTTTTTAGTTAATCGTTATTTGTTATTCGCACACTAACTTTAACTCTGAACTTTAAACCTTAAACCTGCTCTTCGTTCCAAACCTTCCATGATTTTTCTGCCTGCAAGTAGAGCATTTCCAATCCATTCTTTATATGTGCGCCACTTTCCATTCCTTTCTTCAAAAACTCTGTTTGGGCAGGATTATAAACAAGATCATACAATAAATGCTCCTGCGTTAAAAAATTATAAGGAATAGGAGGGAAGGTCTCTATATCAGGATGCATTCCCACAGGTGTTGTATTTATGATGAGTTTGTAATAATCAATTGTCTTTTGATCCAAATCAGAATACCGGAGTGTACCAATATTAGCAGGTTTCCTGGATACAAACATGATGTGATCAATATCAAGCCCGTAAACCAATGCTCTTTGTATTGCTTTTGCCGCTCCGCCATTGCCAAGAATTAATGCCGCTTTATGAACAGGTTTTAACAAGGGTTTTATTGATTCCTGGAAGGCATAGGCATCCGTATTATATCCCTTCAAAGTAAACTTATTGCCATTGCGAATGATTTTTATTGTATTGACAGCGCCAACATTTTTCGCAAGCGGATCTAACTCCGTTATGAAAGGGAGCACAGCCTGCTTGTAAGGAAGTGTTACATTTAAACCCGCAAGGTCAGGCATTGCTTTTATTAACCTTGGCAATTCATCAATGCTTTGCATGGGAAATAATTTATACTCGCAATCTGTAATTTTTTCACGTTTAAATTTCCCGGAAAAATAATTTTCTGAAAATGTATGATGTAATGGGTAGCCGATCAGGCCGAAGGTTTTCAAGGGTTAGCGTTTAAGGTTTTGTTCATGAACTTGGAACTTTCCGGTTTTTTCTCATTTTAACAAACTGAATAACTGCAGGTATGAGCGAGATAAAAATAATGGCAAAAATAACCATCTCAAAATTTTCTTTTACAAAATCAAGATTTCCGAAATAATATCCGGCAAGGGTGAGACCGGTTACCCATACAATTCCTCCTGTAATGCAAAACAGGATGTAACGCAGATATTTCATTTCACCCACACCTGCAACAAACGGTGCAAAGGTGCGGATAATAGGTATAAAGCGGGCAATGATAATTGTCTTCCCGCCATGTTTATCATAAAATTTATGCGTCTCATCAAGATATTCTTTTTTTAATATTTTTCTAAGCCCTTTCATATCAAAAAGCTTGTGGCCAACAAACTTACCGATAAAATAATTCGTGTTATCACCGGCAATTGCAGCACAAAATAATAATGGAATCAATATCCATACATTTAATATTCCTGTTTTGGCAGTAATAGCTCCTGCGGCAAACAGCAGGGAATCACCCGGAAGAAACGGGGTTGCAACCAAACCGGTTTCGCAAAAAATAATCAGGCATAAAATAAAATAAGTGGCAGTTTCATATTGCACCATGATATTCTCAAGATGCTTGTCGAGATGCAGAAAGAAATCAAGAAATTGTTTGAAGAAATCCAATAGATTGTTAAATTGCTATATTGCTATATTGTTATATTGCTATATTGTTATATTGTTACATTGTTATCAGTTATTACACAAACTGACTACTGTCTGCTTTCTACTTCTACTTTCTGCTTTCTGCTTTCTACTCCCCATCAATACTTCACAAGTGTCGGATCTATCTGGTTCGCATAAGCGAGAATTCCGCCTTTCAGGTTATAAAGATTTGTATAGCCAAATTGTTTTTCGAGCTGCGATACTGCTGCCGCACTCCGGGCTCCGCTCCGGCAATAAATTATTACTTGTTTGTCTTTTGAGATTTTTTCGCTGTTCTGAATGATGGTGCCAAGCGGAATGAGTTCTCCTCCAAGATTCGAAACATCAAATTCATGTTCTTCACGGACATCTATCAGTTGAAAATCTTTGTTGTTGTCTTTTAAATCCTTTAATTGCTGAACGGTAATCTCTTTCATTGGGGTATTCTTTATTCTTTATTTGTTACTTTGTTAATTGTCAGTCGTGAGGCATGAATAGTGAATTGTAAATTGTAAATTATTTCATGATTCAATTCCATTATGATTTAAAAACTGAAAAAAGGTGTCGCTTCTTAATCCGACCCGTAGAGATTCAAGTGCAATCACATCATTGGTGGCAATGTTTCCCAGGTTTACGTTAGCACCGAAATGCTTAATGAAATAAACCTGCTGCGATTTCTGCGGTGTTTCCCAGATAATTTTTTCGGCTGGTACCCTTGCAATTATTTTATTAATGAGAACCACATGCGCTTTTCCGTTAGGGCGGTAAATTCCCACAGTGCCGCTTTCGCGCGCTTCTGCAATTACTTTCCACGCACCGGCTTCCAGTTCTTTTGTCATCATTTCAATCCATTTCACAGGATGAATAATAATGCCTTCTTCTTTGCTTCCCACTTCAGAAATAACAGTCACATATTTTGCCAGCTTTTTAATAAGCTCACATTTCTCAGGGTGAGGTAAAGTAATAGAACCGTCTGATATCTCCGCATGAGTCATTTTATATTTTTCAAGCAGCCGGATATAATCATCAAATTTATTCCGGATAATAAAAGCTTCCAGCAACGTACCTCCAAAGTAAACCGGGATACCGCATGAGCGGTAAACT
>DATEMK010000427.1:0-6635 GCA_035275625.1 Bacteroidia bacterium
CAGTTTCACGGGAATAAACCAAATTATATCCTCTGGCATTTTCCGTAATTGTTCAATTGCAATATGAAGTTCTTCACTCATGTAACTTTTATTGTTTCTTCTTTTCTCTAATGTACTTGAAAAGCATGCGATAAAATAGACTCCGTCCTCAATTGCTCTTTTTATAGCAAGTTTCCAGTCAACACCCGGTAGCATATCTTTGTCCAACCAAACATTAATTCCACTTAGCTCCAATTTTTTAATTATCCTCTTTATATGATTATAATCTTCCTTTAAATATGAAATAAAGACATGATCCACTTTTTTGTTTTTACTTGCAATTAATGTTTCTTGGGAAATTAAAAATATATTATTTAATAAATTAGTAAATCCTTGACCTTTAAATAAAAATTCAGCATTAATTAATTTACATCGAATTTGTTCGGATTCCGAAATTAATTGTCCTGTTAACAATATCAGCTTGATACTCCCGTCTATTTTTCTTGAATTTTCTAAGACGTCTATACCATTCTCATTTCCTAATCGCAAATCAACTATTAAAGTGTCAATTTTATCTTTTGTTACCCATTTAATAATATCACTAGTGTTATTTGTCACTCTAATTTTTAAAGAAGATAATTCGGAATAATTTTTTTTAAAGTTATTTTGAATTTCACTTAAAAAATCCAAGTCATCATCCAAAAAGCAATAAGAACCAAAAAAATTAATATCTTTCATTAAAATAGTTTTAAGTGCTTAAAATAAATTGTAAATTTTGTCCCACCTCCATTTAAAGATTTAAATGAATGGTTAATTAATGGTGATTCTAACATAATTCTTCCATCATTCTTCTCAACAAGCTCCTTCACTATAGCTAAACCATAACCTCGCCCTTTACTTCCTTCTTTTGTAGTAAATTTTTCATCATAAATATGTTTTTTTATATCTTCATTAATTCCTATTCCATTATCCGCTATTTCAATTGTTAAATATTTATTCTTATCGTTCTCATCCTTAAACAACATTTGATGGCTTGTTTTAATATGAATTTCACCATCAAGTGAATTAAATGCCTCTATAGCATTTTTTAAAATATTTAATAGAACTTGAACAATTTCATTGGAATTACAAATTAAATCACATCTACCTGCATATTGCACTTTATATAAAACTTTTTTTTCTTTGAGCTGATTTTTAATTGTCATTAAAGCAGTTTCACACAAGGTATTTAAGTTTACAGATTCTTTTCTTTTACTTACTTCATTTGACTGAAAATCTTCTTGTAAAATAGTCGTTTTAGTAGAGGGATTATACAGATTAACAGATGTATTAATGATCGCATCAATCCTATTAATAGAATTATCTAATTCTTCAATTAAATGTTTTGTAGTTTTGTTAAACCTAAAACCTTCATTTTCGTTTCGTAATAATTTTTCTAAAAGATTTTGGGTATTCATTAATGGGGGTGTTATTTCATGAAATGTTCTCGCTAAGATACTGTCTAATCTATTTGCAATTGCCTCTTTACTTGTAAACTCTTTGCCTACCGAAATCAGTAACATTGATAGACTGATTAATATAATTATTTTAGAAAATAAAGCGATACTAAAACCAATATTAGTTATAAGTACATCAGTTTTCCCTAAAAATGAATCTACTTCAATAACAGTCAAAAGTTGAATGCAAGCATAAAGTAATGTCCCAAAAAAAAGGAGATTTGATTGCTTGTATTTTTTGCTCACCCGTCTAAAATACTGTGCAAGTAAAAACAATACCAAAAAGTTAATTAATGCATCCGGTATATGATGAATAGCAATATACGGAAATATATTTAAAGAATTGTAAGGTATTTTTAAGATCGCTGCCATGAGGAAGACTAAGATAAAAAATATATTAGGTAGTTTTCTAAAAATATCGAATGGGCCGTATTCGATATTTTGTTTTATTGCCAGAAAGAAAAAAAAAGTACTTAATGCATTGAGTAAATTAGAAGCCACATATGAAAAAGTACGGTCATAAATATCAAAAAAACTAGATATTAAGTTTACACATAAATAGATTAAATTTATTGCCCAAGCCCAAGAAATATATTTAAACTCTTTTATACCAAGAATTCTGTAGGTCTGAATTCCGAGAATTAATAAAAATAAAACTACAGGTATTTGCGTTGGAATTATAAATGTTAGAAAATCCATTAGATCAAAGTTATCTTATAATTGTATTTTTCAATAATATTAAGTACAAGTTTGTTTTAATGATTACGGTAACAAAGAAGGCATTAAAGAAGTAAAAGAAGGGTTTTAATGCTCTCATCATGTTTATTTACGCTATTCTGTTTTCTAAGATGTCATCAATAATTTTGAAGATTATATCAAAGTTCTTAAAATCATCCTTTGTCCCGCTTTTGCAAATCCAATCGCAAAAATTTGCCTTTTCATCTTTATTAACCTCATTGGCTTCTTCATAATATTCTTTGCCACGAACAACTCCTTTTTTTGAATTAAAATCAATAAATTCTTTTTTTTCTTTAATTGCCTTTTGGACTGTATAATTGCTAAACAAGTTTTCTATTCCTTTACTAATTAAGTGGCCATTGAATGTCGGGATAGTTCGTTTAAATAAATAATTGCCAAAGTTTTCATCTTGCTTAGCAGTATCACAGTCATAGAGCAGAATTTTTTTTTGAGCAATTATTTCAAGTGAATTGTTTTTGTAAAACTCCCAAATCTTGTCTAAGTTTCTAAAGCCATTTCGCTGTCTAATTTCAACCTTATCTAAAAGTTTCTCATATCCTAAGAAGTTAGCAGCTTTAAAAATTAACTTAATATCATGGTCTCCTTCTACATAAATAACAGCTTTATTGAAGAATTTCTCAACATCTGCTATAACTTTACCTTGGTCATAGAGAGAAATGAACTTATCCGCTATGGAAAGAAATTCAGAGATTAAAGTATTGAATAAATTGCAATAGTCGTCAAAGTACTTAAAGTCTATTAATTCTGGAATTTCTTCAATGCAATAAAAATTATGGTTGACTACTTTTATTTTTTTTCTTTCTCTGAAATCTCTATGCGCAAGAAGAAGTCCATGTCCAAAATAATCTGTTTCATACTCCTCTAAGTTTTTATATTTTGTTCTCTCTTCTTCTTTAAAATATTTTTCTATTTTTATTTCAACTTTCTCTAAAAATGAATCGTAAATTTTATCATTATAACTTGTCAAGTATCCTAATAATTCACTTTTATCTATCTGCTTGATTCTTTCTACATTGCCTTTAAGCTGACCAAAATAAAAATCAATAGTTTCTTGATTTGTAGTATTGACAATTTGTAGAATCTCATTTTCAAAGTCCGCTAAACTATCTCGGAATCTCCGAATATCTCCTTCAACAAATTCTTTATATGTTTCGCTGTTATTTGTTTTAAACTCCCAAAAGTAATTCTCAATAAAATCATTTTTCATAAAATCCCACAGTGTATTGACCGTAAGATTTTTAAATGGGAAAATTCGTTCCATAGTTAATTAGAGTACGAAAACAATTGCCGAAATATTTAAATGTCTACAACTCAAAAAATCAGAAGCCATTCATTTTCAAACAAAAATATAAAAAAGATGATTGAAATAAAGTTTTATAATACCGGTTTAAAGTTTTCAAAACCATAAACAACCCTTTTTTTAAAGCCACAATAAAATCCTATCTTCAAATAAAATCTACAGTTTTAACCATAATAATGCCTGTTTTTCGCATAAAGGCATTAATTCTTCACATAAAGATTGTTTTCGGGGGCATACTATCTTCTTTCACACACATCGCAACGCCTTTCGCACGCATAAAGATTTCAAAAGTGAACATGGTGAGGGCTTTCGCGCGCATGAAACCTTTAAAAGTACGGATGAAGATTGCTTTCGTAAACTTTCAGCTTTTAAAAATGCACTTGTTAGAGGCTTTCGTGAACATGCTGTCTTTAAAAGTACGCATAGAGATTGCATTAGTGCGCATCAAAACTGCCATCGTGTCCGTCAAACATGCCATCGTGGCCATCAAAAAACGTTTCGGAAATTCAGCGTTAAGCGGTTAAGCTTCAACTTCTTCGTGTCGTTTCGCAAAAATTTCCACATCCGGTATGGATTGATCGGTCAAAGCCACCTTGCCGCGGTCTTTACGGATAGTGCGGTCAAAAATAGATAGCTTTTTATCAAAAAGAAACCGGAAGAAAAGCCCCGTCCATGATGTATGCGAATGAAGCGAATCATAATAAGAAGGAGCTGTCTTTTTTATTAACGGGAGCCTGTTCCAGGGCACAGAAGGGAAATCATGATGTTCGTTATGATAGCCCACATTAAAAGCAACCGTGTTTAAAGGTCCGTAATAGCTGTATGTTTCCTGGTTTTCATCTATGGTAAGGTAATGCTCCTGTATCCAGCGCGCGCCTAACGGGTGCAAGCCTACCGAAAAGAAAAAGCTGGCGAACAAAAATAAAAATGAGCTCCACCCGAAGAAAACAATAATAGCAACATCAAACGCAGCCTGCAGGGTCCAGTTCAGCACCACCCAGCCGTCAACGGGTTTAATTTCTTTTAAGCGAAACGTGCGGAAGATCTGGAAGACCGGGTACATGAGGAGCCAGAATGCTTTGCCGATGGTAGAATTATTAATAAGCCTTCCCTCCCACACATTCGGGATATCGCCATCGAGCTCATAAATCCCCTGGAAAGAATGGTGCTTTATATGGTAACGCATAAATAAAACGCTGCTGGGAAGCACGTGAGGAAAGTTGGCAACAATTCCTGCGAGTATATTAGGCCCTTTTTTCTTAAACAATAAGTTATGTGTGCACTCATGAATCATGACAAAGAGTGCATGATTAAAAAAAGCGCCCACAAAATAAGCCACGAGTAGTATCACCCACCATGAACTGTCGCGAAGGAGGTAAGAAATAAGAATCATGCTTCCCACCATGAACAATAAGGCAATGATGGTAAACGGATTTTTGCCGATCAGCTCTCTGACTTCGGGATGCTCGGCAATGATTTTTTTCGTGCGGTCGCGGTGAGGTTCCTTTTCAAAAGACTGGTGGAAATTTGTTTTTACCTGCATTCTGGTGAATTGAATTTTTTACGTTGGATGGAGTGTAAAATTACGAAAAAATTTTATGAATAATTTTTTGAAAGGGTGAAGGCGGGAAAGTGGGAAAGTGAGAAAAAACTACTTCATCACGAAGGAAGCGGCAGCGCTCAGGTTCCCGTCAGAATAAATCTCGATAAGATACGTTCCCGGGGTAAAGATACGTTCGTTCTCCTCCCAGTTCATGCACACATCCTGCTTTTCGTTAGTATAATCAATCTTCTTCATGTCCGTGAACTGAACTTCTTCCCCGCTCCCGTTCATTTTAAAAGTGCTGGATCCTTCAGACCGCGAACCCATTGTTTTGCCGCCCGGTTCAACAATTTTCAAATAAATAGTTTTCTCTCCCGCTTTTGCAATTTTATTTTCAAGTACGCTGAAACAAACTTCCATTTTGTTTGTTCTTTTCGCCATGGCGGTTTCGGAATATCTTCCGTTGCTTTTCTTTTTATATGTTTTCACTTTGACATATTCAGATTTCAGCACGGATGCTTTATTCACAGTAGCTTCCAGGTTTTTTGAAATGGTATCAATTATAGTTGCAAGATTCGCTTTATCCTGTTTTAAATTTTCGTTTTCAACCAGCAGCTCATCAATTTTTTCAAGATACTGGTCGCGCAGTTTTTTTACCATCTCAATTTCTGCAGTGAGTTTTTTGTTCAGCTTTTTAGTATTTTGCTCTTTGCTTACAAGCTCTTTGATCTTTTCCCTTTGCTCATCCATTTTCGAATTTGCCTCCATCACCAGGCTGTCCATTTTTTCGTTCAGACCTCTAAATTTATTCAGTTCTTCGTAGGCAGCAGCCAGCTCCCTTTCTGCATCCGCATGCGCACTGACAAGAGTGTCATTTTTTGCCTGGTATGTTTCAACTGTGGAAGAATTATTCCACCACTGGTAAACATTCCCAAGCAGCGAAAGAATCAACAGTATCCAGGCTATTCGGCCTGCACCCGATGATGAGTTTTGATTTTGCATAATGTCTTGTTATTTTGGTTTTAAAATAAGATGGTTTTATACTGGCGAATATAGCAACAGATCAGAAAAAAAATGAATGAACAAAAAATAGTTTTTAACAGGCCATGGGAACGTCTGCCTGAAGATTCAAAACCCGGTAAACCGCGCAAAAGGCACAGCATTCTCGGGGGCAAATTCGCCTTTAAGATATTTGAAATATCCTGTAACGGCAATCATTGCTGCATTATCCGTGCAATATTCAAAAGAAGGTATAAAAATATTCCAGCCTCTGCTTGCTTTCATTTTCAGCAAAGCTTTCCGTAACCCGCTGTTGGCAGAAACACCTCCCGCTATTGCAATTTCTTTAATGCCGGTTTGCCCGGATGCTTTTTCCAGTTTTTCAATAAGAATGGAAACAATAGTATGCTGAACGGAAGCGCACAAATCATTTTTATGCTGCTCTACAAAATCCGGGTTTTTCTCTTTTTCTTTTTTCAGAAAATAAAGTACAGATGTTTTTAAACCGCTGAAGCTGAAATTAAGGCCGGGTGAACGCGGATGCGGAAATTTAAAAGCA